>NZ_JBWKZM010000007.1:0-147207 GCF_059424465.1 Simplicispira sp. GW247-4R2A | reverse complement strand
GGTGATGTGCGGCGCCGGGCACAACCTGCGCCTGATTCTGGCCGCGCTGCGGCTTTATTGCGCCCGATTCGGGCTATTCATGCAGGCGATCATCGCTGCACTGTTCCCCGCTGCGCATGAGCACCGACCTACCTGCGGCTAAAAACAGAATTGTTCAGGGCGGACGACTTAAACCATCCGGCCTCCACGAAAGCCAGGGCGCTTCACGATGCTTACCGACACTGCACTGCGCAACTTGAAGCCTAAGTCTTTGACTTATAAGGCTTCTGACCGGGATGGAATGTACGTGACAGTATCGCCCACCGGTACCGTCACCTTCCGCTTCGATTACCGTCTCAATGACCGCCGCGAGACCCTGACCATTGGCCGCTACGGGGCGGCGGGCATTTCGCTGGCGATGGCCCGCGAAAAGCTGATCGACGCCAAGAAGGCTGTCGCCCAGGGCAAGTCCCCCCGCGCTGGAGAAGCAGCGCAAAAAGCGCCGCCTGACCGCCGCCAAGACCTTTGGCGACGTGACCGAGAAGTGGCTGGCCGGCGCTTGGATGGCCGATAGCACCGAAGCGATGCGCAAGAGCATCATTGGTCGGGACGTCCTGCCGGCGTTCCAGAACCGACTACTCAGTCCGTCCTGAATAATTTACAACCTATTGATTTTGTTGGCGATTTAAGTATTTTCTCGGTCCACCAATTGCAATGCGATGCGTTGAACAGTGCAGTTTCCTTGCAAATTTCGAGGGGTGTTTAGATGGGACCCAAGTCTTCTTCGCCGCGCACTGAGGCCCTGTTCATCACCCGCGACATCGTGAAGCAGATATATGCTTTCACCCCCCCTCCATAGAGAGAAGGTGGACAACCCAGCGGCCGAAGCGGCCGAAGCGGCCGAAGTGGGCGAAGCGTCGATAGCGACCTTCGTGCCCAAGGATCGCGCCCTGTCACCGCTGGAGATCCGGCTGATGGAATCGGTGGCGACCTATCCGTCCATCCGGCTGGCGCTGCGCATGATCATGGTGCCCTTGGTTCGCAAGAGCGAACTGATCCAGGCCACTTGGGGTGAGGTCGATTTCGAGAGCGCGACCTGGACGATTCCAAAGCAGCGCATGAAGGGACGCAAGCCGCACGTGGTCTACCTGACGGGCAGATAGGTGCGCAGGTAGAACAGCCCAGCTGTGGACAACGGCTAGGGGATGGGGTAGTTTCGATCAGTGGCAGCAAATATTTTCATATCATGAAAATATCATTTCTTGATGTGAAAATTTGATAGCGTTCCACGTCAATACCGAAGAGCCCGCTTCATTAAGATAATTTTGTAATGTGAAAAGTGCGTCGCAACATCTTGATTTTGTGAAAATTAATCTGACTCTTCTATAAGACATAAGAGCTTGCACAAGTCTTATAGAAGACTTAAAGTGAAGCCATGCAGCTGCCGAGCAGCGCGGTCGTGTTTTCAACCTTCATGGAGTTCACATGCCCCAATCCCTCACCCAACAACTGAGCCGCGAACAGCAAATTGCTGCCCTCGAAAAAGACTGGGCGCAAAACCCCCGCTGGAAGGGCGTCAAGCGTGGCTACACCGCCGCCGACGTCGTGCGCCTGCGCGGCAGCCTGCAGCCCCAGCACACGCTGGCCCAGCGCGGCGCTGAGAAGCTGTGGGAGAAGGTCAATGGCGGTGCCAAAAAGGGCTATGTGAATGCCTTTGGCGCCATTTCCGCCGGTCAGGCAATGCAGCAGGCCAAAGCAGGTCTGGAAGCCGTGTACCTCTCGGGCTGGCAAGTGGCTGCGGACGGTAACACGTCGGAAACCATGTACCCCGACCAGTCGTTGTACGCCTACGACTCGGTGCCTACCATGGTGCGCCGCATCAACAACACATTCAAGCGTGCGGACGAAATTCAGTGGGCACGTGGTCTCAACCCGAGCGACCAGGAATTCATCGACTACTTCCTGCCCATCGTGGCCGATGCTGAAGCTGGTTTTGGCGGCGTGTTGAACGCCTTCGAGCTGATGAAGAACATGATCGCCGCAGGCGCTGCCGGTGTGCATTTCGAAGACCAGCTGGCAGCCGTTAAGAAGTGTGGTCACATGGGTGGCAAGGTGCTTGTGCCCACGCAAGAAGCCTGCGAGAAGCTGATTTCCGCCCGCTTCGCTGCCGACGTCATGGGTGTGCCTACCCTGATCCTGGCCCGTACCGATGCTGAAGCCGCCAATCTGATCACTTCGGACTACGATGCCAACGACAAGCCCTTCCTGACCGGGGAACGTACGCAAGAAGGTTTCTACCGTGTCAAGAATGGTCTGGAGCAGTCCATCAGCCGCGGTGTGGCCTATGCTCCCTATGCCGATTTGGTGTGGTGCGAAACCGGCGTGCCCGATATCGGCTTCGCCCGCGAATTCGCGCAAGCCGTGCTGACGGCCTGCCCCGGCAAGTTGCTGTCGTACAACTGCTCGCCCTCGTTCAACTGGAAGAAGAACCTTGACGACAAGCAGATCGCTTCGTTCCAGGAAGACCTGTCGGCGCTGGGCTACAAGTTCCAGTTCATCACGCTGGCCGGTATCCACATCAACTGGTTCAACACCTTCAAGTTCGCCAACGCCTACGCTGGCGGCGAAGGCATGAAGCACTACGTCAACATGGTGCAAGAGCCTGAGTTCGCAGCGCGCGAGCAGGGCTACACCTTCGTGTCGCACCAGCAAGAAGTGGGTGCGGGCTACTTCGACGACGTCACCACCGTGATTCAGGGTGGCTCCTCCAGCGTAAAGGCGCTCACCGGTTCCACCGAAGAAGAGCAGTTCCACTGATTTTTTCCGCGGAGATGTGAAAAGGCCCGCAACGCTCGTTGCGGGCCTTTTTTTGTACCGGTTAAAATGAAATGCAGAATCCACCAACAAGGGCAAGAAAGGCACTTTGGTTATGACACCGCGAACTACACCGGAGATGGTTACCAGCCGCTGAGGCTGGCTGTTCGTGCCTGCACAGGATTCAACTTTTACCTGAAAAGCGCGGACATGGTCCGCGCTTTTGCTTTGAAGGGCGCCGCGCGGTTTCCCCCAAGATTCGACAAGGATTCCCATGATTCACATCACCCTTCCCGATGGCTCGCAGCGCGAGTATCCGGGCCCCGTCACCGTTGGCGAAGTGGCTGCCTCGATCGGTTCAGGCCTCGCCAAGGCAGCCCTGGCGGGCAAAGTGGGCGACAAGGTGGTCGATACCAGTTATCTGATCAGCCAGGATAGTCCGCTTTCTATCGTGACGGCAAAGGATGCCGAAGGATTGGACGTAATTCGTCACTCGACGGCGCACTTGCTTGCCTATGCAGTCAAAGAGCTTTTTCCGGATGCCCAGGTCACGATTGGCCCCGTGATTGAAAACGGCTTTTTCTATGACTTTGCCTACAAGCGTCCCTTCACGCCAGAAGACCTGGAAGCCATCGAAAAACGCATGACCGCTCTTGCAGCCAAGGACGAGCCGGTAGTGCGTCGTGTGCTGCCACGCGACGAAGCAGTCGCGTATTTCAAAGGCATTGGTGAGCATTACAAGGCGGAAATCATCGCCAGCATTCCCAGCAGCGAGGATGTCAGCCTTTACCGCGAAGGCACTTTTGAGGATTTGTGCCGCGGCCCCCACGTCCCGAGCACGGGCAAGCTCAAGCATTTCAAACTGATGAAAGTGGCAGGCGCGTATTGGCGCGGTGACCACCGCAACGAGATGCTGCAGCGCATCTACGGCACGGCCTGGGCGACCAAGGACGAGCTTGCGCAATACCTCACGATGCTGGAAGAGGCCGAGAAGCGCGACCACCGCAAGCTGGGGCGTGAGCTGGATTTGTTCCACATCGACGAGCATTCGCCTGGTACGGTGTTCTGGCACCCAAAGGGGTGGACGCTGTGGCAGGAAGTGGAGCAGTACATGCGCCGTGTCTACCAGGACAACGGCTACCAGGAAGTCAAAGGCCCGCAGATTCTGGACAAGACGCTCTGGGAAAAGACCGGGCACTGGGACAAGTACCGCGAAAACATGTTCACGACTGAATCGGAAAAGCGCGAATACGCGCTCAAGCCGATGAACTGTCCCGGGCATATCCTGATCTTCAAGCAGGGCATCAAGAGCTACCGGGATCTGCCGCTGCGCTACGGTGAGTTTGGCCAGTGCCACCGTAACGAGCCGACGGGCGGCCTGCACGGCATCATGCGTGTGCGCGCCTTTACGCAAGACGATGGGCATATCTTCTGCACCGAAGACCAAATTCTTGCGGAATGCACCGCCTATACCGCTTTGCTTCAGAAGGTGTACCAAGACTTTGGATTCGAGAACATCATCTACAAGGTCGCCACGCGCCCCGATGCGCGCATTGGCTCGGATGAAAGCTGGGACAAAGCAGAAGCAGCGCTGATCACCAGCCTCGATGCTTCGGGCTGCGCGTACGAGATCTCGCCCGGTGAGGGAGCGTTCTATGGGCCCAAGATCGAGTACACGCTCAAGGATGCCATCGGACGCCAGTGGCAGTGCGGCACGATCCAGGTCGATTTCTCCATGCCAGAGCGGCTGGATGCCGAGTACGTCGGTGAGGACGGCAACCGACATCGACCCGTCATGCTGCACCGTGCCATCGTCGGCAGCCTGGAGCGTTTTATTGGTATTCTGATCGAGCAGCACGCTGGGGCTATGCCGGTCTGGCTCGCGCCGGTGCAGGTGGGTATTCTGAACATCACTGACACGCAGGGCGATTACTGTCGTGAAATTGCCGAAAAAATCCAACAAGCGGTGCCCCAGCACCCGCTGCGCATCGCGCTGGATCTACGAAACGAGAAGATTACGTATAAAATACGTGAGCATTCGTTGCAAAAGCTGCCCTTTATCCTCGTCGCTGGCGAGAAAGAGCGTGCAGCCGGTGCCGTTGCAGTGCGCGCCCGAGGCAACAAGGATCTCGGGGTAATGCCAGTCGATGATTTCATTCGACTTCTTACCAGCGCAGTTGCCGAAAGAACTTGAGATTGTCTGATGCCAGCCGCTTTGCGGCGGTGTTTGGGCGGTCTTGGGATTCTTAAATTCAACACAAGAGGTGAGAACCATAGCTACTGAATTTCGTGATCGTCGCCACCGTGAAGAGCGCAAGCACCGCTTGAACCGTGAAATCATGGCCCCGGAAGTCCGTTTGTCGGGCCCCGAGAACGAGCCTTTGGGTGTTGTGAGCCTGATGGACGCCTTGCGCATGGCCGGGGAGTTGGATGTGGACCTCGTGGAAATTTCCGCGACGGCCAACCCGCCTGTTTGCCGTTTGATGGACTATGGCAAGTTCAAGTACATCGAGCAAAAGCGTGCAGCGGAAGCGAAGGCCAAGCAGACGGTCATCGAGATCAAGGAAATCAAGTTCCGCCCGGGCACCGATGACGGCGACTACAACATCAAGTTGCGCAACATCCGGCGTTTTCTCGCTGAGGGTGACAAATGCAAGATTACGCTGCGTTTTCGTGGCCGTGAGATCACGCACCAGGATCTCGGTCTGGCGTTGCTTAACCGACTGCGCGACGATTTGGGTGACACCATTCTCGTGGAGCAGTTTCCCCGGCTTGAAGGTCGGCAGATGATCATGATGATCGCACCGGCACGTAAAAAGACTGCGGCTGCGCGATCGGCTGAGGTGGCTGCTGGTTCGGACGTGAACGCAGCCTGACGATAGATTTAAGATTTTGATCCGCCCGGGTTCGCCTGGGCGATCAAAAAATGGAGAGCGGTGTTGCCGCTGTCCTGGGCCGGATGCAAAACCGGTCAAAAGAAGTGTCTCGGGGCCAACAAGCTTGCAAGCTGTTTTGCAGGCGCCTCACGAGCACAATAAAAGGAGCATTTCCATGCCCAAAATGAAGACCAAGAGCAGCGCAAAGAAGCGCTTTCGCGTTCGCCCGGGTGGTACCGTCAAGCGCGGCCACGCCTTCAAGCGTCACATCCTGACCAAGAAGACCACCAAGAACAAGCGCCATCTGCGTGGCATCACGTCTGTCCATGAGACCAATATGGGTCATATGGCGCAGATGCTGCCCTTCGCTGGCCTGTAATCAACGGACGAACAAGGAGTACTCACATGCCTCGCGTCAAACGTGGTGTAACGGCTCACGCCCGTCACAAAAAAGTTCTGGCCCTTGCCAAGGGTTTTCGCGGTCGCCGCGGTAATGTCTTCCGGATCGCCAAACAAGCGGTCATGAAGGCTGGGCAATATGCCTATCGCGACCGCCGTGCCAAGAAGCGCGTGTTCCGCCGCCTCTGGATTGCCCGTATCAACGCTGGAGCCCGTGAGCTGGGCCTGACCTATAGCCAGTTCGCCAACGGCCTGAAGAAGGCATCCATCGAGATCGACCGCAAGATGCTGGCCGATCTGGCTGTGCACGACAAGGCTGCCTTTGGCAGCATTGTGGAGCAGGTCAAGGCAAAACTGGCTGCTTGAGCGTAGCGACTTGCTATTTTATTGATAGCTTGTACCGCAACCATGACAAGGGCTAGGGCTTGAAAGGGCGCTAGCCCTTGTTTCTTTTTCAAGAGCACTTATGAACGATCTGGATTCCTTGGTGGGTGCCGCGCAGCAATCTTTTGCTGCGAGTGGCACGCCGGCCGATCTCGAAAACGCCAAGGCGCAGTTCCTTGGCAAGTCGGGGCGCATGACAGAACTCATGAAGGGCATGGCGCAGCTCTCGCCCGACGAGAAAAAGTCGCGCGGTGCGGCCATCAACCTTGCCAAACAAGCCATAGAGGCTGCTTTGACGGCCCGGCGGCAGGCTTTGGCCGACGCCGAGCTCAATGCCCAGTTGCACGCTGAAGCCCTGGATGTGACCCTGCCTGGGCGCCAACGTGGGCAGGGCGGGCTGCATCCGGTATCGCTGACCTTGGAGCGCATCGAGAGCATCTTTGGCTCCATGGGGTTCGAGGTGGCCGATGGGCCGGAAATCGAGACCGATTGGTTCAATTTCACGGCGCTCAATACGCCCGAAGACCATCCGGCACGCTCCATGCATGACACTTTCTATTTGGAAGGTGGGAGCGAGCATGCGCCCCATTTGCTGCGCACGCACACCAGTCCGATGCAGATTCGCCATGCGATCGCGCACGTCAAGCGCCACCGCGCCGCAATCGATGCCGGCCAGCCCATGCCGGAAATTCGCGTCATTGCGCCTGGTCGCACTTACCGTGTAGACAGCGATGCCACGCATTCGCCCATGTTTCACCAGTGCGAGGGGTTGTGGATCGGCGAGAACGTCAGCTTCAAGGACTTGAAGTACATCTTCACCGCGTTTTGCCGCACTTTTTTCGAGGCAGACGACTTGGTGCTGCGCTTTCGACCCAGTTTTTTCCCGTTCACCGAGCCGAGTGCCGAAATTGACATTCAATTTCCAAGTGGACCGCTTGCCGGTCGTTGGCTGGAAGTGGCCGGGTCAGGCCAGGTGCACCCCAACGTGGTGCGCAACATGGGGCTCGATCCAGAACGCTTCATAGGTTTCGCCTTTGGCATGGGCTTTGACCGCTTGACCATGCTGCGCTATGGGGTGAATGATTTGCGGCTCTTCTTTGACGGCGATATCCGCTTCTTGTCGCAATTCCAGTGATGTGCAAGGACGCTTTTCACTGCCCTGCGATCAGCGCGCCAGCGCTCTTTTGACGAACGAAAAATTTCCTCATGCAATTTCCTGAATCGTGGCTGCGCCAATTCTGCAATCCGCCCTTGGGCACGCAAGAGCTTGCCGATACCCTGACCATGGCCGGCATGGAAGTCGAAGAACTGCAGCCGGTCGCGCCCCCTTTCACCGGTGTGGTGGTGGGCGAAATCCGTGAGGCGGTGCAGCACCCCGATGCCGACAGGTTGCGCATTTGCCAGGTGGATATTGGCCAAGCGCAACTGCTCAACATCGTCTGCGGAGCACCCAATGCGCGTGTTGGCATCAAGGTGCCCTGTGCTGTCGTGGGGGCGCAGCTACCACCCGGAGAAGATGGCAAGCCATTTGCTATTCGCGTAGGTAAGCTGCGTGGGGTGGAAAGCTTCGGCATGCTGTGTTCTGCCAAGGAGCTCAAGCTGTCCGACGACCACGGTGGGCTGCTGGAGCTCGCTTCTGATGCGCCGCTCGGTGCCAACGTACGCGACGTGCTCGCGCTGGACGATACGTTGTTCACACTCAAACTGACGCCCAATCTGGCGCATTGTTTGAGCGTCTTCGGGGTGGCGCGTGAAGTGGCTGCGCTGACCGGTGCTCCGCTCACGCAGCCAAGCATTGGCTCAGTGTCCGCAAATATTTCGGATACCTTGCCGGTCAAGGTCAGCGCGCCCGACCTCTGCGGACGGTTTTCCGGTCGCATCGTGCGTCGGGTCAATCCGCGTGCCAGCACTCCCGCGTGGATGGTAGAGCGCTTGGCGCGTTGTGGGCAGCGCAGCGTCTCGCCGCTGGTGGATATCTCGAACTACGTGATGTTCGAACTAGGGCGGCCCTCGCACATTTTTGATCTGGGAAAAATCCACGGAGGCCTTGACGTTCGCTGGGCACGCGTGGGGGAAAGACTGGCCTTGCTCAATGGCAGCACGGTGGATCTGGACGAGCGCGTGGGCGTGATTGCAGACGAAGTGCAGGTTGAATCCCTCGCCGGCATCATGGGTGGCGATGCGACGGCCGTCTCTGACGACACGCAGGATATTTACATCGAGGCGGCCTTTTGGTGGCCTGCAGCAGTGGCTGGCCGCTCACGGCAGTTTCGCTTCGCCACCGAGGCAGGGCATCGCTTCGAGCGTGGGGTAGACCCCGAGCAGACAGTCCTGCACATTGAGCGCATCACGCAACTGGTGCTGGATATTTGCGGCACGCCCGAGACGGTTTGTGGCCCGGTCGATGACCAACAGCCGCGTATGCCACAGCGCGTCCCCGTGAGTCTTCGTGTCTCCCGGGCGGCCAAGGTGATCGGCATGCCGCTCTCGCAAGCCCAATGCGCCGAGGTGCTGACACGGCTTGGCCTTGAGGTTGTCGAGTCGGCCGACGTGCTCACCGTCACACCGCCGCTCTACCGGTTTGATTTGACGCTTGAAGAAGACCTGATCGAAGAGGTTGCGCGGATCGTGGGGTACGGGCAATTGCCCGATACGCCGCCGCTGGCACCTGTCACGCCCACGTTGCGCGAGGAGCGCAGGCGCAGTCCCTTCGCCTTGCGGCGTCAGATCGCCTCGCTTGGGTACCAGGAAACGATCAATTTCAGCTTTGTCGACGAGGGTTGGGAACGTGAGTTGACCTCCAACACTGCCCCGATCCGTTTGCTCAATCCAATTTCGTCCCAAATGAGCGTCATGCGCTCGTCCCTTCTAGGTTCCTTGCTACAGGTTTTAAAGTACAACGCAGACCGACGGGCAGAGCGGGTGCGGGTCTTCGAGATTGGCCGCATCTTCTTGCGCGACGCATCCGTGCAGGACTCTGATACCAGTGTGGCGGGTTATCACCAGCCGCAGCGCGTTGCCGGTCTCGCCTTCGGCCCTGCCGACGGTGTTCAATGGTCGGTTAGCCCGCGCAATGTCGATTTCTTCGATATCAAGGGCGACGTCGAGGCATTGTTGGCACCGCGCGTGCCGGTGTTTGAGGCTGCAGAGCATCCCGCCATGCACCCCGGTCGCTGTGCACGGGTTTTGGTCGACGGTTGTGCTGTGGGGTATGTGGGTGAACTGCACCCCAAGTGGCGACAGAGTTGGGGTTTTGCTCAGGCGCCCGTGATGTTTGAGCTGGAACTTGACCCGGTGCTCCGCCGCACGGTGCCAGCGTTCCGTCCAGTTGCCCGGCACCAGGTGGTGGAACGTGATATCGCGGTCGTGGTGAACGAGCGCATCATCTACGCGCAGATCAAGGACACCATCGCCAGTGCGGTGGATGCCGGTCTTCTGCGCAATATGGTCTTGTTTGACGTCTTCCGGCCCAAGCTCAACAAAACTGGCGAGCTTGCAGCGCCTGGCTCGCTTGCCGTGGGAGAGAAGAGCATGGCGATTCGACTGGTGCTTGGGGGGGAAACCGCGCTGACCGAGTTGCAGATCGATACGGCGGTGCAGACGATCGTGGAGCAACTGGGTCTGCGCCACGGCGCTCGCCTGCGGGCCTAGGAGACATACGATGCAACGCATCGAATTTTCAGTGGAAAGCCTGGAAACGCCCGCGCTCACCAAGGCGCAGCTTGCGGAGCTCTTGTTTGACCAGATCGGGCTGAACAAGCGGGAGTCCAAAGACATGGTGGACGCGTTTTTCGACTTGATTGCGCGCAGCCTGGTGGAGGGGGACGACGTCAAGCTATCAGGATTTGGCAATTTCCAGATTCGCACCAAGGCACCCCGCCCAGGTCGCAATCCGCGCACGGGTGAAGCCATTCCCATTGGTGAACGCCGGGTGGTGACTTTTCATGCCAGTACCAAGCTCAAGGAACAAATTCAGGGGCATTTCCCCTCGGAATGATGCAGCTTCCGCGTTGTTGGGCCGTTACAACGCATAGCGCAACGGATGCGTCTGCTGTAGGCTAGAAGGTTTATCGCATCTTGCGCGCGGTGGCGCGCTCGTTTCATGGGATCTGCGCTTCCTTCCATACCAGCCAAACGCTATTTCACCATTGGTGAAGTGGCCGATTTGTGCGCTGTCAAGCCGCATGTACTGCGCTATTGGGAGCAGGAATTCACACAATTGCGCCCTATGAAGCGCCGCGGTAACCGGCGCTATTACCAGCACCATGAGGTGCTGATGATTCGTCGCATACGGGATCTGCTCTACGACCAAGGCTTCACGATCAGCGGCGCCCGCAATCAGCTTCAAGACGGGGCGCAGGCGCTGTCCTTCGCCGGTGATCCGCTGCAAGACGCCTTGGATGCGGGCCACGTAGCGCGATCTGATCCCAATGGCCCAGCCCCTCAGGCAGTACTGCCCGCAGACCTCGAATCGGTACGCCGTGAATTGTTTGAAATCCGAGGTCTTCTGTCGGTGGCAGCGTGATTTGGATCTATAATTCGAAGCTGTTCGGCGTGTGGCGCAGCCTGGTAGCGCACTTGCATGGGGTGCAAGGGGTCGAAGGTTCGAATCCTTTCACGCCGACCAATAATTTGACTAGAGACAACGGGTCACAGCAGCAATGCTGTGACCCGTTGTCATTTTCAGCTCAGGTGGTACCAATAAGCTGACCGGGTTGGAGGAACACCAGTGGACAAGCACTTTCTGACACCTCTTTTCTCACCAGAATCCATCGTCGTTTTCTCTGGTGACTCTGCACGCGAGGAGAGCCAGATCCCGCAAGGCAGGTTGCTTCGCGAAGCGATCAGTGCACAGCGCTTCGGCGGCCGCTTGCAGTTTCTCGACATCGAAACCACGGGCACTCTGGCCGATCTGGCACAGGCGCGGGCCGACCTGGCCATCATTGCGCTGCCTCCGAAAGATGTGCCGGCGGCGTTGGAGGTGGCGGGACGCATGGCCTGTCGCGCAGCGTTGGTCATCTCTAGCGGCATGGGGCAAGACGAAGCGGCGGTGTTGGCCAAGATTGCCCATCGCGAAGGGGTGTACCTGCTGGGGCCTAATTCCCTTGGCTTTCAGCGCCCTGCGCTCGGGCTCAACGCCAGTGTGGCAGGGCCACTGGCCCGCCAGGGGTCTCTTGGGTTGGTGTCTCAGTCGGGGGCGCTGACGGCATCCATCCTGGACTGGGCGGCTCAGAATGCCGTGGGGTTTTCGTCCGTCGTATCGGTGGGGCCGAACACGTCGGTGGACAGCGCCCAAGTGCTGGACTATCTGGCCAGCGATCCACAGACGCACAGCATCGTTGTCTATCTAGAGGGCATCTCCAACGCGCGCAGCTTCATGAGTGCATTGCGCTCCGCGGCCAACGCTAAGCCCGTAGTCGTTCTCAAGGCAGGTAGAAAACCTGCGGGTAATGCTGCAGCACAGACCCACAGCGGCGCTATCGTCGGCAGCGACGACGTATTCGACGCCGTGCTGCGCCGTGCGGGTGCCGTGCGGGTGCGGTCGTTTGTAGAGCTTTTTTCGGCAGCCAAGTGCCTGGCATCGCGCTACCGACCTGTGGGCCGGCGACTTGCTATCGTGACCAACGGAGGTGGGCCGGGGGTTCTGGCAGCCGATTGGGTGAACGAGATTCTTCTTGACCTGGGGCGTCTGTCGCCTGAATCCATTGCAGCCTTGCAGCCTCAGTTACCGCTGCTCGCTTCCTTGTGCGATTTGATCGATTTGTCGGAAGAGGCCGGCCCTGAGCATTTCCGCATTGCGGTGGAAGCGGCGAGCCGCGATCGGCAAATCGACGGTGTGCTGGCCATTTACTCGCCCAAGACGGGTGTGGATGCCACGGCGGTAGCGCAGGCGGTTGTTGAAGCCAAGCGCCAAATGAGCAAACCGCTGCTCTCGTGCTGGATGGGCGACAGCTCCGTGGTGGCGGCTCGCGCTGTCTTGGTCGAGGCAGCCATTCCCAGCTTTCGCACACCGGAAGCTGCCGTGGGAGCCTTCGGCAACATTGCGTCGTTTTACCAAAATCAGCAGTTGCTGCAGCAAACGCCGCCACCGTTGACTACTTTGGCGAAACCGGACATCGAGGGGGCTCGGCTGGTGATCGAAGGTGTGCTGGCCGAGCGGCGCAAGGTGCTCACCGAGATGGAATCGAAGACGCTGCTGGCCGCCTTCCACATTCCTGTCACCAACACCATTCTGGCTCGCAGCGCCACCGAAGCGATGATGATCGCGACGCAGCTGGGTTTTCCGGTGGCACTCAAGATCGACTCACCCGACGTCAGCCACAAGTCGGATGTGCAGGGCGTGGCGCTCAACATCATGAGCGGCGCCAATGCCCGCGACACCTATACCGATATGGTGCAGCGGGTCAAGCAGCAGCTGCCCAACGCGCGCATCAACGGCGTGACGGTGCAGAAGATGGCGCGCAGCCGGCGTGGCCGCGAAGTGTGCATTGGTTTGGTGACCGACGATCCCTTCGGTCCGGTGATCACTTTTGGCGCTGGTGGCACCATGATCGAACTGATCGATGACCGCGCCATGGAGCTTCCGCCCCTCAATCAGTTTCTGGCGCGCCGGCTCATTGAGCGCTCCCGTGTTGCTGAAACCCTGGACGAGTGGCGCGGCGCAAGCGCAGTGGACCGCAATGCGCTGGAACAGGTGCTGCTGCGCGTTTCCGAAATGGTGTGCGAGCTTCCGCAGTTGCGCGAAATGGACATCAATCCGTTGATCGTCGATGCCTCCGGCGTCATTGCGGTGGATGCGCGCATCGTGGTCGACCATGCGCCGCAGGCCAGCGGCAGTGCCGCGCACTACAGCCATCTGGCCATCCTGCCGTACCCGGCACGCTTTCGCCAGGTCTGGCCGCTCAGCGGTGGCGGCGAATACACGGTACGCCCGATACGTCCTGACGATGCGCAGATGCTCCAGGCCTTGGTCCACAGCCTGTCGCCTGAGAGCCGTTATTTCCGCTTCATCTCCTCAATGGCGCAGCTGCCGCCCAGCATGCTGGCGCGGTTCACCTTGATCGACTACGACCGGGAAATGGCGCTGGTCGCCGTGTTCAAGCAACGCGCGCCGGGCGCGGATGGGGAAATGGTGGAGACCGAGCGCGTTGTCGGCGTATCGCGCTACATCACCAATCCCGACCACAGCAGTTGTGAGTTCGCCCTCGTAGTGGCAGACGATTTCAGTGGCCGTGGCCTGGGTTCGCGCCTGATGCTCAGCATCATGGACGTAGCGCGTGAACGTGGTTTGAGCGAAATGGAAGGCCTGGTGCTGGCCAACAACCCTGGCATGCTCAAGCTTATGCGCAGCCTGGGTTTTAGCGTCAAGGCCTTTGCGGAAGACCCTGACTTCAAGCTCGTCAGCCATGCGCTCTGAGCGCAGGCGACCTTTCAGCCTATGGTCATCAGGCTGGCGTTGCCGCCGGCTGCTGCAGTATTCACGCTGAGCGAGCGCTCCAGCACCAATCGATCCAGGGCGATGGCCGTCTCGCCAGGTGCGAGGCCCTGCAGCAGAACTATTGGCCCCTGGCGCTTGGCCAGGATTTCGCAGCTGCGCTGCAGGTCGGTGCTTGTTCCATGTTGCAGGACCACGTTGAGTGCCGGTGCCTCCAGCACGCCAGCGGCAGCCAGCGTGATCTGCTCTTGTATGGACGCCGGCAGTTGCTCGCGCAAGCGCGTTGCGGCGTCCCCCTCCCACAATGCTTGGGAACCTACGGTGAGTACAGCGGCAAGCTGTGTTAGCAAGTCGTCGTCTTGGGTTGCCAGGCAACCCGTGATGGCACGCGGCAGCACTGAATAGACATTGCGCTCGCCCGTGGGGCCAGGCAAGGCCAGAGAGGCTCCCGCAGGTGACTGGGCTGCAAACATCTGGCAACTGGCTGCCAGCGCGGAGCGGCCTGTGGCCGTCGCCCATTGCAGCAGGGCATTGAGCGGGGCCAGAGCAGCGGGAGCGTCTTCTGTTTCTGTATCAGGGCCGAAAATCGTCCTGCGGGCGCTGCCGGGTGCTTGCGCGACCAGGCGGCGCAGGTAGAGCGGCCCACCGGCTTTGGGGCCGGTACCTGACAAGCCTTCGCCACCAAAGGGCTGCACGCCCACCACAGCGCCCACCATATTGCGGTTGACGTAGGCGTTGCCGGCGTGCGTGCGCGCCAGCACCTGTGCAATGGTTTCGTCGATGCGCGTGTGTACCCCCAGCGTCAAGCCGTAACCCGTGGCATTGATGTCTTCGAGCAACCGGGGCAGGGCAGTGCGCGCATAGCGCACCACATGCAGCACGGGGCCAAATACCTCGCGCTCCAGTTGGCTGATGCTTTTGAGTTCAATCAGCGTGGGCGAGACGAAGGTGCCTGGGCCAGCTTGTGCCGAGTCGTGCGACTGGAACACCGTGCAGCCGCGCGCGCGCATGGCGTCGATGTGTGCCTGAATGCCGGCTTGCGCCTCGGCGTCGATGACGGGACCGACGTCGGTCGCCAGCAGGGCCGGATTGCCCAGCCGCAGTTCGCCCATCGCACCGCGCAGCATGGGCAGCAGGTGTGGGGCCGCGTCTTCTTGGATGCACAGCACGCGCAGGGCCGAGCAGCGTTGGCCTGCACTGTCGAAGGCCGAGGCAAGGATGTCAACCACGGCCTGTTCGGCCAGCGCTGAGGAATCCACCACCATCGCATTCTGGCCACCGGTTTCGGCAATCAGCGTGACGGGTCGGCCTGCGCTGTCGAGCCGCCCTGCCAGCGTGTGCTGGATGGCACGGGCCACCTGGGTGGACCCGGTGAAGACGACGCCCATCACGCGTGGGTCGGCAACCAGCGCTGCGCCGACGGTTTCGCCACGTCCAGCCAGCAACTGCAGTGCGGCGCGCGGCACGCCCGCCCGCCACAGCAGACGAACCGCCTGCGCGGCGACCAGCGGGGTTTGTTCCGCTGGCTTGGCGATCACGCAGTTGCCGGCGGCCAGCGCGGCACACACCTGCCCCGTAAAGATGGCAAGCGGAAAGTTCCAGGGGCTGATGCAGACCACGGTGCCCAGCGCTTGCACTTGAGCGTGCGTCTGCGAGAGGGCAAGGGTACTGCTGGCCTGGGTTGCGTAGTAGCGCAGGAAATCAATCGCCTCACGCACTTCGGCAATGGCATTGGAAGCGCTTTTACCGGCTTCGCGTACCAGCAGGGCAATGAGGGCGTGCATGTCGGCCTGCATCAGGTCGGCAGCGTGCAGCAGGGCCTGGGCGCGCTCTGCGGCGGGGGTGGCCCGCCATACTTCACCGTCAACCTGGGCGAGCGCAAGCGCATGCTCCACGTCCTCCAGGCCAGCTTCCTGTACGTGGCCTACGGTGTCGCTCGCGTCGGCCGGATTGCGTACGGCTTCCAGAGTACCTTGGGCCGCATCGCAGGCGAGCAGCGGGCCGGCCTGCCAGTGGTGGTTGCGCGAGTCCTGCAGGGCGGCGTCCAAGCCTGCCAGAACGGGCTCGCTGGCCAGGTCCAGCCCGGCAGAGTTGCGCCGTGCCTGGCCGTACAGCGCCCAGGGGTGCGCGATGCGTGGGTGGGCAAGCGCGGCAGCGCCCTCTATGGCAGCCGCCGCGTCAACTGTGTCGACAGGGTCGCGTACCAGTTCGTCGAGGGCGATGGTCTCGTCGGCAATGCGGTTCACGAACGAGGTGTTGGCGCCGTTCTCCAGCAGCCGGCGCACCAGGTAGGCGAGCAGGGTTTCGTGTGTGCCCACCGGGGCATAGACGCGGCATGGCCTGCCCAGACCCCCTTGGCTGACGGGGCGCACGACCTGTTCGTACAGCGGCTCACCCATGCCATGCAGGCATTGGAATTCGTATTGGTCCGGGCGGTAGGTGGCTGGATCCGCCATTTCATAGATGGCTGCCAGCGTATGGGCGTTGTGCGTGGCGAACTGCGGGAAAACGGCGTCGGGAGCCGCCAGGAGCTTGCGGGCGCAGGCGATGTAGGAGACATCGGTGTGCGCTTTGCGTGTGTACACCGGGAAGTCGCTCAAACCATCGACCTGGGCGCGCTTGATTTCGCTGTCCCAGTAAGCGCCCTTCACGAGCCGAATCATCAAGCGGCGCCCGCTCTGGCGCGCCAAGGCAATCACTTCGTCCACCACAGCGGGACACCGCTTCTGGTACGCCTGGATGACGAAGCCCAGGCCGTTCCAGCCTGCCAGTGCGTCCTCTGTGCACAGGCGTTGCAGCAGTTCCAAGGAGAGTTCCAGCCGCTCGGTTTCTTCGGCGTCGATGTTCAGGCCAATGTCGTACTGGCGCGCCAGCGTGGCCAGGGACAGCAGCGTCGGGTAGAGCTCGTCATGCACGCGCTGCGTCTGGGCCCGCACGTAGCGCGGGTGCAGAGCCGAGAGTTTGATGGAAATGCCCGGCCCTGCGTAAATGCCGCGGTCACTCGAGGCCTGGCCGATGGCGTGGATGGCGGCTTCGTACGCCGCTAGGTAGCGCTCGGCGTCTGGTTGCGTCAGTGCGGCCTCGCCCAGCATGTCGTACGAAAAGCGAAATCCCGCTGCTTCGCGCGCACGGGCGTTGGCGAGTGCCTCTTTGATGGTCTCCCCGGTGACGAACTGTTCGCCCATCATGCGCATCGCCATGTCCACGCTCTTGCGAATCAAGGGCTCGCCACCCTTGGCCGTGAGCCGGGTGAGCAATGAGGACAGGGTCTTTTCGCTGTGCGTGGCCACCAGCTTGCCGGTCAGCAGCAGGCCCCAGGTGGCTGCGTTGACAAACAGCGAGGGGCTCTTGCCCAGATGCGCTTCCCACTGGCCGTTGCCGATCTTGTCGCGGATCAGCGCGTCGCGCGTGGCCTTGTCCGGAATGCGCAGCAAGGCCTCGGCCAGACACATCAGGGCCACGCCTTCCTGGGAAGAAAGTGAGAACTCCTGCAGCAGGCTTTGCACCAGCCCGGCGCGCCCGGCGCCGCCTTTGCGGTCGCGCAATGTGCCCGCAAGGCGGCGGGCCAGGGAGTGAATCCGATCTGCCGTTGCTGTATCGCTGCGTGCCAGCACCAGCAGGGGCGCGAGTGCTTCGGGTTCGGGTGCCCGGCACAGCGCCTGCAGTGCTGCGTGCTGCAAGACGCCCACAGGTGCGCGGGGAGCAAAGGGTTCAGTCATGTTGGGCATGGTGCGAGGCCAGAAGGACAAGGAATGGCGCATCATGCGTCACGGGTGAGAGAATAAAATTTCGAATTTATAAACATCTACAGTCAATAAATCCAATATGTCAGAAGAAAAAAACGAAATAGACAGAATAGATAGAAAAATCCTCTCGATTCTTCAAGAGGATGGACGTATCTCCAATCTCCGCCTTTCTGAGCAAGTGGGTTTGTCGCCCACCGCAGTGCTCGGCCGGGTGCAGCGCCTCTCGCGCGACGGGTATGTGCTGGGCTATGAGGCGCGGCTTAACCCGCTCAAACTCGGCGCTGCGATGCTGGTGTTTGTCGAGGTGCTGCTGGACCGCACCACGCCCAACGTGTTCGAGCAATTCAATGCCGCGGTGCAGGTACGCCCGGAAATCATGGAGTGCCATATGGTGGCCGGGGGCTTCGACTATTTGCTCAAGACACGTACCGCCGACATGAACGCCTACCGGGCTTTCGCGGGAGCGGTGCTCTGGCAATTGCCGGGCGTGCGTGAGACACGCACGTACGCGGTGATGGAAGAGGTCAAGCATTCCACGCGTTTACCGCTCACGTAAGGTCGCCGGGTGCGCGGCACGGGCTGCGAAGAGGCTTGCATAATGGCCTGTCCCTTGTCCCTCACACCCTCAGGAGAAATTTCATGCACGCACTTTGGAAAGCGGCCGTGCTGATTGCAGCCGCCTCTCTGGTTCAAGCGGCAAGTGCCGCCTGTTACCTGGTGTATGCGCCGGACAACACGGTGGTGTACCGATCGTTGCAACCACCGGTCGACCTGTCCATGCCGCTGCATGCGACGATGCCGCTGGTGGCTCCGGGCGGGCACCTTGTCTTTGCGCTGGAGCCGACCGGCTGCGAGTTGGAAATCCACAAGCTGGACACGCTGCACAGCATGGTTCAACCGGCTCCGAGCAAGGTACGGCCGGCCCGAGTGGCCCGCACCCACCGCGGCGCTTGAATCGCCCGGTTTCTGTAACGCTTCGCGGGCCTGAGACAATCGGCCCCATGAGCGATACGAAAGAATTGGCGCCCGTGCAGGCGCCCGAGTGGCTGGAAGTCGAGTCGTTGAACCTCGACGCGCAGGGCGTTGCCCGGCGGCCCGATGGCAAGGTGGTGTTCATCGATGGCGCACTGCCGTTCGAGCGGGTCAGTGCCCGACGCACCCGCAGCAAGAACAACTGGGAACAGGCCGAGCTGACCGAGATTCACCGCGAATCTTCGCAGCGTGTGCGCCCTGGCTGTCCGCATTTCGGCTTGCACGCGGGCGCCTGTGGCGGCTGCAAGATGCAGCACCTGCACCCGGCAGCCCAAGTGGCGGTCAAGCAGCGGGTGCTGGAAGACAACCTGTGGCACCTGGGCAAGATCAAGCCCGAGATTGTGCTGCGCCCGATAGAAGGCCCCGCCTGGGGCTACCGCTACCGCGCGCGGCTGTCCGTGCGCTACGTGGTGAAAAAAGGCGAGGTGCTGATTGGCTTTCATGAGCGCAAAAGCCGCTACGTCGCCGACATGCGCGTCTGCCCGGTATTGCCGCCGCACGTCAGCGCCATGCTGATGCCGCTGCGCGCGCTGATTGGTGATATGGACGCGCGCGACACCCTTCCGCAGATCGAACTGGCCTGCGGCGATGCGGTCACGGCGATGGTGCTGCGCCACCTGGAGCCGCTGTCTGGTGCCGACCTGCAGCGCCTGCGCGACTTTGCTGCCGTGCACGGCGTGCAATGGTGGCTGCAAGCGAAGGGCCCCGACACGGTGCGCCTGCTCGACGAGGGCGGGCCTCAGCTGGCCTATGCGCTGCCTGAGTTCGGTATCACCATGCCGTTCAAACCCACCGACTTCACGCAGGTGAACCCGCACATCAACCGCGTGCTGGTGGTGCGGGCGCTGCGCCTGCTGGATGTGCAAGCCAACGAGCGCGTGATTGACTGGTTTTGCGGCCTGGGCAATTTCACGCTGCCGCTGGCCACCCAGGCGGGTGAGGTTTTGGGGATTGAAGGCAGCGAGGTGCTGGTGGCCCGTGCGCTGCAAAATTATGAGTCAAATAGGGCTCTACCGCATATGGGTCGTGCGCTAGCAGCTATGGAATTCGTAGCTAGAAACCTGTTCGAGATGACGCCTGCCATGCTGGTGGCCGACGGGGTGGCCGACAAGTGGCTGGTAGACCCGCCGCGTGAAGGCGCTTTTGCCCTCGCCAAAGCGCTGGCCGACATCGAGCAGGCGCGCCGGGGTGTTCAAGACGCTCTGCCGCTGCCCGATGGGGCCGAGGGCTGGACGCCGCCGCGCCGCATTGTCTACGTGAGCTGCAACCCGGCCACCTTGGCGCGCGACGCCGGCCTGCTGGTGCACTTGGCGGGCTACCGCTGCACGGCGGCGGGCGCCGTCAATATGTTTCCGCATACGGCGCATGTGGAGAGCATGGCCGTGTTCGAGCGCGCCTGAGGCCAGCTCCGCGCTACTTCTTGGCCGGGGTGCTTGCCGCCGCGACGGGTGCCGGGGTGTCTTCGGAAGAGGGGGCCGCGGTAGAACCGGATGCAGGGATGCCCTCGATCTTGTTGTCGCGCATGTAGCCGTCCATGTCCTTCCAGCCGGCAAAAATCGCTGCCTTGGATGCTTTTGGGTTGTTCGCGTAGCAGTCTTCAATGCCGCGTATGGCGAAGCGGCAAGCACCGCCAATGGCCTTGGCCTCTTCCTCGCGCTGTGCAACGCGCGGGTCAGGCCCCAGGCCAGGGATGTCGCAGGCCGCCAGCAGGCTGAGCAACGCAAGTGCGATCGGAAGACGCAGCGATGGCAGAAAGGTTGAGCGCATACAGATCATATCGGCGCCAGAAGCCTTGGCTTGAGGATTCGGAAAAACAAAGGCCCCGATGCGGAGCCTTTGCCTGCGGTGTCAACGCAGTGAGATCAGTCGCTATCGCCGCCCATGATGCCCAGCAGCATGAGCAGGCTCTGGAACACGTTGAACAGGTCCAGGTACAGGGCCAGCGTAGCGCTGATGTAGTTGGTCTCGCCACCATCCAGAATGCGCTTGAGGTCGTACAGCATGTAGACACTGAAAACGCCGATGGCCGCGACCGAAATGGCCATCATGGCCGCTGTCGAGCCGATAAACACGTTGATGGCAGCGCCCACGACGATCGCCATGGCACCGACAAACAGCCACTTGCCCAGGCCCGAGATATCGCGCTTGATGACCGTGGCCAAGCTGGCCATGACGAAAAACACGCCGGCCGTGCCGGCAAATGCCGTCATGATGAGTTGGCCGCCATTGGAAAAACCCAGCACCATGCCAATCAGGCGCGAGAGCATCAGGCCCATGAAGAAGGTGAAGCCCAGCAGCACCGGTACGCCCGTTGCAGAATTTTTGGTTTTCTCGATGGCGTACATGAAGCCAAAGGCGCCGCCGAGGAAAACCATCAGCCCCAGGCCACCGCGCAACGACTGCGTGATGCCCGTGGCCACGCCAACCCAGGCACCCAGCACGGTGGGCAGCAGGCTCAAGGCCAGCAGCCAGTAGGTATTGCGCAGCACCCTGTGGCGCTGCTCCTGCGATACGCCAGTGCCGTAGCCCGCAGAGGAGGGGAAGGGGGTAACCCGATCGTTCATGGTGTCTCTCCAGAGTGGCCCGCACGGTGCGGGTAAGTGGCATTCTAGATGGTGGTCCCATCCACCATTGCAAGGCGTGGGCATTGCCTTTGCCATCAATCGATGCAATGGGCTTGTTTTGGTCATGATTCTTTTACCCGGCGTTTGGTTCCCTGCGCATGCAGGCCCCGCTATGCTCCAACGCCTCGGCCTCGCTCTTTCGGCCCGGCTACTTTTTAGGAACGTCTGCATGAAAACCACCACCGAACTTGAACTCGTCGACATTCGCAAAATTGCGGCAGGCGCGGAAGCCGAGGCGCTGGCCAACGGCTGGGCGGTCACGATTGCCATCGTGGATGCGGGCGGCCACCTGCTGTGGTTGCAGCGCCTGGACGGTGCGGCACCGCTTTCGGCACACATTGCGCCCGGCAAGGCCCGCACGGCGGCATTGGGGCGGCGCGAGAGCAAAACCTACGAAGACATGGTCAATGGCGGCCGCGTGTCCTTCCTGAGCGCTCCTGGCGCCGAGGCGCTGCTTGAAGGCGGCGTGCCCATCCTGCAGGGCGGCAACTGTCTGGGCGCGGTGGGCGTGAGCGGCGTGAAGTCGAACGAAGACGTGCAGATTGCCCGCGCAGGTATTGCCGCGCTGGGCTGAAGCGGCCAACTGGCAGCGCAACGCTGCCGCGTGGGGGGAAAAAAAGCCTGGCTACAAGGGCAGGGCCCGCTGGCTGGCAAACAACGACATGTGCCCCATGGCACTGGAGTCGCCCCACGATGAAACGAGATCAGGAACTATTTGGTCAGGATGAGCTTGCCTTGCCGTGTGGCCTGCAATTGGTAGACACCGCCGTTGTGCGCAATGTGCACGCGTTTGTTGCCTTGCAGCAGTTCGGCGCTCTGCCAGGTGAAGCACGGCTGCGCGGTGTTGCTGCACACGGGCGTCGGGCGCATGGCGCTATCGTTCTTGTGGGTAGCGGTGGCGCAGGAGTCCGGTGATTCGGCGGCAAGGGTTTGCAATGTTGGCATTCGCTAATGATATTGATTCGCATTCATTTGGTCAATGCCTTGTGCGATTTTTTTGTCTGCATTGGAGCGCGTGTCCTAGGGCTTGGGCTCGGTGACAAACCCGATCTTGCGCACACCGGCGCGCTGGGCCGCGGCCAGGGCCAGCGCCACACGTTCGTAGCGCACATTCTTGTCGCCGCTGAGGTGCAGTTCCGGCTGCGGCGTCTGCGCAGCGGCCGCCTGCAGGCGCTGCTCCAGCGCCTCGTCGCTGAGGGCCGTGCCGTCGAGCGCATAGCTGCCGTCCGCCTGCACCGACAGGCGCAGGGTTTCGGGTTTGACCTGTTCGGCTTGCACGCTCGCCTTCGGCAAATCGACGCTGACCGAGTGCTTTATGACAGGCACCGTGATGATGAAGATGATGAGCAGCACCAGCATCACGTCGACCAGCGGCGTCATGTTGATTTCGTTCATCACTTCGTCGGTGTCGTCCTGGGTGCCGAAGGCCATGCTCAGACTCCCTTTTTGAGCGGCAGCACCTTGCCAGCGTCGCCGCCTGAAACGCGCGCACCGGTGACGAAATACGCGTGCAGGTCGTGGGCGAAGCTGTTCATGCGCACCAGAATGTGCTTGTTGCCGCGCACCAGCGCGTTGTAGCCGAGCACGGCGGGAATGGCCACGGCCAGGCCGAGCGCCGTCATGATCAAGGCCTCGCCGACGGGGCCGGCCACCTTGTCAATCGTCGATTGGCCTGAGGTGCCGATGGCGATCAAGGCATGGTAAATGCCCCAGACGGTGCCGAACAGCCCGAGGAACGGGGCGGTGGAGCCTACCGACGCGAGGATGGCCAGGCCCGATTGCAGGCGCGCCGTGAATTCGTCGATGCTGTTGCGCAGGCTGCCGGTGACCCAGTCGCTCACATCCAGGCTCTCGTGCAACTGGCCCTTGGTATTGCGGTGGTGCGCTGTGGCCTCGCGCCCTTCGATAGCCAGTGCGCGAAACGGGTTTGCCGGGTCAGTGCCCAGCGTGGCGAGTGCTGCCGCAAAATCGTCGCTGTGCCAGAACGTCTGAACTGCACGGGCGTTGCGCTTGAAGCGCACGATGTCAAGCGCCTTGATGGCGATGACAGCCCAGGTGGCCAGGGACATCAGCAGCAGCAGCAGCGCGACGCCGCGCGTGATCAGGTCGCCCTGGTTCCAGAGGTTGGCCAAGCCGAATTGCGATTCCATGAAAACTCCTGAAGATCCGTTAATTATTCGAGAACGAAGTTGATCGGCACGAGGTACCACATGGCCTCGGCGACGCCATTGCGCTTGCCCGGTACGAAGCGCCAGCGCAGAACGGTGTCGTGGGCCTGACGGTCCAGCCGGTCAAAACCGCTCGATTGCTTGATTTCCACCTGTTCCGGCCGCCCATCGGCGCTGATGAGCACGCGCAGCACCACCTTGCCCTGTTCGCCCATGCGCTTGCTGATCGACGGGTAGGCGGGAGCCGGATTGTTCAGGTAGGCCGCGTTGCTCGACGGCAGATCAATGCGGGGTGGCGCCGGCGGTGCCGAAGGTGCGGGAGGCGCCGGTGGCGCAGGCGGCGCATTAGCGGGCGCGGATGCCGGCGCAGGCGTGCTCACCACGGGGGCCTCCGGTGCCGCGTTGGCGATGGGGGCCGGGCTGGGCTCTGGTGCGCGAACGGGTGCGGGTCTGGGTACAGGTTTGACGCGCTGGGTCACCGGAACGGGCGGTGGCGCTGCGGGCTTGGGCGGCGGTGGGGCGGGAGGTGCCGGCGGTGCGACGAACTCGCTCAGCAGCACTGCGGGAACGATGACTTCTATCGGCCGCTGGTGGCTCAACCCAGCTTGCAGCGCCCACAAGGCAGCGCCATGCGCCAAGGCAATGCCGGCGAAGACTGCGGCATTGCGTTTGCTGTGCGATGCGGGTGAAAAATGATCAGAAGACATCAAAAAGAATAGCTTCCAGCGCACACGGTACGTGCTCTGGCAGCCAATTTTGCTACCAATTCAGCGCCTAAAAATCCAGGAAAGTGCCAGGCCTACGGCGGCCAGCGACAGGCAGAGCGCGAATGCCAGCATGCCCAAGTCTCAGGCTGCGCAGGCGCAAGTCCCGCCTTGCGCGCAGGCGCAGGCAAGCTGAGATTCATTGCGCACGGCTGCCACCGGGCTGTCGGCGCCGCATTGTGCAACCACCTCGCGGACGCAATTCTCGCACCGGCCGCACTGGGTGGCCACGCCCAGCTCCCATTGAATTTCGTCAAAACCCATGCCAGCCTTGGCATGGCGGGCAATTTCGCGGTCGGAAATTCGGCGGCAAACGCAGACGATCATGGCAACAGGCCGCAGGGGCCGAAAGGTGCTGAGGTGGTTTATTATAAATACGAATCGGTCGCATTAGCAAATTTTTAAACGACTGGTGCTGTGGGTGCCGGTGCCAGCGCCGCGCGGCTGATGCCGCCGAGCGTGGCGCAACCGGTGAGCGCCATGGCCACTTCCAACTCGTCGCGCAGCACGCGCAGCACGTGGGCCACGCCCGCTGCGCCGGCGTGCGCCAGGCCCCAGACCACTGGGCGGCCGACCAGCACCGCTGTGGCGCCCAGCGCCAGGGCCTTGAACACATCGGTGCCCCGTCGCACGCCGCCATCGACCAGCAGCGGCAGTGCGCCGCCCACGGCGTCGGCAATGCGGGGCAGGGCGCTGGCAGTGCTGAGCGCGGTGTCCAGTGTGCGGCCACCGTGGTTGGAGACGATCAGGCCGGCGATGCCCTGGGCGGCGGCAAGCCGCGCGTCTTCTGGGTGCAACACGCCTTTGAGCAGCACCGGCAAACGGGTTTGCGCCTGCAGCCAGGCGACGTCGTCCCAGGTGGGGGCGTGCTGGAGCAGGCCGTCGAACAGGGCACTCTGGCCAGCGCCCAGGCGCATCGGTGGCGGCGCTGCCATGGCGCTCAAGTTGGCGGCGCGGATGCCGGGCGGCAGTGCGAAACCGGCGCGCCGCTCGCGGTCGCGCACGCCGCTGGTCGGTGCGTCCACGGTGAGTACCAGCGCTTCGCAGCCGGCCGCCTCCGCGCGGGCAATCAGCTCACGCACCAGAGCGCGGTCGTGCTGCAGATACAGCTGCAGCCAGAGCGGGCCGGCAGACCGGTCGCCGACCATGGCTGAGGCCACCGCTTCCAGCGTGGTGCTCGATTGCATGCTCAGCACCATGCCGGCGCCAAGGGCCGCCGCCGCCCAGGCCGTGGCGATTTCGCCGTCCGGGTGCGCCAGGCACTGGTACGCCACGGGTGCCAGCAAGATCGGGTGGGCCAGCTCACGGCCGAGGAGCGTGCAGCGGGTGTGTCCACCGGCCAGCGGGCGCAGCACCCGCGGCAGCAAGGCGATGCTGTCCCAGGCCTGGCGGTTGGCGTGGAGGGTGTGCTCGTCCCCCGCGCCACCGCTGAAATAGGCCCAGGCATTGGCGTCCAGCCGCGCCCGTGCATGGCGTTCGTGGTCGGCCAGGG
Source organism: Simplicispira sp. GW247-4R2A (assembly GCF_059424465.1). Lineage (NCBI taxonomy): Bacteria > Pseudomonadati > Pseudomonadota > Betaproteobacteria > Burkholderiales > Comamonadaceae > Simplicispira > Simplicispira sp. GW247-4R2A. The sequence goes on along the minus strand of NZ_JBWKZM010000007.1, from coordinate 121,494 downwards.
TCAGCGTGTCGGGGGCCAGCGCCTCCTGTTTCGGGGTGCGAGGAGAATTTGGAGTCAAAATGGCCTATAGCGCTTATGGGTATTGCGCAAGCAGCTATCAAAATAAGAACAATTTCGGGTGGCAGGCCTAGGCGTCCGCCCACATGCGCAGCAGGTTGTGGTAGGTGCCCGTGAGGCCCACCACAGCGCTGTCGCTCTCACCCACACGCTGGCGCAGGCGCAGCAAATCCATGTCCATGGCGAACAGCAACTCGCGCTGCTCGGTGCTGCGCACCATGCTCTGCACCCAGAAAAAGCTGGCGATGCGGGCGCCGCGCGTCACCGGCGTCACCTGATGCACCGTGGAGCCAGGGTAGAGGATGGCGTCGCCGGCCGGCAGCTTGATGCGCTGGTCGCCCCCCGGCTGCGCGATCAGCAGTTCGCCGCCGTCGTATTCCTGCGGATCGCTCAGAAAAACGGTGCACGAGAGGTCGCTGCGCACCCATTCGCCCGTGGCCTGGGAGCGCAGCACGGCGCCGTCAACGTGGGCGCCGTAGAAGTTGGTGTCGCCGCTGTAGCGGTTGAACAGCGGGTTGAAAATTTTGCGCGGCAGCGCAGCGGAGAAGAACAGGGGGTCTCGCTGCAAGGCGGCCAGCACGAGGGGGCGCAGGGTGCTGGCCGCCTCGCTGGTTTGCGCCAACTGCTGGTTGCGCTTGTGCGCCAGCGCCTGGGTGCCGGCGCTGGTGCGCCCGTCCACCCAGGGCGCGTCGTCCCCCAGCAGGCCACGCATTTGCGCGACTTCTTCTGCCATGAGCAGGTTCTTGAGGTGCAAAAACATGGCCTGCAGGCTTCCTTAGAAGCGCGTCTTGACCGTCAGCTGTGCGCTGCGGGCGGCGCCTGGGGCGTAGAAGCCGCGGTACAGCGTGTCGGCATAGAGCTTGTTGGTGAGATTGGTGACGTTGAGCTTGAGGCTGGTCTTGTCGTTCACGGTGTATTCCACCATGGCGTCCACCACGGCAAAACTGCCGGCCGTGACCGAGCGCTGGCCGTCCGGGTTCTGCTCGCCACGGTAGTTCACGCCCGCGCCGAGGCGCCACTGCGGCGCCACGGCATAGGTGGTCCAGAGGCTGCCGCTGTGGCGTGGTGTCAGGCCCGGCCGGTCGCCCTTCACTTGGGCGCCACCGCCGCCGGCTGCAAGCGCTACGTTGCTCTCGTCAATCCTGGCGCTGGGAATCCAGGTGTGGTTGAAGAACACTTCCCATTTGGGCGTGATGCGGCCGGCCAGGTTGAATTCCATGCCTGCGGCGTGGCGCTTGCCTGAGAGAAGTTCCTGGGTAGCGGCCGAATCCGGATCGGTGTTGCGCTCGTTGTATTTCTCGCTGTAGAAGGCCGCGACGCCGAGCAGTGCCCGCTTGCCCCACAGGTCGAACTTGCCGCCGATCTCGAAATTGCGGCTCTTCTCGGGTGGCGTGTTGGAGGCGCGTGCCGTACTGTTATTGACACTCAGACCAAACTGGTAGGTGTCGCCCGAGGTGTTGTAGGAGGTGCCGTAGGAAGCGTAGTACGAGCTGCTGTCGTTCGGCTGGTAGATGATGCCGACGCGCGGACTCCAGAGGCCGTCCGAGCGCTGATTCGACAGCGCCGTAGGCGTGTGGTACGAAGCCTTGAAGTCGTCGTAGCGCAGGCCGCCGAGGAGCTTGACGGTGTCGGTCACTGACACGGTGTCCTGCGCATACAAGCCGACGTTGCTCGCGTCGAAGGTGTTGAACGTCGGCTCGCCGCGCGGCGTCGGGCGTACGGCGCCGTCGTCGGGCGTGCCCACGGTGGTGTCGGGCATGCTGCCCGTGCCGGTGTAGCGCTGGTCGCGCTTGGCATCGTCGTGGTAAAGGTCCACGCCAGCGATCAGCGCGTGCTTGCGGCCGCCCCAGTTGAAGGTGTTGGTGTAGTCGCTTTGCAGTTGCGTCAGCTCGCTGATGCCCAGGCGCCCTTTGGGCGAGCGGGTGATCACGGTGCTGTCGCTCAGGTTGTCCTGCGTGGTGCCGGCGGCGAAGCGCACGGCGCTGGCCAGCAAGTCGCGCTCGTAGCGGCCGTGGCGCAGGCGCGTCTTGAGTTCGCCGTTGTCGTCAAACCGGTGCGTGTGCGCCAGCGTGACGTACTGCGCCGAGGTGTCGAGCTTGTCGCTGGCCAGTCCGTAGTAGTTGCGCGCCGGCAGTGAAGGCACCAGCTTGCCGTCGTTGAGGAACCACGGGTGGTTGTAAAGTGGCCGCCCCTTGATGCCGAGCGAATAAAGGCCCACCGAGAACTCATCGCGCGTGCCAATGCCCCAGCTGTAGGTGGGGGCGATGCCGAGCTTGCGCTGTTTGGCGCCGTAGTTCTTTTCGTCGTGCACCAGTGCGTTGAGGCGAAAGGCGGCGTTCTCGCCCGTGAGAAAGTTGAAGTCCCCCGTCAGCCGGTTTTCCTGGCCGGTGCCCAGCGTGTAGCTGATTTCGTGCTGGTCCATCAGCAGCGGCATCTTATTGACCTGGTTGACCACGCCGCCGGTCGAGCCTTTGCCAAACAGCATGGAGGCCGAGCCCTTGAGCACCTCGACGCTGTCGTTGTTGAAGGTGTCGCGCTCGTAGAGCGGGGCGTCCTTCATGCCATCCACATAAATGTCGCCGGCCTGACCAAGCGAGAACCCGCGCAGGCGGATGTCTTCCTCGCCGGTCTCGCCCGCCTGGAAGGTGACGCCTGCCGTGCTGCGCAGCACGTCGCGAAAGTCGTCCTGGTTGCGGTCGGTCATGAGCCGCTCGGTGAATACGGTCACGCTCTGCGGAATGTCGCGCAGGGCCTGTTTGCCTTTGCCGATGGTGGTGGTGGCGGGCTTGAGCGTGTCTTTGTTCTGGATGTCTGCGCTGCCCTTGACGGTGACGGTGGGGAGCTGCGCGCCGGTCGTGGGCGCGGTTTGCGCCCAGCCGCTGCAGGTTGCCAGCAGCATCAAGGCCCCCAGCGGAATCAAGGCCTTGTCGGCGCCTGCCGTTGAAGGTGCCGTCGAGGCGGGTTGGGAAGGGGGGCGCGGTGTGCGAGCGTGGGCCAAAAGGGTTCTCCGGTTGCTGTGGACTTGGGTCTTGGGTCTTGGTGGGCGTGGGCCCATCAGGCGCAAGAAGCAGTGGCTGGGAAAACCGTGGCTGTGCCTCGTGACAGAGTATTATTCTAAATCAAATGAGATTTATTCGCGTTAACAATGATGCTGATTTCCAACAGCATTGGTGCGCATGGCGTGAAAAAGCCGGCAAAAGCCGGCCTGAGTGTGAACGCAAAGCGCCTTATTTCACGTGCTTGCCGATGAGGCCCGCCATTTCGAACATCGAGACTTGCGGTTTGCCGAACACTTCCTTGAGCTTGGCGTCGGCATTGATCATGCGCTTGTTGGCGGCGTCCTGCAGGTTGTGCGCCTTGATGTAGACCCACAGCTTGCTGATGATTTCGGTGCGGGGCAGCGGTGCAGCGCCTACGACGGCAGCCAAGGCCGGGCTGGGCGTGAGGGCCTTCATGAAGGCGGCGTTGGGGGTGCGCTTCTTTGCGGGAGCGGCCGTCTTGGCGCCGGCAGCGGCCGGGGCTTTTTTTGCAGTTGCCATGTTGGTTTTTTCCTGGTTGGGTGTTCGATGGACCAGCGAAAACCTGTTTCTCCACTGGCAGAGGGATGCTAATGGCAAAAAAACGGGTTTCCAAGCGCAGACAGGGTTTTTTTGCGTCTGTGTGTAGCGCCGGGGACGGTTATCGGAATTCCTGCTGGCTGTTGACGATGCGCTTGAGCGCCTCGGGGTCCTGTATGCGCACATGGCGCTGCTTGACTTCGACAATGCCTTCTTCGACAAACTTCGAGAAGGTGCGGCTCACGGTTTCCAGCTTCAGGCCGAGGTAGCTGCCGATCTCCTCCCGCGTCATGCGCAGCACCAGCTCGCTTTGTGAAAAACCGCGCGCATGCAGGCGCTGCACCAGGTTCAGCAGGAAGGCGGCGAGACGCTCTTCCGCGCGCATGCTGCCCAAAAGCAGCATGACGCCATGCTCGCGTACGATTTCGCGGCTCATGATCTTGTGCACATGGTGCTGCAAGGCGGTGACTTCACGCGAAATCTCTTCGATACGGTCAAACGGCATGACGCACACTTCGGCGTCCTCCAAGGCCACGGCATCGCAGCTGTGGTGGTCGTTGACGATGCCATCGAGCCCGATGATCTCGCCCGCCATCTGAAAACCCGTCACCTGATCGCGCCCATCTTCGGTGGCCACGCAGGTCTTGAAAAAACCCGTGCGAATCGCGTAGAGCGATGTGAATGCCTCGCCGTTGCGAAACAGCATGCCGCCGCGCTTGATTTTGCGCCGCACCGCCACCACATCATCCACGCGCTCCATTTGCTCGCTCGACAGTCCCACGGGCAGACAGAGCTCACGCAGATTGCAGTTGGAACAGGCAACGCGGAAGGTTGACGATGCGTCCTGGATGGGAATGTGCGCAATATCGCTTGTCGGCAAGGCTTTTGCCGCAGCGGGTTGCCGAGCCGTGGGTGTGCTGGATGCTGACATACATCAAATTATGAACTATTGCAGTCTGTACCTTCAAACCCCAAGGGGCGCCGTCCATTCTTGATTATGGTCAAGAAGCTGCGTTCTACTGTGGGGCACAGTAGCGCCTCTCCAGGAGAATCCATGACCGTTGCCACGCCAGAATTGCTGACCCGTTTCGATGTTTCCGGACCGCGCTACACCTCGTACCCGACGGCCGACCGGTTTGTCGAGGCATTTGGCGAGGACGACTATGTGCTGGCCTTGAAGCAGCGCCATCTGGGCAGCGCAGCAAAGGCCATGCCTTTGTCCATCTACGTGCACATCCCGTTTTGCGAGTCGCTGTGCTACTACTGCGCCTGCAACAAGATCATCACCAAGCACCACGACCGTGCCGACGTCTACCTGCGCTACCTGAGCCGAGAGATCGACCTGCATACCCAGCATTGCGGCACCGGCGCGATCGTGAGCCAGTTGCATCTGGGTGGCGGCACACCCACGTTTTTGTCCGATGACGGATTGCGCGAGCTGATGGACATGCTGCGGCGCAGCTTCACGCTGGTGTCGGGGGGCGAATATTCCATTGAAGTGGATCCGCGCACCGTAGACGCCGGGCGGCTCAAGGTGCTGGCGGAACTGGGCTTCAATCGCCTGAGCTTTGGCGTGCAGGACTTCGATCCAGACGTGCAAAAGGCGGTGCACCGCATCCAGCCGGCCGAGCAGGTGTTCGCCCTGGTGGAGGCTGCGCGCACCATTGGTTTTGATTCCGTCAACGTCGATCTGATCTATGGCCTGCCCAAGCAGACTCCTGAGTCCTTCGACCGTACGCTGGAGCAGATCAAGGAATTGCGCCCGGACCGCATTGCCTTGTATGCCTATGCGCACCTGCCTGAGCGGTTCAAGCCACAGCGACGCATTGTTTGGGCCGATCTTCCCATGGGGTCGGCCAAGGTTTCCATGCTCTCGCGCTCGCTCGATGCCCTGACGGACGCTGGCTATGTGTACGTGGGAATGGACCATTTCGCCCTTCCCGAAGATGCGCTGGCCGTTGCCAAGCGGCAAGGGCGCCTGCACCGCAACTTCCAGGGCTACAGCACACAGCCCGATTGCGACCTTATCGGGCTCGGGGTGTCGGCCATTGGACGGGTGGGGGCGACCTACAGCCAGAATGCCAAGACGCTTGAGGATTACTACGACCGGCTTAACCAGGGGCATTTGCCCATCGTGCGCGGCTTGGCGCTTTCGCGGGACGACCTGGTGCGCCGCGCGGTGATCATGGCCATCATGTGCCAAGGCGCCTTGAACATCGAATCGGTTGAGCAGTCCTGGCTGATCGACTTTCGCCAATATTTCGCACGCGAGCTGGAGCAGCTTGTCGAAATGGAGCAGCAGGGCTTGGTCGCCTTGAAGCCCGACGGCGTTGAAGTCACGTCGATGGGCTGGTATTTCGTGCGCGGCATTGCCATGGTGTTCGACCGTTACCTGCAGTCCGATCGCAACCGCGCGCGCTTCTCGCGCATCATCTGACGTGCTCGGCTCGCTGGCCTGGACAGCGTTGGCGATGGGCCTCGTCGGAGGCTCCCACTGCCTGGTCATGTGCGCAGCGCCATGCAGTGCCGTGACGCGCCCGACCTTACCGGCCGGCACCGCCTCAATGGCAAGCGCCGACGTTCAGCCGTTGCATTGGCAAAGCCCGCGCGGCGCCCGCAGGCGCCTGATGGCCTACCACCTGGGGCGGCTGTGTGGCTATGCCAGCGCGGGCGCGCTGATTGCATTTGCGATGCAGAGTTTTGCCTGGGTGACGCAGCAGGCGTCTGCCTTTCGTCAGGTCTGGACTCTCATGCACGTCGCGGTGCTGGCCTGGGGGCTGATGATGCTTCTGCTGGCGCGCCAGCCCGCCTGGGTCGAGGCGGCAGGGCGATCCGTGTGGGGACGCGTGCGGCCTCTGGTGGACGCCCCTGGTGGGGTATTCGCCACAGGTTTCCTCTGGGCGCTGATGCCCTGTGGTCTGCTGTATTCGGCGTTGCTTGTGGCGGCGCTTAGCGGCGGCGCCCTGCAAGGGGCGGTCACTATGGCCATGTTTGCCGTGGGTAGCGGCCTGTGGCTGCTGGCTGGGCCTTGGGCTTGGCTGGCACTGCGCCAGCGTGCCAACCGGTTGCGTGCCGACTGGGGTACCCGACTGGGCGGGCTGCTGCTGTGCGGCATCGCAGCCTGGGCGCTGTGGCACGACCTGATAATCCGCCCCTCGCTCATTTGTCAATAGCAAACATACTGCATCAGTGTTGCGTTGAAGCTGCATTTGCAAGTAAATGCGCGAATCGTTTGCGTTTTGTCACCCGATAATAGTTTCCACTTTGCACGTGGATGTGCGAAGGCACTATGTGAACGCCTCCATTGAAATTCCCATTGACCAACTCCGCGTTGGCATGTTCATCCAGTTGGATCTCAACTGGATGCAGCACCCATTTCCGCTGGGTAGTTTTCGCATTGCCTCGCAGGAACAAATAGACACTGTCCGGAGCCTGGGGCTGCCCACCGTGCGTTACCTGCCCGCCCGCAGCGACCCAGAATTTCACCGCTCTTCCACTGAGCCAGTGCGCAGCGATGACCGGACACAGGCAGGGACCGAGGAAGCGCAACACAACGTGCGCGATGAAGCGGCTGAGCAGTTGAAGCTGCAATTGCTGGCGCAGCACGCGGCGCTTTCAGCCTGTGACCAACAGTTTCTGGCCGCTACCCGAACTTGTCTTCGCGTGGGTTCTGTGGCGGACAAGCAGCCTTTGGACGCACGTGCCCAAAGCGAAGCCCTGGTGGGCCGTTGCGTGGATGGGCTTTTGGTCAACGGTGACTCGGTGATTCGGTTGTTGTCTGAGGGGGTAGGCGAACGCAATGCGCTGCATCCTGTGAATGTCATGGTGCTCAGCTTGCTGCTGGGCAAGGCGCAAGGGGCTGGCCCTGGGGATCTGCGCGCCATTGGCTTGGTCGCTTTGCTGCACGACATCGGGAAGTCGCGCATGCCCCCGCACCAATGGGTGCGCACCAAGGACATGGCGTTGGGCGATCTGCTGGGCTATCAGAAGCACGTGGGCTATTCGATCGACATAGGCCGGCGAATGGAGTTGCCTGCAGCCGTGCTGGACGGCATTGCACAGCACCACGAGATGGTCGATGGCAGCGGTTTCCCCATGGGGCTGCGCGGCGAGGCGATTGGAAATGCCGGGCGCATCGTGGGTCTGGTCAACTACTACGACCGCTTGTGCAACCCGGTGCATGGAGTAGAGGCGCTTACGCCCCATGAGGCGCTGTCTGTCATTTTTGCCAAATGCAAGACGCAATTTGATTCTCAGGTGTTGGGCGTCTTTATCCGCATGATGGGCGTGTACCCGCCGGGCTCTGTGGTGCAACTCGTCAACGACCGCTATGCCATTGTGGTGTCGGTCAATTCTTCGCGTCCGCTGCGACCGCGCGTGATCGTGCACGATCCGGCGATTCCCAAGGAGCAGGCACTCATCCTGGATCTTGAAACAGTGCCTGAACTGGGCATTCGCCGCAGCCTCAAACCTACCCAACTGCCGCGCGAGGCCTTGGACTATCTCTCGCCACGCAAGCGCATCTGCTACTTTTTCGAGCGTGCGGTCGATGCACAAGGCATGAAAGCGACGCCGTGAGCCGAACCGCCATCGATCCGTCATGGCACAACGCATTTGACGACCTGCAAGAGGCCGTCTGGGTGGTGGACGCAAGCGCACGCAACATCGTGTTTGCCAATCCCAGTGCCGCGAGCTTGCTGGGGCTGCCTCGTGAGGAATTGCAAGGCGCCTCAGTCGAGCGCTTTGCTGCAACGCCGCAGGATCATCTGTTCTGGACCGATACCAGGCAGGTGGTGGCCGACGGCATTGAATCGATGACCGTGGTGTTGCGCGCCGATGGCGAACTGGTGCCCGTCATGCGCCGTGTCACGCCGCTGACCATGGCTCCCGGCCTTGGTTCGATGTTGGTGACCATGCTTGATTTGAGCGAGCGCCAGCGCGCTGAGCGAGAGCTCGAACGCCTCTTGGCAGAGCTGCGCGCCACATTGGATTCCGTCGCCGATGGCATTCTGGTCTGCGGCCTCGACGGACACATTCGTGCATTCAACCACCGTCTGGTCAGCATTTGGCACCTTCCGCAGGCGCTGTTATTGCGCCGCGACGATGCAGCACTGCATGCCTATCTCGCGAGTCGGGTCATGGCGCCCGGACCGTACCAGGACCGACTCAATGAGATAGCGCGCGACCCGGCAACGCCCTCGCGTGACGTTTTGGAACTGCACGGCGGCCAGATCGTGGAGCGGCGCTGCGTTCCGCAACTCAGCCATGGCAGTGTGACGGGGCGGGTGTACTCGTTTCGGGATATCACCGAACAAACGCAGTCGGAGGCCGCACTGCGCATCGCGTCGCTGACCTTTGAGGCAAGCCCGTATGCCATTTTTGTTGCTGATGCAAGGCAGGTAGTCACCCAGGTCAACCCTCAGTTCGAGCGGCTCATGGGCATTCCCATCGCCGGCATCCTGGGCCGCCTGGCAGCGGGCCTGTTTGGCACATCGGGCGGGCCGGCTTTCATGGAGCAAGTGCAGCTCGCCTGGCAGAACAACTTGGTGTGGGAGGGTGAACTGACCTTGCCACGCGCCTCGCATGACGACTGCGCTGTGCAATTGGCCTGGGTGGCGCTGCGCGATGCGGCTGGCAACATCGGGCAAAGTATCGGTTTTGTGCGTGACCTCACGCAGCACCATGCGGCACGCAAGCGCATTGACGAACTGGCCTACAGCGATGTGCTCACCGGCCTGCCCAATCGCCTGCAGCTGTCGCAGCGCGTCGAGTCGGCATTGCGCGGCGCACGGCCAGGGCAGGCCGGATTTGCCATCCTCGTGCTGGATCTGGACCGCTTCAAGATCATCAACGATTCGCTGGGGCATGCGTTTGGGGACCGGGTGCTGCGCCTCGTTGCCGCGCGGCTGCAGATTTGCCTGCGCCAGACCGACATGTTGTGCCGTCTGGGCGGGGACGAATTTGTCGCCTATATCCACGCCAGCGACAGCGCTGCCGCGGAAAACGTGGCGCGGCGCATGTTGCAGGAGATGTTGCTGCCCTATTCGCTCGATGGCATGAGCTTTTCCATCCAGTGCAGTATCGGTGTTGCGCTGTATCCGCAGGATGGTATGTCGCTGGACGAACTGATCAAACAGGCGGACTCGGCGATGTACCGCGTCAAGGAGCGCGGGCGAGGCAATTTCGGCTTCTATCAGCCGCAGATGAATGCCAACCTGTTGGCTCGCATGAAGCTCGAACACGCGATGCGCCAAGCCCTTGGCCGCCACGCCATGCAGGTGCACTACCAGCCCCAGGTGGAGATGGGCTCGGGCCGCATCGTCGGTGTGGAGGCGCTGCTGCGCTGGACGGATGAAGAAATGGGCGTGGTGTCCCCCGCCACCTTTATTCCCCTGGCCGAAGATACGGGCTACATCGTCACACTCGGCGCCTGGGTCCTGGAGCAGTCCGTGATGCAGGCGGCCCACTGGGCACGCGCCGGCTTGTCGCTTGTGGTGTCGGTCAATGTGTCGGCGCTCGAGCTCAGGCAGGCGGATTTTGTCGAACGTATCGCCAAGTTGTTGCAGGAGCATCGCTTGCCCGCTCACTGTCTCGAACTGGAGCTCACCGAATCGATGCTGCTTCAAGATGCCCAGGAAGCAGCACAGCGCCTGCATGCACTTGCAGACCTTGGCATTGCACTGGCGATTGATGATTTTGGTACTGGGTATTCAAGCTTGGCGTATCTTAAAAACCTGCCCATCGATAAGCTCAAGATCGACCAATCTTTTGTACGCGGCCTGCCGGACGACGAGGGCGACTGCGCCATTGTCAGTGCCATCGTGCACTTGGGCCAGGCGCTCAAATTCACGGTGGTGGCCGAGGGTGTGGAAACCCAGGCGCAGCGCAGTAGCCTGCAATCCATGCATTGCAGCCACTACCAGGGATACCTGTGTGCTGCGGCCATGACCGCCCCCGATTTCGAGCAGTGGCTGGCTTCGGCTCAGCCCGCCCTGAGTCCCTTCCAGAGCATGTAGGCTGCCAGGCCGAACAGCAGGCTGGCAAACACGCGCTTGAGCTGCGCCACGGGCAACTGGTGTGCCACCCGGGCGCCTAGCGGTGCGGTGAGCACGCTGCACAGGGCCACCGCCGCCAGTGCGGGTAGCCAGACGTAACCCAATGCAGCAGGTGGAAGCCCTGCCTCCGAGCGGCCGGCCAGCACGTATCCGAGCACGTTGACCGCCGCAATCGGAAAACCGAGCGCCGCGCTGGTAGCCACAGCGCTGTGGATGGGCACGTTGCACCAGGTCATGAAAGGAACGCTGACAAAGCCGCCCCCGGCGCCCACCAGACCCGAGAGAAAGCCGATGCTGCCGCCAGCGGCGAGCTGTCCAGCGGTTCCGGGGAGCTGCCTGCTGGCTGCAGGCTTGGTTCCGCGCAGCATCTGCAGCGCGGAGAAACTCACAAAAATGGCGAAGACGATGGCCAGGACTGAACCACGCAACAGCGAAAACATGCCCAGACTGGCGGCCAGACCGCCCATCACAATGCCTGGCGCCAGGCGCTGTGCAATGTCCCAGCGCACCGCGCCGCGCCTGTGGTGGGCACGCATGCTGGAGAGTGAGGTGAACATGATGGTGGCCATGGACGTTGCAATCGCCATCTTCACGGCAAGACCGGGGGCAACGCCTTGCAGGCCAATGATGTAGGTAAGAAAAGGCACCAGCAGCATGCCGCCGCCAATGCCCAACAGGCCTGCGAGAAACCCTGTGAACAGGCCGAGCACGGCCAAACCAGCCAAAAGGGTGAGCGAAATGGACATCATCACAGGAGGAAATGAAGCGAGGAGGGCGCCAGACTTGCGCTGCCTGGGGCGGGTCGCAACGCTTGGTGGCTCAAGGCATAGGTGTCTGCGGATGCCGCCGAGCCGGCATCCTGAACCGGGGGTTCAGGTGGGCGAGGGCAGCCTGACGTTGGGTTCATCTGACGCGAGATGATCACGCTCACCAAGCAATGTACCAAGCCCGGGCTCTATGAGCATTGGTTCAAGGAATTACAACCCGACAGCACCGCAGACCGCTTGATTGTAGGCTTGGCACGGCACCGGCGTCGCACGGATGCACAAGGTTTCAGAAAAGCCGTCCGTCTGCGCCGAGCGCGTCGTCCAGGCGCTTGACCAGGGCTTCAAGGCGTTCGCTGTCGCTGGGGGGGGGTGCACTTTCGGACGAATCGGCTTGCTGCGACGGCGCAGCAGATGCCGAGGAATGAGCCAATTCAGCGGCCTCGCGGTCGGCAAGATCAAACGCCAGATTGAGCGCGGCCAATACCGCAATACGCTCGCGGGCGCGCACCTTGCCGGCGTCGCGGATGGCGGTCATGGCGGTGTCCACGCGCTCCACGGCGTCGAGCAGGCGCGCTTCGCGTCCCTCGGGGCAACCGAGCAGGTAGCTCTGCTGCATGATTTGCACTTCCAGCTGTTTCATGGCGCGTCCTATTCTTCTGCAGGCGGCGGGGGCAGGCGTTCAATCAGGGCATCCACACGGGCGCGCGCGGCCTGCAAACGTGAGCGCAGCGAATCGCGCTCCTGCGTCAGCGTGGCAACCTGGTCCGTCAGAAGGGCGATGGTGCGTTCAGACTGCTCGTGGCGCACGAGCAGTTGCTCTACGCGTTTGGCAATCCGATCGAAGGGTGACGAAGAGTCCATGGACATAGCCGAACAATTGTAGGCGGTGCGCTCCGAAATACGCTTTGTCGGCGTCTAGAAATCTGTGCCCGAGGAGTTCTGCAGATGGGATGGGCGTCCCAAGGCCTTCGGCCGTGTTCGAGGCAAGCAACAGAGGGGGCACCATGTCGTAAACTCTACCCGTTGGTGCTCGCGCCGTGGTTCGCACGTCGCAGTTCAACGGGAAGCAGGGAGGAGGGTGCCGTCCACGGTGCCGCCGAGCCTGCGCTGCCCCCGCAACGGTCAGCGGCCGAATCTTTCGATTCACCTTTCACACCCAGTGCCACTGGGCGCCTTGAACAAGCGCCTGGGAAGGCCGTGAAAGGCGCGCCGCCAGCCCGGATACCGGCCAACACGGTGGTTGCGCACGCCTTGCGGTGGGTGCGGCCGTTTCACCCATACGCTGGCGGGGAAGCCGGCACGGGTTGTCTGTTTTCTTTGTTCCCCATGAAAAATCGCTCTTCCCGTGTGCGCCGTGCGGCTGCGCTGTGCCTGTCTCCCGCTGTCTTTTCTGCGCTGTCCTTGTTGGCCATGCAAGTGGCGCGTGCGCAGCAGGCTGCCCCCATACAGGTCGCGCAGAACCTGCGTGCACCGCAGCTCGAAGAAACCGTTGTCACGGCCACGCGCACTGAGCAGCCTCTGTCAGATCTGGTGGCCGACGTCTCCATCGTGGACCGCGAGACGATCGAGTCCAGCGGTGCGACGGGTATCGCCGACGTGCTGGCGCGACTGCCCGGCGTCGAGATGACGCGCAACGGAGGTTTAGGCAATGCGGCCAGCGTGTACCTGCGCGGCGCTGAGCAGCGCTTTACGGCCGTCTATATCGATGGTGTGCGCGTTGACTCGCAATCCACCGGTGGTGTCCTGTGGGAGCAGATTCCGCTCGCGCAAATCGAGCGTATCGAAGTGCTGCGCGGCCCGGCTGCTGCGGTGTATGGGTCGGATGCCATTGGCGGCGTCATCCAGCTCTTTACGCGCAAGGGCGAAGGCCCGGCGGCGCCTTATGTGGGTGTGGGCCTGGGCAACCAGGGCACGCGCAAGATCGAGGCTGGCGTGAGTGGCACGGCCGGGCCGGATGGCGCACTCGACTACGCCGTGGGCCTGGCGCATGCGCGCAGCAGCGGCTTTGACAGCAAGACCAGCGGCGTGCACAACCCGGATGACGACGGCTATCACAGCACCAGTGGCAGTGCGCGTGTGGACTACCGCGTCAACGCGCAGCACAAGATCGGCGCCAGCCTCCTGAGCAGTCGCCTTGATTCTGGTTATGACGCGTATGGCTACTTGCCCTCCGCGCCCGTGGACGACCGCAACCAACACCGCTTGCAGACGGTGGGTGCGCATTGGGACGCGCAGTGGAGCGATGTGTACAGCACCCGTGTCTCGGTAAGCGATTCGGCCAGCCGCTACGCAACCACACCGTCCCTCTACCTGACCGAAACGGACCTGCGCGGTTACCTGTGGCAAAACGAGTGGCGCCTGGGCGCGCACCGTCTGAGCGCCGCGCTCGAGCGCCGCGAAGACCATCTGGACAACCCGGCGCTGGACGCCTACAGCGTGGGCCTCTCGCGCGGCCGCTCGCAGGATGCGCTGGCCCTGGGCTATGGCTACCACACCGGCGCACACACAGTGCAAGCCAACCTGCGCCACGACAGCGACAGCGAATTCGGCGGCAAGGGCACCGGCAGCCTGTCGTATGGCTACGCCTTTGCGCCAAGCTGGCGCGCCACGGCGTCGGCGGGCACGGCGTTCCGCGCGCCAACGCTGTACCAGCGCTTCAGCCAGTACGGCGACGCCTCGCTGCAACCCGAGACCAGCCGCAACGTCGAGCTGGGCCTGCGCTATGCCAGCGGCACCAGCGCCTTCTCGGCCGTGGCGTACCGCAACCGCGTGACCAACCTCATCAACTTTGCCGCAGGCGGCACCTGCGGCCAGGCATTTGGCTGCTACCTCAACACCGGCAACGCCGAGTACAGCGGCATCACCCTGGCGGGCTCCTACAAGCTCGCGGGTGTGCAACTGCACGGCTCGGTGGACTTCCAGGACCCGCACGACCGCGATACGGGCAAGCAACTCGCCCGCCGCGCCAAGCGCCACGCCACGCTGGGCGCCGACACGGTGCTTTCCGGCTGGACCCTGGGTGCGGAAATGCAGGCCTCGGGCCGCCGCTTTGACAACGCGGCCAATACCAAGGTGCTGGGCGGCTACACGCTGTTCAACCTGGTCGCCAGCACCCGCATCGCCCGCGACTACACGCTGCTGGCCCGCATCGACAACGCGGCCGACAAAAACTACGAAACCGCAGGCACCTACGCCACCGGCGGGCGCCAGCTCTATATCGGCCTGAAGTGGGAGCCATTGTGAGCTCAACCCCCTGTGGCGCTTCGCGCCTTCCCCCTTCTCTCACGCTTCGCGTGGGGAGGGGGACGACGCCAGTGGCCTGGCAAAGCCAGTTCCACGGCGTCCGCTGGCATGGGAGCGCGCCGGTTTCGTGGGCCTTGGGCGATTGATATGGCTTTCTGTCCTGCACTTTTGATTGCCGCCCCGGCCTCGGGCCAGGGCAAGACCACGGTGGTGGCGGCCCTGGCGCGCCTGCATGCGCGCCAGGGGCGGCGCGTGCGCGTGTTCAAGTGCGGGCCGGATTTTCTCGACCCGCACTGGCACCAGCTCGCCAGCGGCACGCCCGTGCATTCGCTCGATTTGTGGATCAACGGCGCCGAGGATTGCGCCGCGCGCCTGCATGCCGCTGCGTGCGATGCCGACCTGGTGCTCATCGAAGGTGTCATGGGTCTGTTCGATGGTGAGCCCAGTGCCGCCGATCTGGCGCGACACTTTGGCGTGCCGGTGCTGGCGGTTGTCGATGCCTCGGCCATGGCCGGCACCTTTGGCGCGCTGGCGCATGGCCTGCGGCACTACCAGCCGGACTTGCCTTGGGCGGGTGTGCTGGCCAACCGCGTGGCGGGCGAGCGCCATGCCGAGATGCTGCAGCGCGGCCTGCGGGAGCCGGCCGACTGGCTGGGTGCCTTGCCGCGCGTGGCATTGGAGAATGCCGCCCTGCTGCCCGAGCGCCACCTGGGCCTGGTGGCGGCGCACGAACTGCCGGATGCGCTGGCCCGGCTGGACGCCGCCGCCGATGCGTTGGCCGCCACACCGTTGGGGCAAATGGATTTGGTCGAACTGCAGCGCTGGGCGGTGGATTTCCCGGCGCTGCCCGACCGTCTGCCCGTGCCCCCGCTGCTGGCTGGCCGCACGGTGGCCGTGGCGCGCGACGCGGCGTTCAGCTTCATCTACCCGGCCAACCTCGATACCCTGGCGCAGCTTGGCGCCCAGGTGCGGTTTTTTTCGCCGCTGGCGGGCGATGCCTTGCCGGCTTGCGATGCCGTGTGGCTGCCCGGCGGTTACCCCGAACTGCACGCGGCGCAACTTGCCGCCAACCGGGGCCTGCAAGACGGCCTGCGCGCCCATCTGGCCGCAGACAAACCCCTGTGGGCCGAATGCGGCGGCATGCTGGCGCTGTTCGAGTCGCTGCGCCTGCAAGACGGCAGCGTGCAAGCCATGTGGGGCCTGCTGCCCGGCACAGCGGCCATGCAAGCGCGCCTGGCGTCGCTCGGGCCGCGGCAACTGGATTTGGCGGGCCAGATGCTGCGCGGCCACAGCTTCCATTACTCGACCGCCGACTGCAGCGCCCCGGTGCTCGTTCGCAGCAGCCGGCCCGGCGGAGCAGATGCAGACGGCGAGCCGCTGTTCGCCTTGGGCAGCCTGCGTGCCAGCTACTTCCACGCCTGGTTCGCCTCGAACCCGGTGGCGGTGGCGCAGTTGCTCGGAGGCAGCGTATGAGCCTGTCCGTGGCCCGTGGTGAACTGATTCTGGGTGGCCAGAAAAGCGGCAAATCGCGCCGCGCCGAGGCGCTGGCGGCTGCGTGGCTGGCAGCCAACCCCGCGCACCGCGCGCTGTTGATTGCTACCGCAGAGGCGCGCGATGAGGAAATGCGCCAGCGCATTGCCCGCCACCAGAGCGACCGCGCCGCGCGCGTGCCGCGCATGCAGACGCTGGAGGAGCCGCGCGATGTGGCGGGTGCCCTGGCGCAGCACGGCGCACCGGATACGCTCATCGTTGTGGATTGCCTGACGCTGTGGCTGACCCACTGGCTATTTCGGCACGATAAAAATTTTGATAAAAAAGAGGCTCTAACGCACGGATGGCGTGCGCAAGCAGCTCTCTTTTTTGAAGTATTGGCGAAAACCCCCGGGCCCGTTGTTCTGGTGGGCAACGAGATCGGCCTGGGGGTCATTCCCATGGGACGCGAAGTGCGCGCCTTTGTCGATGCACTGGGCCTTTTGAACCAGCAGGCGGCGCAGGCCTGCGAGCGCGTCACGCTGATGGCGGCCGGGCTGCCGCTCACCTTGAAGGACCCGCCATGAAACCCACGCCCATCAAACGCATTCTCGCGGTGCTGGCCGTGTTGCTGGTGCTGGTGCTGCTCATGGCCACGCTGGCCCAGGCTGCGCCCATCAGCGTGGTGGACGATCGGGGCCGAACCGTCACGCTGGCCCACCCGCCCGAGCGCATCGTCAGCCTGCTGCCCTCGCTGACGGAGACCGTGTGCGCGCTCGGTGCCTGCGAGCGCCTGGTGGGCGTGGACCGCTATTCCAACTGGCCTGCGCAGGTGGTGCGACTGCAGGGGGTGGGTGGCGGGCTGGACCCGAACATCGAGGCCATCGTGGCGCTGCGGCCCGACGTGGTGCTGATGGCGACCTCGTCGCGCGCCCAGGCGCAGCTCGAATCCTTGGGTGTGAAAGTGGTGGCGCTGGAGCCCAAGACGCACGCCGACGTGCAGCGTGTGCTCGGCAAGGTGGGCCAGGTGCTGGGCGTGGCCGATGCGCAGCAGGTCTGGCGCGTGATCGATGCGGGCGTGCAGGCCGCCGCCCAGTCGTTGCCCGCCTCGGTGCGCGGCACGCGGGTGTATTTCGAAGTCAACAGCGGGCCGTACGCGGCAGGCCCGGCCTCCTTTATTGGCGAGACGCTCGCACGGCTGGGGGCCCGCAACATTGTTCCCGCGGCGCTCGGACCTTTCCCCAAACTCAACCCCGAATTCGTGGTGCGCGCCGACCCTGACCTCATCATGGTCGGGGCGCGCAGCGCAGAGGGCCTGACCGCGCGCCCCGGCTGGAGCCAGATGCGCGCACTGCGGGACGGCCGGCTCTGCCGCTTTGACGCAGCGCAGTCCGACGTGCTGATCCGCCCCGGCCCGCGCATGGCCGAAGCGGCCCGCCTGATGGCGACCTGTCTCACCGACAAAGCGCCCCGGAAAGACGTGCGACGATGAGCGCCGTCATGCCCCTGCCGCCCGCCACCTTGCCCACCTGTGCCAGCACCGTGCACGCACGGCGCGGCCGTTGGCTGGCGCTGGTGCTCATCGCTCTGGCGCTGGGCCTGTTCGTGCTGGGCACGGCGGTGGGCAGCAGCGGGTTTGAAAACCTCTTGCCCGCGCTGTGGAACCCGCAGGGCGACAGCGCGGCGCACGCCATGGCGCAGAAAATCGTCTGGGACATTCGCCTGCCGCGCACGCTCGGCGCCTGGTGTGCAGGCGCGCTGCTCGGGCTGGCGGGTGCGGTGGCGCAGGGGCTGTTTCGCAACCCGCTGGCCGACCCGTATCTGCTGGGCAGTGCCTCGGGCGCCTCGCTGGGCGTGGCGCTGGCGCTGGCCCTGATGGGCGGCGGCGCCGGCATGCTGGGCGGGGCGCAAAGCGCCATCACCGTCTCGGTGTATTCCAGCCACTGGCTGGTGCGCCTGGGGCTGACGGGCGCGGCCTTTGTGGGCGCGGTGCTGGCGGTGCTGCTGACGCTGGCACTGGCGCGCGGCGTGCAGCACACGCTGCGCCTGCTGCTGGCGGGCGTCATCGTGGGCGTGGTGCTGGGGGCGCTCACCTCGCTCATCCTGCTGCTGTCGCCCGATTCGCTGCAGGCCATGCAGGCGTTTTTGCTGGGCTCCACCGGCTTTGTCGGCTGGACTTCCTGCGTGCTGATGGCGGGTGTGTGGCTGCTGTGCCTGGTGGTGGCCTGGCTGCTGGCGCGTGGGCTCGATGGCCTGGCGCTGGGCGAAGCCACCGCCCTGAGCCTGGGGCTGCGGCTGGCGCCGCTGCGCGCCGCGCTGGTGGCGGCGCTGGCGCTGGCCACGGGCACCGCAGTGGCGCAGACCGGTTTGATTGCCTTTGTCGGCCTGGCCGCGCCGCACCTGGTGCGCGCCGCCGCTCCGGTGCCGCACGGGCGGCTGATGCTGCTGTCCAGCCTGATGGGCGGCGCGCTGCTCGCCGGCGCCGACCTGCTCGCGCGTGGGCTGCTCGCGCCGCAGGAGCTGCCCGTGGGCGTGCTCACCGCCGTGCTCGGCGGCGGCTATTTGCTGTGGCTGATGCACCGGCGCACATCCCCTGGGGGGTTGTTGTGATTGCTACTGAAAAAATAGCTATTGGCGCAGACCAGGTAAGCGCTAGCATAGGAAAATGCTCCATATTGCACGGCATCACGCTGCCGCTGGCTGCAGGCCGCTGGACCAGCATCGTCGGCCCCAACGGTGCGGGCAAATCGACCTTGCTCAAGGTGCTGGCTGGGCTGCTGTCGGTAAAGAGTGGCCAGGTCGCTTTGTTGGGTCGCAGCTTGCACGACTGGCCCGCCCGCGAGCGCGCCCGCCAGATGGCCTGGCTGGGCCAGAACGAAGCGGCGGCCGACGACCTGACGGTGCTTGACGTGGCGCTGCTGGGCCGCCTGCCGCACCAAGGCTGGCTGCAGCCGCCCAGCGCCGCCGACCACGCCGCCGCCGAAGCGGCGTTGCGCCAGACGCAGGCCTGGGCCTGGCGCGAGCGCCCGCTGGGCCAGCTCTCGGGCGGCGAGCGCCAGCGCGTGCTGCTGGCGCGCGCCCTGGCCGTGAACGCTCCGGTGCTGCTGATGGATGAGCCGCTGGCCAACCTCGATCCGCCGCACCAGGCCGATTGGCTGCTGCTGGTGCGCAGCCTGGTGGCACGCGGCTGCACGGTGGTCAGCGTGCTGCATGAGCTGTCGATGGCGCTGCAGGCCGATGACGTGGCCGTGCTGCAGGACGGCCGCCTGCAGCACCACGGCGCCGCGCGCGACCCGGCCACGCACCGTGCGCTGGAGGCCGTGTTCGACCAGCGCATCACCATCCACCGCGTCCAGGGCCAGTGGCTGGCCTTGCCCCGCCTGCACGCCCCTGAAGCTGTCGTCTGACAAGGACTCCATGGAAATCGAAACCGCACCCACCGAGAAACATTACGCAAAACCGGAAGGCGAGCGCCGAGGTTTGGTCATCGTGAACACCGGCGACGGCAAGGGCAAAAGCACCGCCGCCTTTGGCCTGGCACTGCGTGCGCACGGGCGCGGCAAGGCGGTGCGCATCTTCCAGTTCATGAAGGTGCCCAGCGCGCGCTTTGGCGAGCACCGCGTGTTCGAGCAGCTCGGCATTCCCATCGAGGGGCTGGGCGACGGCTTTTCGTGGAAGAGCAAAGACCTGGAGCACTCGGCGCAGCTGGCGCGCGACGGCTGGGACAGGGCGCGCGCCGCCATCGCCTCGGGCGATCACTTCCTGGTGGTGCTCGACGAAATCACCTACCCGCTGATCTACGGCTGGCTGCCCTTGGAACCCGTGCTGGAGACGCTGCGCACGCGGCCCAAGGACGTGCATGTGGTGCTCACCGGCCGCCGCTGCCCGCCGGAGATCATCGAACTGGCCGACACCGTGACCGAGATGGCGCTGATCAAGCATGCCTTCCAGGCAGGCATTCCGGCGCAGCGTGGGATTGAGGACTGAACGGCCCCCGTTGCATGCTCTGGTACTGGCTCCATCCCCTCGCGGCGCATCCTGGTTTTGGTGGCGCCTGCCTGGCGCTGGCCGTGCTCGTGGCGCTGGCGGTGGACCGCCTCTGGGGCGAGCCGCCTGCGCGCTGGCACCCGGTGGTGTGGATGGGCCGCGCCCTGGAGGCCTGCGGGGCGCGCATCGCACCGGCTGCCGAGACCGCCAGAAGTTTGAAGAATTTTTGGCTTGCAGCGCTTGCCTGGTGTGCCTTGGCAGCTCTTGTAACGATAGCAGCCGCCATTTTGCAAGGCGTGGTGCTGTGGCTCAGTGTCCCGGCGCCTGCCCATCCCCCGGGGCTGGATATTGAAGGCGTTGGCATGGCGGGTGCGCAAGCGGTGCAAACGGCCTTGGTCACCGTGCTGACGGCCACGGCGCTGGGCCTGCTGCTCAAGCCAATGCTGGCGCTGGCCGCGCTGCAAGGCGAAGTGCGCGCCGTGGAAACTGCTCTGGGTGAATCGCTGCAGGCGGGCCGTGCGCGCCTGGCCTGGGTGGTCAGCCGCGAGGTGGACCGGCTCAGTGCCGATGAAGTGCGCCAGAGCGCCATCGAATCGTTGGCCGAAAACCTGAACGATTCGGTGGTGGCGCCCCTGTTCTGGTTCGCGCTGGCGGGCCTACCGGGCGCGGTGCTGTACCGATTTTCCAATACCGCCGACGCCATGTGGGGCTACCCCGGCATGCGCGGCGGCCGCTACTGGCAATGGGCCGGCAAATGGGCGGCACGGGCCGACGATGTGCTCTCGTGGCTGCCGGCGCGGCTGACGGCTCTGCTGCTGGCGCTGATGGCCGGGGGCGTGCCACTGCGCAGGTTGGCGCAGGAAGCCCGCAAGACCCCGTCGCCCAACAGCGGCTGGCCCATGGCGGCGATGGCGCTGGCGCTGGGCGTGCGGCTGACCAAGCCCGGCGTGTACCAGCTCCATGCGGCGGGCCGCGTGCCCACGGCGCACGATGCTGCGCGTGCGCAGAATTTGGTGTCAAAAGTGGCTCTAGCGCTTGTCCTGATTGCGCTGTCAGCTATTGTTTTGGTAGTTTTCTGTAGGGGTTCCTGATGCCGAATGCATGCCTCATGCACGGCGGCCCCGATGTCCAGGGCGTGCCGCTGCACGACTTTTCCACCAACGCCAATGCCTGCGGTCCGTGCCCCGAGGCGCTGGCCGCCGTGCAGCAGGCCGATGCCACGCGCTACCCCGACCCGGCCTACGCCGCCTTGCGCGCGCAGTTGGCCGCCTTTCACGGCGTGGCGCCCGCACGCATCGTGCTGGCGGGCAGCGCCAGCGAATTCATCCACCGCATCACCGCATTGGCCGCTCAGCGCGGTGTGCGCGCCGTGGCCGTACCCCAGCATGGCTACGGCGACTACGCCCAGGCCGCCCGCGCCTGGGGCTTGGCGGTGCAGCATGCGCCTGGGGTGGGCGCGACGCTGCACTGGGCCTGCGAGCCCTCCAGCCCGCTGGGCCGGGGTGATGCCATGCTGGCCGACTGGCTACAGGCGGGTGTGCCTGCGCAAACACTGTGCGTGCTCGACTGCGCTTACCAACCCTTGCGCCTTGAAGGCGTCGCACTCCCGCCGGGGCGTCTGGGCGCCCTTTGGCAGCTCTGGACACCCAACAAGGCCCTGGGCCTGACGGGCGTGCGAGCGGCCTACGCCATCGCGCCGCAGGGCAGCGAAACCGATGCTGCGGCACTCATGGCACTGGCCCCCTCCTGGCCCGTGGGTGCGCACGGCGTGGCGCTGCTGCAGGCCTGGGTGCAACCGCGCACGCAGCGCTGGCTGGCCGAGTGCCTGCCCACGCTGCGCGACTGGAAGGCGCGCCAGATGGCGTTGTGTGCCGCCATGGGCTGGCAGGTGCTGCCCGGCAGCCAGGCCAATTACTTCTGCGCGCGACCACCGGGTGCCGCCCGGCCCGAACGGCTGCGCGACTTGCGCGCGCAGGGCATCAAGCTGCGCGATACCACGTCCTTCGGTCTGACCGGCTGGTATCGGCTGGGCGTTCTGGGGCCACAGGCCCAGGAGGCCTTGCTGGCAGCGGTGTCTGGCACCGGGTGGTGACAATACGCCCCCGTGTCGATGTGTGAGGCCCCCCATGACCTATAGCGTCAAGGAAATTTTCTATACCCTGCAAGGCGAAGGCCACCATGCCGGGCGCCCAGCCGTGTTCTGCCGTTTTGCCGGGTGCAACCTCTGGAGCGGCGTGGAAGAGGGCCGTGCCAGCGCGGTGTGCCAGTTCTGCGATACCGACTTTGTGGGCACCGATGGCGAAGGTGGTGGCAAGTTTGCCGACGCGGCCAGCCTGGCCGCGCGTATCAACGCCCTGTGGCCTGTGGACTACCCCGCGCAGAAATACGTGGTCTGCACAGGCGGCGAGCCGCTGTTGCAGCTCGATGCCCCCCTGATCGACGCCCTGCATGCGGCCGGGTTTGCGGTGGCCATTGAAACCAACGGCACGCTGCCGGTTCCTGGCGGCGTGGACTGGGTCTGCGTCAGCCCCAAGATGGGCGCGGAACTGGTGGTGCGCCGGGGCAATGAGATCAAGGTCGTCATTCCGCAGCCCGGACAGCCCTTGGACGACTATGCCGCGCTGGATTTTGAACACCATTTTGTGCAGGCCATGGACGGGCCACTGCAGGCCACGAATCTGCGCCTAGCCATTGGCTTCTGCAAAGCCCATCCCCTGTGGAACCTGTCGGTGCAGACCCACAAGCTGCTGCAGATTCCCTGAAACAGAACCTACCCATGCTGACCATTACGCGAAAAATGGAGTTCGATGCCGGCCATCGCATTCCCGACCACAACAGCCAGTGCCGCAACCTGCACGGCCACCGCTATACGCTGCTTATCACGCTCACAGGCGATGTGGTGCAAAAAGACGGCGCATCCGACAACGGGATGGTCATGGACTTTGGCGACATCAAGGCGCTGGCCAAGGTGCACCTGGTGGACCTGTGGGACCACGCCTTCATCGTCCATGAAAAAGACACCGCCGTGCGCGCCTTTCTGGACAGCATGCCGGGCCACAAGACGGTGGTCATCGACCGCGTGCCCACGGTGGAAAACCTGGCCCAGGCCGCGTTTGACATTCTCAAAGACGTTTACCACGACCGCTTCGGCCGCCACCTGTCGCTGACCAAGGTGACGCTGTACGAGACGCCCAATTGCTGGGCGGAGGTAGACGGTTAATTCTCGCTCATTGCGGATGTAGGCAGCGCATGAACCTCGACTACACCACGTTGGAACTGCAGCGCCGCCAGCACCCGGCCTGGCGCCTGCTGGCGGCGGACTCGGCACCGCTGGTGGCCAGTTTCCTGCACCGCGTTTTTGTGGTGCCCAACGTGCGGGTGATGGTGCAGTCGAATCTGGTCGAGGCGCTGGAAGACACGCTCTATGGCCTGCGCGAGCAGTTGGGGTCCAAGGCATTCCCGAAGTCGGCGCAAGAGTATCTGAACGATTGGGCCGCCAACGACAAAGGCTGGCTGCGAAAGTTCTACCCGGTCGGGTCGGACGAGCCGCACTTCGACCTGACCCCAACCACCGAGCGCGCCTTGGCCTGGCTGGGCAGCCTTTCGGACCGGTCCTTCGTGGGGACAGAGTCGCGTTTGCTCACGCTGTTTGGCCTGCTCAAGCAAATGAGCGATGGCAGCGAGACCAACCCCCAGGCCCGCATGGCCGAGCTGCACAAGCAGCGCGAGGCCATCGACGCGGAAATCGCCCGGGTGGTGGAGGGCAACATTGCCTTGCTGGACGACACCG
The DNA here is from genome assembly GCF_059424465.1 of Simplicispira sp. GW247-4R2A. Taxonomy (NCBI): domain Bacteria; kingdom Pseudomonadati; phylum Pseudomonadota; class Betaproteobacteria; order Burkholderiales; family Comamonadaceae; genus Simplicispira; species Simplicispira sp. GW247-4R2A. The sequence goes on along the minus strand of NZ_JBWKZM010000007.1, from coordinate 97,568 downwards.
CGCTCAAAGACCGTTTCCAGCAGTTCACAGGCCTGGCGCGCGAGTTGCTGGCGGATTTTCGTGAGGTGGAAAACAACTTTCGCGCGCTCGACCGTGCTGTGCGAGAGCGCATCGCCCTGTGGGACGGGGGCAAAGGGGAGTTGCTGCAAGAAATCATGGGCGAGCGGGACGCCATTGCCGAGTCCGACCAGGGTAAGAGCTTTCGTGCGTTCTGGGATTTTTTGATGTCGCAGTCCCGCCAGGAAGAATTCACTGCGTTATTGGCGCGGGTGCTGGATTTGCCACCGGTGTCGGCCCTGGCACCGAACGTGCGCCTGAAACGGGTGCACTACGACTGGCTGGAGGCCGGGGAATACGCCCAGCGCACCGTGGCCCAGCTTTCGCAGCAGTTGCGCCGCTTTCTGGACGACAAGGTCTGGCTGGAAAACCGCCGCATCATGGACATATTGCGCGGTATCGAAGGCAAGGCCATCGCCCTGCGCGATGCGGTGCCGGCGGCCCTGCGCACGCCGGATTTCATGCAGATCGGCACCATGGGCGCCGATGTGGACCTGGCGCTGGAGCGCCCGCTGTACCAGCTGCCCGTGCAGACTGCGCTGGCCAGCGTGGCACTGCAGGTGGGTGAGGAAGACGTGAATGCGGCTGCGCTGTTTTCGCAGGTGCGCGTGGACAAGGCCGCGTTGTCGGCACACATCCGCCAATCCCTGCAAACCCGGGAGCAGGTCACCTTGGCCGAATTGCTGCACACCCGCCCGCTGCAGCAGGGCCTGGGTGAGCTGGTGGCCTATCTGCAACTGGCCAGCGAGTCGCCGGGTTCGGTGGTGGACGAGGCCACCGAGGACACGGTGGCGTGGGGCATGCCAGATGAGGCAGGCGGCTGGGTAACCCGGCAAGCCACCTTGCCGCGTGTGATTTTTGTGCGGGGTTGAGAGGCTGATGGCCTTTCATCCATGCCTACCATGTACGCCAAAACACACCGACTCGTCGATGCAAATACTCGCCATAGTCTGAGCTATGGCTGCGTTTTGCGCCTAGATTCGGCGCGTTTTGGCGCGCCTTTTGGAGGCGGCCGAAAAACTCTCCGCCTCTGAGGGCGGCTCTCATCATGTTCTATCGTGTTAGTATTACCAAGTAATACTTTTTTGGGGCATTGCCATGCAAACCACGTTGACCAGCAAAGGGCAAGTCACCATTCCGCGCGATGTGCGCCAACACTTTGGGCTCAAGCAAGGCATGGCCGTGACATTTGAAATCGAAGGCGACCACATCGCCCTGCGGCCCGCGCGCGCGGTCCGGCAGACGCAGGACAGTGGCTTCGGGTTGATCAAAAGTCGGCGCAAAGGGGTGCCTGCGGATTTTGATGTGGCCAGCCTGGTCACTGAAGCGCCATGATTGCGTTGGACACGAACGTGCTGGCCCGCTACTACGTGGCCAGCAGCGATGCGCCTTCACAAAAGCAAAGCGCGGCGGCCAGAAAGTTGCTGGAAAGCGGCAAGTCCTTGTTTGTCAGCAAAACCGTGGTGCTGGAGCTGGAGTGGGTGCTGCGTGGCTACTACAAGAGCCCGCCTGAGGATGTGCTGGCGGTGCTGACGCATTTGCTGACCATGCCCAACCTGGAGGTGGAAGATCGCGTGGCGGTGGAACTGGCCGCAACCGCTTTGGGTGATGGGTTTGACTTTGCCGATGCGCTGCACCATGCCTCAAGCCGCCATTGCAGCAGCCTGGCCACGTTTGATGACAAAAAATTTGCGCGCCGAGCCAGTGCCAAGAGTTGGAAGCCACCCGTCAAGCTGCTGCCGGTTTGATGGTGCGCACGGAAGGTTTTTCCATGTCCCACGAAAGTCTTCCCTCAACGCCCGAGTCCAGTCCCAGTGTTCCTCAATCTGATCTGACCAGTCTGGTTGTTCCCTTGATGAAGGGTGTGCTGTACCGCGAAGACGATGCCAGCCAGTGGGCGGCCTTGCTGCAACTGCAGGCGCGTGTGCGCGACTATGTGGCCGTGCTGGTGCTCGACCTGGTGGTGGACGAAGCCGAGGGCTATGCCTTTTTGCGCGGCCAGCTACAGGCGGACGAGGGAGTTCCCAAGCTGCCGCGCCTGGTGCGCCGCCAGCCTTTGAGCTTTCAGGTCAGCCTGCTGCTGGCGCTGTTGCGCAAGAAACTGGCCGAGTTCGATGCCAGCGGCGGTGAGACGCGACTGATTCTGACCCGTAGCGCGGTGGTCGAACTGGTGCGGGTGTTTCTGCCCGCAGGTTCCAATGAGTCCCGCCTGATCGATCAGATTGAAACCCATCTGAACAAGGTGATCGAACTGGGTTTTGTGCGCCGCCTCAAAGCCCCGGCCGAAGGCTCTGCCGGCCGCGCGGCATCAGAACCGGTGTATGAAGTGCGCCGCATTCTCAAGGCTTTTGTGGACGCGCAGTGGCTGGCTGATTTCGATGCACGGTTGGCGGCTTACCAAGCACAACTGGCATCGCCCAATGCTCCTGAGCCAGACGATGAATGACAACGCCACGCTCGCTGGTTTTCGGTTGTCACGCCTGGAAGTCTTCAACTGGGGCACGTTTGACAAGCGGGTCTGGATGCTGGATCTGCAGGGCCGCAACGGCTTGCTGACCGGCGACATTGGCTCGGGCAAGTCCACGCTGGTGGACGCCATCACCACGCTCTTGGTGCCGGCCCATCGCATCGCTTACAACAAGGCTGCGGGCGCCGACGCGCGTGAGCGCTCGCTACGCTCCTATGTGCTGGGGCATTACAAGTCTGAGCGCAACGAGACCAGTGGAAATGCCAAGCCGGTGGCGCTGCGCGATGCCAGCCACTACGCGGTGATTCTGGGTGTGTTCCACAACGACGGGTTTGACCAGACCGTGAGCTTGGCCCAGGTGTTCTGGATGAAGGATACGTTCGGCCAGCCCGAGCGCTTTTACGCCGTGGCGGACCAGGCACTGTCGCTGACCGGAGATTTTTCGGGTTTCGGCACGGCAGTGACCTCGCTGCGTGCCCGCCTGCGTAAAGCGGGCGTAGCCTTGTTTGACAGCTTCCCGCCCTACAGCGCCCACTTTCGCCGCCGCTTTGGCAACATGGGCGAGCAGGCGCTCGAGCTGTTCCACCAGACCGTGTCGATGAAATCGGTGGGCAACCTGACCGACTTTGTGCGCCACCACATGCTGGAGCCTTTTGACGTGGCCCCGCGTATTGCGGGCCTGCTGGCGCACTTTGACGACTTGAGCCGTGCCCACGCGGCCGTGCTGAAAGCCAAGCAGCAAGTCGACCTGCTCACGCCGCTGGTGGCGGACTGCGACAAACATGCGGCCCTGGTGGACACTGTGGCCGAGTTGCGGCTGTGCCGCGAGGCGCTCAAACCCTGGTTTGCCGGTCACAAGCAGGCGCTGCTGGCGCAACGGCTGGAAAACCTTGGCGCCAGCCTGGCGAGCGAGTCCGCCAAGGTCGAACGGTTGGAAGCGCAGAAGCAGGGGCAGCAGGCCACGGAACGGGCATTGCGTCTGTCTATGGCCCAAAACGGCGGCGATCGCATCGCCCAGATCGACGCCGAAATCCAGCGCCAGCAGACCGAGCAGGAACGGCGCCAGAAAAATGCCCACCGCTATGACACCTTGCGCCGCAGCCTGGGCTTGTTGCAGGCGGCCAATCGCGAAGAGCTGCAAACCCAGCAGCAAGGGTGCGCGCAGCGCCGCGCGACCGATGCCGTGCGCGAGGTGGAGTTGCAAAACGAACTGACCGAGCACGGTGTCGAACTGGCCCAAGGGCGCAGCGAACACCAGCGACTGTTGGACGAAGTGAAAAGCCTGCGCGCACGGCGCAGCAACATCGACTCCGCGCAAATTTCCCTGCGCACCCTGCTGTGCCAGGCACTGTGCTTGCGTGAGGGCGATCTGCCGTTTGCCGGGGAGCTGCTGCAGCTACACGACGACGCGCGCGACTGGGAAGGGGCGGCCGAGCGCGTGCTGCACAACTTCGCTCTCTCGCTGTTGGTGCCTGACGCGCATTACGCCCAGGTGGCGCAGTGGGTGGACAACACCCACCTGCGTGGGCGGCTTGTGTACTACCGGGTGCGTGGCAGCATGCGTGTGCAGCAGCCGCCACTGCATGCCCAGTCGCTGGCACGCAAGATCGCTATCAAGCCCGATTCAGCGTTCTATGCTTGGCTGGAGGCGGAGGTGGCACGCCGTTTTGACTACGCCTGTTGCACCACGCAAGAGCAGTTTCGCGCCGAGCCCCGGGCCATCACCCGGGCCGGGCAGATCAAGGCCGGAGGTGAGCGCCACGAAAAGGACGACCGTCACCGTCTGGACGACCGCAGCCGTTACGTGCTGGGTTGGAGCAATACCGCCAAGCTGGGCGTGCTGGAGGGCAAACAGTGTGTGCTGGAGGCACGGCTAGGTGCGGTGGGTGCGCGCATCGGTGTCTTGCAACAGGAGCAATCCGCCCTGCGCACGCGCCAGGAAGCGTTGGCCAAGCTGGAGGAGTTTGCGGACTACAGTGATCTGGACTGGCAGGCCAACGCCCGCGACATCGCCCGCTTGAACGATGAGCGGACAGCGCTGGAAGCGGCCTCGGATGTGCTGGCAGCACTGGCCCAGCAACTGAAGGCGCTGGAACAAGCGATGGAGAGGACCGAGAAACAGCTTCTGGAGCAGCGCGACAAACGCTCCAAAACCGAACAAAAAATCAGCGATGCGCAGACGCTCCAGCGGGATACCGAAGGGCGGATGGCGCAGCGGCCCGAACGATTTGAGCAGCATGTGCCACGTCTGCAGGCCTTGCAGCAGGAGATGCAGGGCGCACAGGCGCTGACGGTGGAGTCGTGCGATACACGCGAGCGCGAAATGCGTGACAGCCTGCAAAAAGCCATTGATACCGAAGACAGCCGTGCCCGGCGTGTGCTGGAAAAGGTCATCGATGCCATGCGCGCGTTCAGCGACCGCTTTCCTGTCGAGACCCAGGAGGTCGATGTGTCCATCGGATCGGCCGGGGAATACCGCAGCCTGCTGCAGCGCCTGGTGGCGGACGACCTGCCGCGCTTTGAGGCCGACTTCAAACGCTCGCTCAACGAGAACACCATCCGCGAAGTGGCCAACTTCAGCTCGCAGCTGAACAAGGAGCGGGAGACCATCAAGGAGCGCATTGAGCGCATCAACCAGTCCCTCACGCAAATTGACTACAACCCCGGCCGCTTCATTGCGCTGGAATTTCAGACCGCGCAGGACGTGGAGGTGCGCGATTTCCAGACCGAGCTGCGCACCTGCCTGGACGGCGCGCTGGGTGGTGGTGCGGAGGTCGAGGGGCAGGACAGCCAGTATTCTGAAGCCAAGTTCCTGCAGGTCCAGCACATCATCGAGCGCCTGCGCGGGCGCGAAGGCCAGACCGAGCAGGATCGGCGCTGGACCACCAAGGTGACGGATGTGCGCAACTGGTTCGTGTTTGCCGCCAGCGAGCGCTGGCGCGAGGATGGCCGCGAGCATGAGCATTACTCCGACGCGGGCGGCAAGTCCGGCGGCCAAAAAGAAAAGCTGGCTTACACCATCCTGGCCGCCAGCCTTGCCTACCAGTTCGGTTTGGCTTGGGGCGAAGCGCGTTCCAAAAGCTTCAGGTTTGTGGTCATCGACGAAGCCTTTGGCCGGGGGTCGGACGAATCCGCGCAGTACGGACTGCAATTGTTTGAAAAGCTCAACTTGCAGTTGCTCATCGTCACCCCGCTGCAGAAAATCCACATCATTGAGCCCTTTGTCGCCAGCGTGGGCTTTGTGCACAACGTGGATGGACGCGACTCGCGGCTGCGCAATCTGAGCATTGAGGCGTATCGGGAGGAGAAGGTACGGGTGGAAGCTATGGATCGCGGCAGCAATGGCACAAACGTGGCATCAGCTTTGGCCACAATAGGTAGGCGGATTCCCGAACAACTTCCATGTCTGGATGAACGTGATGTTGGATAGCCATCTCCAACGTCTATTTCCATGACCTGGACCACCCCTGCCGACTTGCGCGCCCAGGTGCAAAAACTCTGGGACAAGGGTGATCTGTTGCGCACTTGCGTGCAGAGTGAGGTTATGCCGCCAAGGCGTCTGCGGCTGACGGGGCCGGGCTCGACCGACTTGTCCGAGCGCTTTGACGAGGTGCGGGTCTGGATGAAGGCACTGGGTTGCCATGCGCTGCCTGGCGAGGCGCCGCGCTATCGCATTGTGCTGCGTGAATTCCGCCATCGCGTGCTGGGGGCGTGTGCGGTGCCGGATGCGGTCTGGCTGGATTCGCTGGACGACGCGCTGGCGCTGATCGGAAAGCAGCAAGAGGCCAGGCGTTTTGCCAGCCTGATGCAAACCACGCGCGCGCAGCAACCCGCCTTGCTGCAGTGGCTGGAAAAACGGCCGCTGAATGCGCTGGCCTTGGCCGATGCCTGGCCGTGCCTGTTGGCGGTCGTCGCCTGGTTGCAAGCGCATCCACGTCCTGGCATCTATTTGCGCCAAGTTGATTTGCCCGGGGTGGACAGCAAGTTCATTGAGGCGCACCGGGGGGCGCTCATGGAACTGCTGGATCTGGCTTTGCCGCAGGAGGCCCTGGATGCCCATGCCACCGGCGTGGGGCAGTTCTGCCAGCGTTACGGTTTCAAGGACAAACCCCTGCGCATCCGCTTTCGCCTGCTGGATGCCTCGGTCTCACCGTTCGCCCCAGCGGAGCTGCCATCGGACGCGGACCAGGACATCACGCTGACTCAGGCCGACTTTGCCCGCCTGGTGCTGCCGGTCCAACGGGTGTTTTTTACCGAAAACGAAGTCAACTTTCTGGCCTTTCCACCTTTGCCGGGCAGTCTCGTGATTTTTGGCGCGGGTTATGGATTTGAGATGCTGGCTGGCGCACGCTGGCTGCATGGTTGCCAGCTGTACTACTGGGGCGATATTGATACGCACGGCTTCGCCATCCTGGACCAGTTGCGCGTCCGTCTGCCGCAGGTGCAATCCTTGCTGATGGACCGTGCTACCTTGCTGGCGCACCAAAGCCAGTGGGGGAACGAGCCGCAGCCGGTGCTGCGCGTATTGCCACGACTGGATGCGGCTGAGGCTGCGCTGTTGGATGATTTGCGCAGCCACCGGCTGGGTGTGCGGGTGCGCCTGGAACAGGAGCGCCTGGGTTTTGAGTGGGTGAAAGCGGCCTTGGCCGCAACAGACAGTGAAATGGCATGATTTTTAAAGAAAAATGGGCGCTAGGCCAGGTGGAGCAAGCGCAAGCAGCTATTTTTTTTATAGTATCCGAGGTTATGGAGGTGCACCCGTGACGGCGCGTTGCGTCATGGTGCTGGGCACCACCAGCGGCGCCGGCAAAAGCTGGCTCACCACCGCGCTGTGCCGCTACTACAGCAACCTGGGCCTCAAGGTGGCGCCGTTCAAGGCGCAGAACATGAGCAACAACGCCCGCGTGGTCGAGGGTGTCGACGGCGCCTGGGGCGAGATCGGCTCGGCGCAGTACTTCCAGGCCCTGGCCGCGCGTGCCGTGCCTGAAGTGCGCATGAACCCGCTCTTGCTCAAGCCCGAGGCCGACACGCACAGCCAGGTGGTGCTGCTGGGGCAGGTGAGCGAGCTGCTCACCGCGCTGCCCTGGCGCGGCCGCAGCGCCGTGGTGTGGCCGCAGATCGCCGCCGCGCTCGATGCGCTGCGCGCCGAGAACGACGTGGTCGTCATCGAAGGCGCGGGCTCGCCCGCCGAGACCAACCTGCACGCCAGCGACATCGTCAACATGCGCGTGGCGCGCCATGCCGGCGCGCGCTGCCTGCTGGTCACCGATATCGACCGGGGCGGCGCCTTTGCCCACCTCTACGGCACCTGGGCGCTGCTGCCCGAGGACGAGCGCGCGCTGATCCACGGCTTCGTGCTCAACAAGTTCCGGGGCGACGCCAGCCTGCTTGCGCCTGCGCCGCAGCACCTGCAGGAGCGCACCGGTGTGCCCACCGTGGCTACCATTCCCATGCAGTGGCACCATGGCCTGCCCGAGGAAGATGGCGTGTTCGACGACCGCAGCACCACGCCCGGCGCCGTGCACACCACCGTGGCCGTGGTGGCCTACCCGCGCATCAGCAACCTCGACGAATTCCAGCCGCTCAAGAACGTGCCCGGCCTGCGCCTGCTCTGGGTGCGCAGCCCGGCCGATGTGGCGGGCCTGCGGCCGGCCGACTGGATCGTGCTGCCCGGCTCCAAGGCCACCGCCGCCGACCTGGCCTGGCTGCGCGCGCAGGGGCTGGACCGTGCGATTGCCGCGCATGCAGGGCAGGGGGGCACCGTGCTGGGCGTGTGCGGCGGCCTGCAGATGCTGGGCGAGGCGCTGATCGACCCCGAAGGGATCGACGGCAACGGCCCCGGCCTGGGCCTGCTGCCGCTGGTCACCGTGTTCGAGCCCGCCAAGACCGTGCAGCGCACTGCGGCGGCCTTCGGCCAGCTTGTCGGCGCCTGGGCACCGCTTTCGGGCGTGCGCGCCGAGGGCTACGAGATCCACCACGGCCAGACGGCCCAGCACCCCGCCATGGCCGCCAAGGGCGACGTGGCGTGGGGCGTCATGCCCGGCATCGCCTGGCAGAACCCGGCGGGCAATGTGCTGGGCGTGTACCTGCACGGTTTGTTCGAGGACGCCGCCGTGCTGCACGCCCTGTTTGGCGCCCAGGCGCCCACGCTGGAGACGGTGTTTGACGGGCTGGCCGATGGCGTGGCCCGGCACTTCGAGCCCGGTGTGCTGGATGCCCTCATCGCGCCGTAAATTGCGGCTGCTATCATCCGCGCCCTCAGGTGCCCGATGTTGCAAGAGCGGCCCACAAAACTCAGCGAAGCGGTTCTGGCTAGGCGCTTCGGCGCAGGCAGTACGAGCAGTACGGCAAGACGCAGCAACGATGCCAGAAGAGTTTTGTGAGCCGCTCTAAAGCAAAGGGAGAATCGGGAAGGCGGTGCAACTCCGCCGCGTGCCCAACGCTGTAAGGATGATGACCCCCGCTCAATGCCACTGGCCGCCAAGGCCGGGAAGGCGCGGGGGCCAGAGGAATCCAAGCCAGAAGACCGGCCTGAATATTCAACGCGCTGCAAGGCCAGGCAGCGCGCTACCTATTCACGCACAGGGGACTGCCATGAATACCAGCGCGGCGGCGCAAGCCACGCCCAGCGCTCACGCCTTCACGCAAGAAGCGCGCGACGCCATTTACCACGCCATCTTTTCACGCCGCGACGTGCGCGGGCAGTTCTTGCCCACGCCCGTGCCCGATGAGGTGCTCAGCCGCATCCTCACCGCCGCGCACTACGCGCCCTCGGTGGGCTTCATGCAGCCCTGGAACTTCCTCGTGGTGTGCTCGCAGGGCACCAAGCGCCGCGTGCACGATGCTTTTGCCAAGGCCCATGCCGAGGCCGCCGACATGTTCGAAGGCGAGAAGCGCACGGTGTACCAAAGCCTCAAGCTCGAAGGCATCGTCGAGTCGCCCATCGGCATCTGCATCACCTGCGACCGTGGGCGCACCGGCCCGGTGGTGGTGGGGCGCACCCACATGAAAACCATGGACTTGTACAGCAGCGTCTGCGCCGTGCAAAACCTGTGGCTCGCCGCGCGCGCCGAGGGGCTGGGCGTGGGTTGGGTCAGCATCTTCCACCAGGCCGACCTGCAGCAGGCGCTGGGCATTCCCAAGGGCATCACCCCCATCGCCTACCTGTGCGTGGGCTACGTGAGCCACTTCCACCCCAAGCCCGAGCTGGAAACCGCTGGCTGGCTGCCGCGCCTGCCCATGGAAGACCTCGTGTACTTCGAGCAATGGGGCCAGCAGGACGACCAGCAGCCGCTCATCGCCCATTTGCAGCGCGACCAGGCTGCCGCCCAGCGCGGGCGCGAAGCCACCGCCTGAGCCTCGCCTGACCCCGCCGCAGCGTGCCGGGCCGGCCCGCTGCGCACCACCCCATCCAAGGCGCAGGCCCCGGTGCACACGGGCCGCGCCACACCCTCATTGAAAGTTGAACCACGCCATGACCACCCAGTTCCCCCTGATTGCCGACATCTCCAACGCACCACTCACCCAGGCCCTGCAGCACAAGCTGGATCACAAAACCAAACCGCTGGGCTCGCTCGGCCGCCTGGAAAGCCTGGGGCTCGCACTCGGGCAGATTCTGGGCACCGAAACCCCGGCGCTGCACCAGCCGCAAATGGTCGTCTTCGCGGGCGACCACGGACTGGCCGCGCGCGGCGTGTCGGCCTTCCCGAGCGACGTCACCTGGCAGATGGTCGAGAACTTCCTCGCCGGTGGCGCCGCCGTGAGCGTGCTGGCGCGCCAGCACGGCCTGGCGCTCACCGTGGTGGACTGCGGTGTGGCGCGCGACATCGCCCCGCGCGAGGCCGCCCCCGGCCAGCCGCGCCTGCTGCTGCGCAAGGTGGCGCCCGGTACGAACGACGCCAGCAAAGGTCCGGCCATGAGTGCCGAGCAATGCGCCCAGGCGCTTAGCCACGGCATCGAACTGGTGCGCGAACTGCCCGGCAACGTGCTGCTGCTGGGCGAAATGGGTATCGCCAATACCTCGGTCGCCTCGCTCTTGCTGGCGCGCCTGTGCGGCCTGTCGCTGCAGGATTGCACCGGCGCGGGCACTGGGCTCGATGCCGCAGGTATCGAGCGCAAGCGCGCCGTGCTGCAACAGGCGCTGGACGCCAACGCCGCCGCCGCCACGCCGCTCGATGCCCTGGCCGCGCTCGGCGGCTACGAGGTGGCCACCATGGTCGGCGCCGTGCTGCAGGCCGCGCATGAGCGCCGCGTGATTCTGGTAGACGGCTTCATCACCAGCGCCGCAGTGCTCGTGGCCAGCCGCCTGCAGCCCCTGGTGCTGCAACGCTGCGTGTTCGCCCACCGCTCGGGCGAGCGCGGCCATCAGCTCATGCTCGCGCAAATGCAGGCCGAGCCGCTGCTGGACCTGGGCTTGCGTCTGGGCGAAGGCTCCGGCGCCGCGCTGGCCTGGCCGCTGCTGCAATCGGCCTGCGCCATCTTGCGTGAGATGGCTAGCTTTGAGGCGGCGGGGGTGTCGAAAAAGACATGAGGAGCGGGACTGCTGGCCTCAACCCGCACGGGACGGGTGTCGTCGTCAGGCGACGCCAGTTGCCGCAATCAAATCGCAGAAAAGGATGTGTGGCGGGTTACGGAGCATTGATTCAAAGCGATGCAGTGCCTCTTTAACGGGTGCTGACGTCAAGTGCGCTTCACATGCAGCAGCATCCCGATAAAGCTCATAGATCACAAAGGTGTTGGGATCGGTTTTCTGACGATGCACTGCGTATTGGATGGTGCCTGATTCCGTGCGCGCCACTTCGACCAACTCGCACAGAATGTTTTCGACCTCATGGGCGTGGGAGTCTTTGGCGTTCAATTCTGCAAGCAAGAGATGCATGATTTCGGAGTCCTCGGGTTGAATGGAATTGCCATCATGGTTCATGCACGCAGGGATGTATTGAAAAAATGCGTCTTGGTACGGGCTGTCTTGAGGTGGCGCCCTGGTGGCTCGGCTGCCAGTCTTTGGAAGTGGCGTATGAAGTGGGATTGGTCGCTGTATCCATGTGCCAGGGCGGCATCTGCTACGTCTGTGGCGCCATCGAGCATGAGGGTGCGAAAGGTTTTTTGGAAGCGCGCAAGGTTGCGCATTTCTACAGGGGACTGTCCTGCAATGGCCATGAAACGGCGTTCCAATTGGCGTCGCCCGATTCCTAGATGCTTGGCCAACTGATCAATGGTGAGTTCGACGCACCGTGCGTAGAGAAGAGATGCCGCGTGTTCATACACAACGTCAGGCCTTTGCTGTGCGATTTGCTCCAGAAGGAAAACCTGAATCAGGCGGAGTCGTTCTGCATGCGTTTCTGTACTGGCAATTTGGCTGCTTAGATTCTTGCCTGCCATTCCCCACAGATCTTCTGGGGACAGCACCTTGTCCATGAAATCGGAGCTTGGTACCTCAGTGAACCGGTAAACCATCCCGGCTCGGAACCGTATGGCGATAAAGCCAACATCGCTGGCTGGCAGTAAGTCAATGGTTTTGTCGCGCAGGCAAAACAGATGGGCAGCACCGCAAGACTGAATCTGCCCCGCATGGGTAAGCTGTTGAAAAGGGGTACGGTAGTGGAAATACAACTCGGCACCAACTCCCGGCAGCAGCCGGGGTAGGGCGATCTGTTCGTTGCCATCGCTTTCCCAGCCCCAGAACCGATCAATGTAGGGGGCCAATATGCTGTTGGGCAGTGACTGAAAGGTGCGCATCATTCACGCCTGATTAGATGCAGGTAGATGCGATCACTCTGAAAAAGATAGCTTTTAACGCAATAGGGACAGTGTTGCAGGCTATTTTGTTCAAATCTGACTGACACGTGGTACCAGGGTGCGCCGCCTACTCCGCCAAATGGCACACCGCCTCAATGTTGTTGCCCTCGGGATCAATGACGAAGGCGCCGTAGTAGTGCGCGTGGTATTCGGGGCGCAGGCCAGGGGCGCCGTTGTCCTTGCCGCCGGCGGCGATGGCGGCGGCGTAAAAAGCATCCACTTGGGCGCGGGTCTGGGCCTTCCAGGCCAGGTGGCAGCCTGTGGTGGCCGGCGGGCCGCCGTAGGGCGAGGGGCCGTCGATGAACCACACGTCGGCCTTCTTGCCGTCGGGCTCGGCAGGGTCGGGGTAGGCGAACCCGAGGATGCTCATGCCGTAGTTTCCTTCGAAAGAAACGCTGTAGCCCAGGGGCGCGAGGGCGGCGCCGTAAAACGCCTTGGCGCGCTGGATGTCGGTGACGCGGAAGGTCATGTGGTCAAGCATGGGGTGGCTCCTGTGGGGTGGTTAGGGTCGTGCATACGTTGCACACCGATACTGTATATATATACAGTTTTGTTTGGCAAGAGGCCCGTGAACCTGCTCAAAGGCCGGTGCGCGGGGCGCCGCAGCACGCCAGCTTCAGGCTGCGCAGGTTTGGTTGCGGCCCCGTTCCTTGGCCTGATACATCGCCGCGTCGGCGCGGCCGAGCATGGCGTCCACCGTGTCTTCGGGGCCGCGCCATTGGGTTACGCCGATGCTGGCGGTGCAGTCAAGTGCGTGGCCAGTGGTCAGTGCGGTGCGAATGCGCTCTGCCACGGGCAGCGCCGCTTCGGTGGCGGTGTTGGGCAGCAGCACCAGAAATTCCTCACCGCCATAGCGCCCAAAGCGGTCGGCGCGGCGCAGGGCGGCGCGGGTGCATTCGGCAAAGTGGGCCAGTACCCGGTCGCCGTGCTGGTGGCCGTGGGTGTCGTTGATGGCCTTGAAGTGATCCAGGTCGATCATCATCAGCGAGAACGCCTGCCCGTAGCGCAGGCTGCGTTCGTGTTCGTCCTCGCAGAAATCGAGAATGGCGCGGCGGTTGAGCGTGCCGGTCAGCACATCGTGCGTGGCCATGTGTTCCAGCTCGGTGCGCACACGGTCCGTGGCCATGAGCACTGCGCCAATGGAAAGCAGCAGCACGGCCAGCACGTAGGCGCCGAGGTAGAAGGACTGCACGGTGGAGGCGTCCATCAGGTCGCCAACTTCGGGTACAGAAAGTACGCTTTGCAGCCGCACCAGCAGCACGCACAGGTGCAGCGCCAGGGTCACCTGCACCATGCGCACCGGGAAATTGCGGTTGCCGCTCAGCCAGAGGAACACCAACGTGCTGCTGTGGACCACGGCGATGGCTGCGGTGACAATGGCCACGCGCATGCGGTAGGACGGCTCGGGCCCGGTAAACCAGGCCAGGCACAGCATGACCAGCGCGAATGCAACCACGATTCGGCGCCATTTGGCGGTTTGACCGAAGAAGCAGCGGCAGCCCACATGGAACAGGACGAAACCCAGCAAGATCAGTCCGTTGCCTAGCCAGCGTCCCATTTCTTGAGGCCATGGACCGGGGGCGGCGAAGAAAACCGTGGCAATCAGCCAGACGGCGGGTGCCAGTGCCCAGTAGCCCAGCCCCAGGATGCTGGGAGGGTAGTAGCGCCGCATGAAGCCCAGCACCAATCCCATCACCAACGCCATGAAGCCGCCCATGGCAATCAGGGAACGCGGATCAAGGGAATTCATGCGTAGAAAGTGTGGGGTGCGCAGGCGGGTGGTAATTTTCAGTATAGCCAGCGGCGTGCACGCTATTGGGGGTGGAGCGTTTCGCAATATTTGGAAGTTTATGGGCCGTACTGCTTACAAATAAAGAACTTATAGCTACAAAATACATAGCTATACGCCGACCTTAGGGGTGTGGTGTTTTGGGCTTGTAGTCGCAATACGGTGCGACCAGGCATTCCCAGCAGCGCGGCTTGCGCGCCTGGCAGACGTAGCGGCCCAGCAGAATCAGCCAATGGTGCGAATGCACGGCGTATTCGGGCGGCACGCGCTTGAGCAGTTGCTGCTCTACCGCCAGCGGCGTTTTGCCCGGCGCCAGGCCTGTGCGGTTGCTGACGCGAAAGATGTGTGTGTCCACCGCCATGGTGGGCTGGCCAAAGGCCACGTTGAGCACCACGTTGGCGGTCTTGCGGCCCACGCCGGGGAGCTGCTCGAGGGCTTCGCGCGTGTCGGGCACCTGGCCGCCATGTTGCTCGACCAGCATGCGGCAGGTCTCCATCAGATGCCGGGCCTTGCTGCGGTACAGGCCGATGGTCTTGATGTGCTCCTCCAGCGCCTCCAGCCCCAGATCAAGAATGGCTTGCGGCGTGTTCGCTAGGGGGAACAGTCTGCGCGTGGCCTTGTTCACGCCCACGTCGGTGGCCTGGGCGGAAAGCAGCACGGCAACCAGCAGTTCGAACGGGCTGGTGTACTCCAGCTCGGTTCGCGGCTCGGGGTTGGCTGCCTGCAATGCGGCAAAAAAGGGTGGGATCAGTGCGGTTTTCATGGGTAGCGCTTGTTGGATGGGCAGCCCGGCCACTATAGAAGAGGCGGGATCGGGGCGCCGCACGGCTTTGCGGCCAAGCCGCAAGCGGCGCCGCGCGCGCGGAGCCCGTATGCTTCAAGCAATTTTCCCCTGGATGTCCTATGCGCCTTGTGCTCCTGACCCTGCTTTCCATGTTGGCCTTTGCCGCCAATTCGTTGCTGTGCCGTCTGGCGCTGGCCAGCGGCTCCATCGACCCGGCCAGTTTTTCCGCCATTCGCCTGGCCTCCGGCGCGGCCATGCTGGTGGTGGTGATGCGCGTGCGCAAGGTGTCGCCCATCGCGCGGGGCGGCTGGGTGCCAGCCTTTTGGTTGTTTGCCTACGCGGCCGCGTTTTCGTTTGCCTACGTTCGCCTGCCTACGGGTGTGGGGGCCCTGCTGCTGTTTGGCGCTGTGCAGGCGACTATGGTGGGAGCGGGCCTGTGGCGCGGCGAGCGCCTGTTGCCCCGCCAGTGGTGCGGGCTGGTGCTCGCCATGGGCGGCTTGGTGGCACTGCTGCTGCCGGGTTTGAGCGCGCCGTCGCCCGGCAGCGCGGCGCTCATGCTCGCGGCCGGCGTGGGCTGGGGCGCGTATTCGCTGTATGGGAAGAAGGCGCTGGATCCCGGCGCGGCGACGGCGGGCAATTTCGTGCGGGCTGTCCCGTTTGCCGCGCTGCTGGTCGCCGTGTGCGCCACGCAGTTGTCGGTGAGTGGTGCCGGGCTGGTCTACGCTCTGTGTTCGGGGGCCGTTACCTCGGGTTTGGGCTACATCGTCTGGTACACCGTGTTGCCGCGCTTGCGCTCCAGCGCCGCCGCCTCGGTACAGCTGAGCGTGCCGATGCTGGCGGCACTGGGTGGCACGCTGCTGCTGGGGGAAGCCTGGACGCAGCGCCTGAGCTGGACGGGCCTGGCCATCCTGGGCGGCATCGCGCTGGTGGTGCTGGCACCAAAACGGCCGGCGTGAGTGGCTCGATGGCGGCGTGCGCCGTGCGCCGCGCCTCAGCGTTTCGCCGCGCGCCGGCTCCACCAGGTGAACGCATCTTCCTGCAGTTCGATGTCGAGTTCCGCCACCCGCGCCTGCATGCGCTCCTGCGCCTGCGCCACCGCCAGGTTGTAGACCGCGGGGCCAATCTCGGCGAGGAAGAAGTTCAGCAAGGCGCCTGCGGCCATGTTGCCGATGCGCTCGCCGTGTTCTTCCGAGAAGTAGCGCTCGATGGAGGCAATGGCAGCGGTTCGGGTCTCTTTGGGCAGTTCGATGGGCATGGCCGGCAGTCTACGGTGCATGCGGCGTAAACGCAGGAAAACCGCTTGCGGTTTTGGGACAATTGCGCCCAGACTTTACGGAACCCCACCATGCCATTGCAATTTGCCGACCGCCTGAACAACGTTGAAACCTCTGCCATCCGCGAGCTTTTCAAGCTGCTGGGCAAGCCCGGCATCATCAGCTTTGCCGGGGGGTTTCCCGACAGCGCCATGTTCGACGTGGATGGCATCCGCGCTGCCAGCAACGCAGCCCTGGATGAAGAACCCGGCGCGGCGCTGCAGTACGGCGCCACCGAGGGCTACCAGCCGCTGCGCGAGCAGCTCGCCGCCTTCATGGCCAGCAAGGGCGCGCAGGATGTCGCGCCCGAGAACCTCATCGTCACCACCGGCAGCCAGCAGGCGCTTGATTTGCTTGGCAAGACGCTGATCAGCCCCGGTGACAAGGTCATTGTCGAAGGCCCGACCTTTCTGGCCACCATCCAGTGTTTTCGCCTGTACGGTGCCGAACTCATCAGTGCGCCCATTGATGGTGATGGCGTGCAGACCGATGTGCTGGAGCAGCTCATCGCCGAACACCAACCGAAGTTTGTTTACCTGATTCCCACCTTTGGCAACCCCAGCGGTGCGCTGCTGCCGCTGGAGCGCCGCAAGAAGGTGTTGGAACTGGCCGTCAAGTACAACACCCTGGTGGTGGAAGACGACCCCTATGGCGACCTGTATTTCGGCGAGGCACCGCCGCCCAGCCTGTTGGCGCTCTCTGCCCAGGTGCCCGGCAGCCGCGAGCTGCTGGTGCATTGCGGTTCCTTGAGCAAGGTGCTCTCGCCCGGCTTGCGTGTGGGCTGGATGATTGCCCCGCCCGAGCTGCTGGCCAAGGCCACCATGTGCAAGCAGTTCAGCGATGCCCACACCAGCACGTTTGCCCAGGCCACGGCGGCGCAGTACCTCAAGGCCGGCCGCATGCCGGCCACGCTGGCCAGGGTGCGCGCGGTGTACGCCGAACGCGCACAGGCCATGGGCGATGCGCTGCGCAAGGAGCTGGGCGATGCCATCGCGTTCGTGCAGCCCCAAGGCGGCCTGTTTGTCTGGGCGCGGCTGACGGGAGCGGGCGGCAAGGTGGCCGATGGCAATGTGTTTGCCAAGCGCGCCATTGAAAAAGGCGTGGCTTTTGTGCCGGGCGCGCCATTCTTCTGCTCCCAGCCCGACAACGCCACGCTGCGCCTGTCGTTCGCCACCGCCGACGCGGACAAGATTCGCGAAGGCGTGGTGCGCCTGGCGCATGCCCTGTAAACGCCATGCAGGATGCAAACAATAGCGACCAGCGGTTCGAGAGCCTGGAAGTGAAGCTCAGCTACCTGGAAGACCTGGTGGATGGGCTCAACCTCAACATCTACCGCCAGCAGGAACAGATCGACCGGCTGGCGCGCGAGCTGGTCCAATTGCGCCAGCAGGCGCCGGGCGCTGAAGGCGGTGAGCGCAACCCGCGCGACGAAATGCCCCCGCACTATTGACAGCGGGCGGTATTTGCACAGGGTTTGTTGCTATTTATAAGATAGCTTATGGCGCTTTCTGGGTAAGCGCTAGAGGCCATTTTCTATCTAAGTTTCCTGATGCTCTGGTCCGAGGGAGTCCGTGTGTGAAGGCCCGCCGCCCGCATTGAACGCTACCCGGTCACGTCCCCCGCGCTTGGCGTTGTACAGCGCTTGATCGGCGCGGTCGAGCAATTCGTGCAGGCTGCGGTCTACAGAACGCAGGTTGGCCAAGCCCACACTGACCGTCACGCTCAAGCGTTCGCCGGTGGCGGTTGTGAGCGGCATGGTGCGTACGCCCTCGAGAATGCGTGTGGCGACCTCGCTGCCGCTGTCGGCGTCGGTCGTGCGCAGCAGTACGCAGAACTCTTCGCCACCCAGGCGCCCCACGGTGTCGCTGGCACGCAGTTGTGCGCGCACCGCCTGCGCAAAGGCCACGAGGACCCGGTCGCCCTCAAGGTGGCCATTGCGATCGTTGATGTTCTTGAAGTGGTCCAGGTCGAGCATCAGCAGGCACATGGCCTGGCCGTTTCCCATCGCCTCGGCCCAGGCCTGCTCGGCAGCGTCGAGGAATGCGCGGCGGTTGGCCATGCCGGTGAGCATGTCGGTGGTGGCCAGGCGCTGCAGCTCGCGTTCGAGGTTTTTGCGCTGCGTCACGTCGCGGTAAATGCCCTCGACACCGGCGAACTGGCCGTTGTGGTCGAACAAGGCATGGCTGCTGATGGAAATGTCGATGATGCAGCCGTCCTTGCGCACCATCTGGCCTGGAAAATCCGAGACTTCCCCATGCGCCATGATGGCGGCCTTGAAGGCATCCCGGTCGCTGCTTTCCGGGTAATACGACTCGGCGGTGCGGCCTTCAATCTCGTGCGGTTCGTAGCCGAGTACCCGGCGCACGCCGGGGCCTACGTGCTGTACCACGCCCTGGGCGTTGGTGCGGTAGTACACGTCCTGCATGCTTTCGAACAGGCGCCGGAAGTTTTGCTCACTTTGGCGCAACTGCTGCTGGATTTCACTCTGGTGCGTCATGTCCAGGCCGCACATCAGCACGGCGGGCGCACCTTCGACCACCAGGGCCACGCTGGAGATCAGCACCATGCGCAGGTTCCCAAGGCTGGTGCGGAGTCGGAATTCCGAGGGTTTGTTGGGCGCTGTAGCGGGCTCCACCGCCTGGCTGCTGACGCGGTAGATGCGCTCACTCGAGCGCTGCTTGTCCAGCGGGTGCACGAATTCATTGGTCGTGTGGCCGTGGAGCTGCTCAGGCGATGCCACTTCGAGCAGCGCTGCGCTGGCGGCATTGGCATACACGATGACGTCGTTGCGCGCCAGCAGCACCGCGCCGGGCAGAGCATGCAGCAGTTCTTGCAGGGCGGACATCGCAATCATGGCCGTGGACAGGTTCAGTGAACGAATATTGTGGCACTTTGCTTCCCCCTGTAACCATGGGCTTACAAGCAGAGCGCTACCATTGGCCATGAAAAAGACTTTTTCCCTGCAGGTCGAGGGCCTGCACCCCGACCGGCGCCTGGACGCCATCAAGCACGAAATTCGCAAATACCTGCGCCGTGAACGCAGCAAGGCGCTGCCAGAGGGCGCTGATTTTTGGGATTTTGATTGCCGCTTCGCCGTGCCGCCGAACGCGCCCGAGCCTGTGGCGGTGGGGTCTGTCATGGAGCGGGTGGACGCGGCGGCCGCTGCACAGGCCGAACAGTTCTACCTGGAGGTGCTGGCACGCGCAGCCAAGCGGGCGCCCCGTATCCATCCGACCGAGAACGCTGACGGTACGCCGCTTGCTGCTGCGCCTTACGTAGGCGACTGATCGGGCTGTTGGCCCGAATCCAACGGGGGTAGCAGGCCCGCAGCGCGCAATTTGTCCTTCTTGCTGGGGCGCTTGCCCTTGATGCCGCCCGCGCCCGCGACGGCTTGCGCGGGCGCCTCGGTGGGTTCGAAGCCGGGCAGCACCTCGCGCGCCAGCTGCATGCCCAGACGTTTTTCAATCAACTGCATATGCGGCTCGCTCTGCGGCACGACGAAGCTCACCGCGACCCCTTGCTCGCCTGCTCGGGCCGTGCGGCCAATGCGGTGCACATAGTCGGCGCTGGAGCGCGGCAGGTCGAAGTTGACCACCGCCGGCAACAGGCTGATGTCGAGCCCCCGTGCGGCAAGGTCGGTGGTCAGCACCACCTGCCAGCGGTCGGCCTTGAATTCTTCCAGTACCTGGCGCCGCGCGCCCTGGCTGAGACCCCCGTGAAACGGCGTGGCGAAAATACCGGCCTTGTAGAGCTTCTCCGCCACGTGTTCCGCCGTGTACTGCGTGGCGACAAACACCAGCACGCGGCTCCACGCTTCCTGCGTGACGAGGTGGCGCAGCAGCTGCGTGCGCTTTTCTGGATCGACAGCAATGCTGCGCTGCGCGATGGCCGGCGCCTCTTGCACTGCATCGACCCGGATATGCACGGGGCCATCCAGCAAGGCTTTTGCCAGTGCCTGCACCTTGCCCGGAAACGTTGCGGACAGGAGCAGGTTCTGCCGTTTGGCCGGCAGCAAAGCCAGCACTTGTGCAAGTTCGTCGGCGAAACCGAGGTCGAGCAGGCGGTCGGCCTCGTCGAGGACCAGGGTCTGCACATTGTCCAGCCGCAGCGCGTTTTGGCGCACCAGATCGAGCAGGCGCCCCGGCGTCGCCACGACGATATCGGCGCCGCCGCGCAGCGCCATCATTTGCGGGTTGATCGAGACACCGCCGAACGCGAGTGCCACTTCCACACGCGGCGAGCAGGCTGCGGAAAAATCGCGCAGCACGCCGCCGCACTGCGCAGCCAATTCGCGTGTCGGCACCAGCACCAGCGCCTGCACCCGGCGTGGGCGCCCGCTGGGCTGGGCCGCAACGCGCTGCAGCAAGGGGAGGGCGAAGGCAGCGGTTTTGCCCGAGCCCGTGGGCGCCTGTGCCAGCACATCACGGCCGGCGAGCACGGCGGGCAGCATCTCTGCCTGGATGGGGGTGGGTGCGGTGTAGCCGCGCGTTTGCGCAGCCTGGGCGAGGGCGGTGTGGAGGCCGAGTGCAGAAAAAGGCATGGAAGGCCCAAGAGAAGAAAGGGGAGGCGTGGGCAGTGGGCGATTGTGCTCCGCCGCCGCGATAATCCGGCCGCATGAACTTTGTTGACGACCCAGGGGCCATTGTCCACAGCATTCAGCTGGCGGTCGCACCGGTATTTTTGCTGACGGCCGTCTCGGGAATGATAGGCACGGTGGCCAACCGCCTGGCCCGCATCGTTGACCGGGCACGGGTGCTGGAGGCGCAGCGGCGCAACGTCGAAGATGCGGATGTCCACGCCCGCACCGTGGCGGAGCTGGCGCTGCTGCGGACTCGGGGTTGGCTGGTCACGCTGTGCATTGGCCTGCTGACGCTGTGCGGTTTTCTCATCGGGCTGACCATTCTTTTTCTGTTTTTGGGGCAGACCACCGAGTTCAACAGCCCCCGCTGGGCCGTTGGAGGTTTTTTGACGGGCGTGATGTGCTTCCTTGGGGCGCTGGTGCTGTTTTTCGTCGAAACGGTTGCCGCCACCCGCATCCTCAATTTTGGCTACGCCAGCAGGCTGCCATGAGCCGTTTGCAGCGTACCGCCGGCTTGGGTGGCCTGGTGTATTCCACAGAGCAGGGGCGCATGTGCCCCACCTGCCGCCAGCCGGTGGCCGACTGCCTCTGTGCAAAAAGTGCGGCGCCCGTGGGCGACGGGGTTGCCCGCGTGGCCCGCGATACCCAGGGCCGGCGCGGCAAGGCCGTCACCGTGGTGCGCAGCGTGCCTCTGGCAGCAGATGCCTTGGCACAGTTGGCACGTGAGCTGAAGGCGGCCTGCGGCGTGGGTGGCACGCTCAAGGCGGGCGTCATCGAGCTGCAGGGCGACCACGTGGAGCGCGTGCTCGCCGAGCTGAGCGCGCGCGGCCTGCGTGCCAAGCGCGGTACGTGATCTTCACGCGTCTGCCGGTTCCAGCCAGGCACCCGCTGCCGCCATGACGCAGTGGCTGAGGCGCGCCAAAGGCGCCTGCGCGCTGCGCAGGTGCACCCAGAACAGTGGAATGTGCAGGTCGGTGTTGGGCAGTACGCGTACCAGCCGGCCATCCGCCAACTGCTCCGCCACAAGGGCCAGGGGGTGCATGCCCCAGCCCAGGCCGCGCTCGCAGCCCCGTACGTAGCCATCGTTGGACGGCACGTAGTGGTGCGGCGGGTGCGCCCGGGCCGGCAGGCCTAGTTGTGCCAACCATTGTTCCTGCAGGCGGTCTTTGGGGTCGAAGGTCAGCATGGGGGCTGTGGCCAGGGCCTCTACCGACACACCCTGCGGCCAATGGCGTGCGGCAAAGCCAGGGCTGGCGGCGGCCACATAACGCATGGTGCCCAGCGGCCAACTGTTGCAGCCGGCAATGGCGGCCGTTGTGGCCGTCACGGCGGCCAGTACCTCGCCCTCGCGCAGGCGCTGAGCCGTGTGCTCCTGATCGTCTAGACGCAGATCGAGCAGCTCATTGCCGGTATCGGTGAAGGCTGCCAAGGCGTCCATGAACCAAGTCGAGAGCGAGTCGGCATTAATGGCGAGCTTGAGCGTCGGCGCGGTCGCCGCCTGGCCGGCCAGGCTTGGGTGGCTGCGCCGCAACTGGTGCTCCAGCAACGCCACCTGTTCGAAATGCAGGCACAGCTGGCGCCCGGCGTCGGTGCCCGTGCAGGGGGAGCCGCGCAGCACCAGCACCTGGCCACAGCGCTCTTCGAGCTGTTTGATGCGCTGAGAAATGGCGGACGGTGTGACATGCAGGCGCCGTGCGGCGCGCTCGAAGCCACCCTCTCGTACCACGGCGGCCAAAGCTTCAAGGGCAGCGTAGTCAAACATCAGCAATGCTTAATCATGGTTAGAAAAATGAAGTGTACTTAACATTGCCCGTTGACCAGAATGGCGGCATGTGGATTGCAAATGCCGTTTCTTCCTGGCTCGCTGGCTTTACCGTGTGTTTTGCACTGGTGGCGTCGATTGGTGCGCAGAATCTTTTCGTTTTGCGCCAGGTGGTCAGTGGTCGGCATGTGCGGGCCTGCGTCGCCTGGTGCGTGTTGAGCGATGCCCTGTTGATTACGGTCGGCGTGGCTGGCATGGCGCAAATGCTGGCGAACCGGCCTGTGCTGGCGCAGGCGCTCAGCCTGGGCGGCGCGGTGTTTTTGCTGTGCTACGGCCTGCTGGCCTGGTCGCGCTTGCTGCCCCGGCGTGCTGCTGCAGAAGCAACAAAGTCAGCCGAGGCCGCAGCTCCCACCAAGCGTGCCGTGCTGCTGGCGCTAGCCGCCATCACGCTGCTCAATCCACATGTGTATCTGGACACCGTGGTGCTGATGGGCTCTATGGGCGCGCGCGAGGCTGGCTTTCTCAAGGCGGCGTTTGTGGCTGGCGCGGCATCGGCCAGCCTGGCGTGGTTTTTGTTCCTCGCACTTGCTGGCCGGAAGTTGCAGGGCTGGTTTGCGCGCCCCCAGTCCTGGCGGGTGCTGGACGCGGCAACGGGCTGCATGATGCTGGTACTGGCCTGGTGGGTGTGGTCGGGCACGCAGGCCGCTTGATGCCAACCCGCTTGAGCGCGCAGCAGTGCGTGTCAGTTGCGATGCGCAAAGGTGGGAAGCGTGCCGAAATACCCCTGAAACAGATTGCGTGCAATGCCGTGCGCCGTGAACTGCAGTTCGCGGGCGTCGTCAGGCTCGAACAGGCGTTCGGTGTGCTCGCCCCATAGCCGTACCCAGGCAGAAAAATGCGCTGGCGTGACGTCCTCAAGCGCCATGTGCTTGCCAAAGACGTTGCCACTGAACGACTTGCTGCCCAGCGCCACGGTGCTCCAGAACTCCACCATGCGATCAAGGTGGGGCTCCCAGCGCTCGGCGAGTGCGTGCTCGAACACCGGCCCTAGCAGGGGATCGGCACGCACATCGGCGTAGAACGAATGCACCAGTGTGGCCAAGCGCTCCCTGGTGACCGGGCCGCGCTCGCAGCTTGGTGTGGCGGGGGTGGCTGGCTGGCTCAGCTGCATCCGCAAGAGCTCCCGCAACCGCCGTTGTCTGCCGCTACCGGTTCAAATTGCGGGAACAGCATGTTGTTTTCGGTGTGAATGTGGTTGACCAGGTCGTCGGCAAACTGTGCAATGCCGGTGTAGAGCGCACGCCAGGTGTTGCAGGCGCCGGCTGGCGGGTTGGCGTCGTTGGTCATTGCAAGCAGTCGCTCCAGCGCCGCGCCGTGGTCCACGTGCTCGGCGCGCATCATGCCGATGGGCTGCGTGACAAAGGGGTTGCCGCCAGTTTTAAGCATGGGGAAAAGAATGGCCTCTTCCTTGTGCATGTGGGTAAGCAGCTCGGCCTGCAATTCTTCCAGAAGATCGCCCAAACCCGCCGGCACGTTGGGGTTTTCGCGGTGCACGACCTCAACGCGCCGTGCCATGCGGATCAGCTCGGGCAATTGTTCGCGGTGCACATCGTGGTAGCGTGCAATGATGTGGTCCACCATCTCGGCTGGCGTTGCGGCTTCGGGGGCGCTCGTGGGGCGGTTGAGTGTCGCCAGCTCTGCCAGGACGGAATCCAGCGCCAGGCCTTTGTCGGCCACGGCCTGCTCCAGTGCTATTTGGCCACCGCAACAAAAGTCGAGTTTCAGGCGGCGAAAGACGGCAGTCGCTCCCGGCAATGCCACGGCAATGCTGCCGATGGTGGCTTGCGGGGTCAGTGCCAGGGTGGGGTTCAGGGCGTCAACGCGGGCGTTCATGGGGTTTATCCTTAAAGAGGCATGTTGCGTGAATATTTTATCGCAATAAAATTCCAGAGTGATCTCTCTACCAACCCGAATGTGCCTATGCGACTGACCCAGTGGACGGACTACACGCTGCGCGTGCTGATGTACTGCGCAGCTTGCGACGGACGGTCCCAGCCAGTCACCATTACCGAAGTGGCGGAGAGCTACGGGATCTCGCGCAGCCATCTGACCAAAATCGTGCAGCAGCTTGCCGCCGCCGGACTGCTGGAAACCACGCGGGGCAGGGGCGGCGGCATGCGGTTGATGCGGCCTGCGGGTGAGATCAACGTGGGTGTCGTGGTGCGCGCCACCGAGACCGATTTCAGCCTCGTCGAGTGCTTTGATTCGGCCACCAACCAATGCCGGCTGAGCAGCCACTGCCGGTTGCAAGGCATCCTGGGCGAGGCGATGCACAGCTTTTTTGCTGTGCTTGATCGTTATACGCTGGCCGACCTTTTGGTTGCCAACCAGCCGCAACTGGCGGGGCAACAAAATATGAGCCTTGTGCGGCTGGTGCCGGGATTGCCCAGCCGTGAGATTCCGCAAGCCGCCGCGTCGATCGGCATACCGGCCTTCACACCTTTTCAGGCGGCATCAGTTCCAGCAGACGATCCAACCCGCCCTCGTTGATCGCCACGTTGGCGTGCGCCCGCACGGCTGGCTTGGCGTGGTAGGCCACCGAGAGCCCGGCAGCGCCCATCATGGGCAAATCATTGGCGCCGTCGCCTACGGCAATGGTCTGCGCGGGTGAAATACCCATGAGCGAGGTCAGTTCCAGCAAGGTACGGCGCTTTTCCGCGCCATCGCAGATATCGCCCCAGGTCTGGTCGAGCATGCGTCCGGTCAGCACGCCGTCGCGCACTTCCAGTTGGTTGGACCGCGCGAAGTCGATGCCCAGCCCGGCGCGAACGCGGTCCGAGAAAAATGTGAAGCCACCCGAGACCAGCAAGGTCGCCAGCCCGGCCGCCTTGGCTGCGGTGACCAGCTGCTGTGCCCCTGGATTGAAACGCAGCCGCTGTGTGTAAACCTGCTCCAGGTGGCTCATCGGCACGCCTTTGAGCAGCGCCACACGCTGGCGCAGGCTTTCCTTGTAATCAGATATCACGCCCTGCATGGCGGCTTCGGTAATGGCCGCTACCTCTGCCTTGCGGCCAGCGGCATCGGCGATTTCGTCGACGCACTCGATGTTGATCAGCGTGGAATCCATATCGAACGCAATCAGGCGGAAATCGGCAAGGCGCAGGGGCGCGTCTGCGCCTTGAACGATGAGGCCAGGGGCAAATTCGCGGGCAGTGGTCATGGGCGTTAAGTTTTGTGCAAATAAAGTGTGTCGGACCAGGTGGCAAGCCACTCGGGTTTGAACGCGACAAAGATAGCGGTCAGCATACCGGTGACAAAGGCATCGCCCCAGGCTGTCAGCCAGTGAGCCACCAGCGACAACTCCTTGTTCAGCCCAGGTTGCGTCGGGCCTGACCATTGCAGCAAGGCGCTGGCAGCAAACAAGCAGGCGGCCGCGCCCAGAAACCCGCGCCCGAGCACATAGACGAACAAATGCGGCCCAATCACGCGGCGAATGGCTGCGCCAAGGCCTAGTGCCAAAGTGGCAGGCAGAACGCCGCGCCAGAAGGCCAGCATCACCACGATTTCCCAGGGTTGGCTGCCCAGCAAGCCGGCCATCAGGGCGATGGTGCACAAGGTGGGGACCGCCAGCGGCCAGCCCAGCATGAGCAGCACCAGGCAGGCAAATGACCAGTGCATTTGCAAAGGCATGGTGTGCATCCAGGGCAGGGCCCACAGCCAGGGCAGCACCACCAGGCTGCCCAGCAGCGGGGAGACCAATGCGCCACCGCGCAGGAACTGCCAGGGCCGCAGCCACAGCGCAGTCGCCAATGCAAGTGCCAGCAAAATAGCCGTAATCGTCAGCATGCTGAAGGGGCGGTGCGTCAGTCGGCCAGCGTTACTACCACCGGCGCGTGGTCGCTGGGTTGCGGGTTCTTGCGCGGTGCGCGGTCAATGGTGCAGGCGCGCACGCTGGGGCGCAGCGCCTCGCTCACCAGGATGTGGTCGATGCGCAATCCCCGATTTTTCTGGAAACCCAGCATGCGGTAGTCCCACCAGGAGTAGCTTTTTTCTGGCTGCTCGAACAATCGATAAGCGTCATGCAGCCCCAGCGCCAGTAGCGCCTGGAAATGGTCTCGCTCCTCTTGCGTGTGGTGGATAGTGCCCGCCAGGCCGATGGGGTCGTACGAATCGCGGTCTTCCGGTGCCACGTTGAAGTCGCCCACCAGCACCAACTGCGGGTGCGCGACCAGCTCAGTGCGCAACCAGTCCTGCAGCGCCTGCAGCCACTGCATTTTGTAAGCGAACTTTTCGCTGTCTGGTGCCTGGCCGTTCACAAAGTAGCCATTGACCAGGCGCAGCGCGCCATGTGGCGTGTCCAGCGTGCCGGCAATGACGCGCGCTTGCGTGTCCTCTGAGCCGGGCACGTTGCGCACCACGTCGCGCAGGGGCTTGCGGCTCAGGATGGCCACGCCGTTGTAAGTCTTTTGGCCGAAAGCAGCGGCTTCGTAGCCCGCCTCGCGCAGCGCCTCGTGGGGAAACTTGTCGTCGGTGAGCTTGAGTTCTTGCAGGCACAGGGCATCGACCGGGTTGGCGGCCAGCCAGGCGAGCACCTGGGCCAGGCGCACGGTCAGTGAGTTGATGTTCCAGGTGGCAATTTGCATGGTGTCTCGGGAAACAGGCCGATGGGCCAAGCCAGAAGGGTGGGTCGGAGGCGGTCGCTAGCGACCGCGCGTGGGCAAGCGTTTGCATTGTCCCATTTGCCACGCTCGGTCAGCCAAGGCATGCGCCAGCGCTGTAAACCGGCCGACAGTGCAGGAATTTTGTTGCACCAGCAAAAGATTCATCTAATCTTCGGCATAATAGATGCAAACGCGAATCAATATCAATATGACAAAAAACCTTCTTTTGCGTCCTTTTTACCTCAGTGGCCTCGTCAGCGTTTCGGCCTTCTCGTCCCTTCAAGCGCTCGCTCAGTCCGATACCAGCTTGCCACCGGTCACCGTAAACGCCAGCCGCGACAGCACCAAGCTGCCGCTCGCCGCGACCGTGCAGGCCGAGCGTGAGAAGTTGGCACAGGTGCCTGGAGGCACCAATCTGGCCGAGCCGCAAAAGGAAGCCCGTCTGGCCACACTGCGCGACGCCCTCGACTACCAGCCCGGCATCGTGCTGCAAGATTTTTTTGGCGGTACCGACCAGCCGCGCCTGGGGATTCGCGGCTCGGGCATCCAGAGCAACCCGGTCAACCGGGGTGTATTGCTGCTGCAAGACGGCTTGCCGCTCAATGAGGCCGATGGTTCTTTCATCATCGGAATGATCGAGCCGCGCAACGCCGCCTTCGTCAGCGCGTTGCGCGGCGCCAATGCCAGGTCGCCCGGCGCCACCATGCTGGGAGGGGAGCTGGATTTCGTGTCGATGACGGGTGCCGATGAACGCGGCCGTGTGCGCCTGGAGGGCGGCAGCTTTGGCCGGCGCGGCGCACAGGCAGCCGTGGGCGGTGTCGGCGAGCGCTTTGACAGCCGGGTGTCCATCAGCAGCGACCGTTACGACGGTTACCGCCACCATTCGGATTCGCGGCGCGACAGCTTGCAGGCCAACGTAGGCTTTCAGGGCGAGGGCGGGTTTGAGAACCGTACGTATTTGACCTGGACAGACCTGGCTTTTCACATTCCGAATGTGGTGCCCAAAGATCGCATCCACTCCGACCCGCGCGGTGTCATGGGCGACGGCAACACGCCTCAGGACACGCTGCTCAACGTCTACAAGCGCGATCCGCGCCGCGCTGCCACCCAGCTGCGCTTGGCGAACCGCTCGCGCTGGGGCAACGACACGTTGCGCCAGGAGGTGGGTGTGTACTGGCAAGACACCGACGACCTGTTCAACAACATGACCAGTTACACCGTCACGCACAGCTATACCACCGGCGCACAGTGGCAAGCCAGTGGGCGCCCAGCGGGCAGCGAAGGCGCCTTGGGCTGGCGCACAGCTGTGTCGTGGGCCGACAGCGCCATGGACCGTGACCTGTTCGCCACCAATCCCGCCAACGGCCAGGAGATGCAGCGCTTTGGCCGCTACAACCTGGGTGCGCAAAATTTGCAGGCGCTGGCAGCAGCTGATTGGCGGCTGGCGCCCGACTGGACCCTGCTGGGCAGCATGCAATGGAGCCATCTCACACGCGACGCGCAAAGCCGCGACACGGGCACGCAGCTCGACCAGAGCTGGAACTTTGCCACGCCCAAGGTCGGCGTGAACTGGGCGGCCACGCCCTCCACGCGCCTGTGGGCCAACCTGAGCCGCAGCCAGGAGGCGCCCACCTTCTGGGAAATCGTCAGCGCCACGGTGGCGCCCAACAGCCCGGCCACGGCCCAGGCCGAGTTGGTGCGCCTGCAGATGCAGCGTGCCACCACACTGGAACTCGGCGGCGCAGGCCAATGGGGCGCTGGCACCAACGCCCTGCACTGGACGGCTGCCGTGTACCGCAGTGTGCTGGCGGACGAGCTGATTTCAACCACCGACGCCAACGGCATCAAGGTCGGCACCTACAACTACCGTGGCGGCACGCGCCACCAGGGTGTGGAGCTGGGCCTCTCGGGCAGCCGGCGGATCGGTGTCGGTGCACTGGACTACCGTGCCAGCTGGACCTACAGCGACTTCCGGTTTCGGGGTGGCGAATACGCGGGCAAGCAGATTGCCGGTGTGCCGCGCCAGCTGATCAACGCCGAAGTGATGCTTCACATGGGTGCCTGGCGCTTTGGCCCCAACGTGCGCTGGATGCCCGTCAGCACCCCGACCGACCACGCCAACACGCCGGGTGCCGAGCAGGACGCCTATGCACTGCTGGGCCTCAAGCTCGAATGGCGCGACGGCCCTCTGGCGCTGTATGCGCAGGCCGACAACGTCACCGACCGGCGCTACGCCAGTGCCTACGCCATCCGCAACCAGGCCATCGCAGCGCAGCCGGGCTATCTGCAAGGCTTGGGGCGCAGCTTTACCGTAGGTTTGAACTACCAGTTCTAAGGGGATCGTCGTGCTGAAATCTTTGGATTCCTCAGGTCTTTCACGTCGCCAGGTGCTCGCTGGGTTGGTGGCAAGCAGCCTGCCAGTCGTGATGCAGGCCGCGCCCGCGTCCCCGCTGCGCGAGGGCATCACTCTTTCGGGACCGCCCGCCATTGTCTCGGCGCCCTTGATGCGCATGGCCGATACCAACGCGCTGGCCAACGTCGCAGGACGCACCAGCTTTGTCGCCTGGCGCGACCCCGACCAACTGCGCATGATGGCCATGGGCGGTAAGGCCGACATCCTGGCCATGCCCAGCAATGTGGCGGCAAATTTGTTCAACCGGGGCGCGGGTGTCACGCTGCTGAACATCTCGACCTGGGGCGCGCTATGGCTGGTTACGCGCGATGCCCATCGCAAGACACTGGCCGACTACCGTGGCGAAGAAATCGCCGTGCCTTTCCATGGCGACATGCCCGACATCGTGCTGCAACTGCTGGCCGCCAAGCAGGGGCTGGATTTGCAGAAGGACTTTCGCATTCGGTACGTGCCGACTCCCATGGAGGCCATGCTGCTGCTGATCACGCGGCGCGTCTCGCATGCGCTGCTGGCCGAGCCCGCCGTATCGCTGGCGCTGCGCAAAACCCATTCCTTTCCCATCGGGCTGATCGCGCCCGATCTGTACCGGGGCGCAGATTTGCAGCAGGAGTGGGGCCGCTTGTTCCACCGAAAACCCCATATTCCACAGGCCGGTATTGCCGCGGTGGGCGCCGTGCGCCAGCAGCCCGAGGTGCTGGCAGCTGTTGAAAAAGCCTACGCGCAGTCGCTCGACTGGTGCCGTGCCAACCCCATGGAGTGCGGCGCCATGATGGCCAAGCACATCGACCTGCTCACCCCGGAAGCGGTGGCCGACGCCATTGCCGTGAGCCAGCTCGACGCGATGCCCGCCGTCGCAGCGCGCCCCGAGCTGGAGTTCTTCTTCGACCAGTTGATGGCGCGCAACCCGGCGCTGGTGGGTGGCAAGCTGCCTGCCAGCGCCTTCTACGGCCTGGCATAGCGCTGCTCACAACATGCACGCACGAAACCTTGTGTGCCTCCCAAGGGGTGTCTCAGCCCTTTTTAGTTTTCTTTGTACGTACCCGGCAGCCGCCGCCACCTGGGTCTTTGTTTTTTTCGACTCCAGGAGTGTGTATTCATGACGTGTTTTCCCGCTGCCTTTGGTGCGCCCAGCACCGCCATGCAAGCCTTGCGGCCCCTGCGCCGCAGCCCCGTGGGGCTGGCCGCCTTGTTGTTGCTAGCCGGCGCACAGGCGCATGCGCAGAGCGCCACTGCGTCGCAAGACCAGGCCAACCAGCCCGTGCAGGTGGCGCAGGCAGTGACTGCGGCCCTGCCCGCGGTCACTGTCACCGCCACCCTCACCGAGCAGGACGCACGCACCGCGCCCGCCAGCGTCACCGTGATCGACCGCGAGGAGCTGGCTGCGCGCAATGCCTCTGATTTGCTCGACGCCGTGCGCGGCGCGCCAGGCCTCACGCTCTCGCCGCGCCAGGTGGGCGGGCGCAAGACACTGGCACTGCGCGGGTTGGAAGGCAAGCACACCCTTACGTTGATCGACGGCCGGCGCATCACTGCGACGGACGACGTG
Organism: Simplicispira sp. GW247-4R2A; assembly: GCF_059424465.1. Lineage (NCBI taxonomy): Bacteria > Pseudomonadati > Pseudomonadota > Betaproteobacteria > Burkholderiales > Comamonadaceae > Simplicispira > Simplicispira sp. GW247-4R2A. The sequence goes on along the minus strand of NZ_JBWKZM010000007.1, from coordinate 66,399 downwards.
GTGGGCCATTCCGACTACCAATACGGTTGGCTGCCGATGTCGGCAGTGGAGCGCATCGAAATCATCCGTGGGCCGATGTCGGCGCTGTATGGCTCCGAGGCACTGGGCGGCGTAATCAACCTCATTACCCGCAAGCCGACGGACAAATGGATAGGCTCGGTGGGCGTCTCCGGCAGCAAACCCACCAGCTCCAGCGAGGGTGAGCCGACCGGCTCTACTTCAGTGTTCGCCGCCGGCCCGGTGGGCGATCGCCTCAGCTTGCGCGTCAATGCCGAGCTGGCCCACAGCGCACCCGTTGCCGACCGGCAGAGTCCGCTGCTGTCGGAAATCGAAGGCAGCCATGCCAAAAGTGGTGGCCTGGCAGGAACTTTTACCCTCACCCCAGAGCAGACGCTGGAGGCGGGCTGGAGCGGCGGCAACGAGCAGCGCATGTACGACACCAGTTCCAGCGGTAAGGTCTATCGCAGCACCTACGACATCGACCGCTCGCAGGCGCATGTGGGTTGGGAGGGCAAGTTCGACGGCTGGCGCGGTAAGCTGCGTGCCTACCGCAGCGAGATCGACATCGTCAACAGCGCCAGCAACGGCGGCACCCCCACGCGGCCGCAGAACATGGTGGACGACGTGCTGGACGGCCACGCCAGCTTTGCGCTGGGCGCGCACAAGGTCACTGTGGGCGGCGAATGGCGCCGCGAGACGCTGGAAAACGCGGGCCTGAGAAACGGCGTAGACGACGCTGCGCACAAGGCCCTGTTTGCGCAAGATGAAATCGCCCTGACCGACACGCTGATGCTCACCGCCGGTCTGCGTGCCGACCACCACGAACTGTTTGGCAGCGAAGTCAGCCCGCGCGCCTATCTGGTGTGGGAGCCCACCCCGGCGCTGGTGGTCAAGGGCGGTTTTGGCCACGCCTTCAAGGCGCCCACGCTCAAGCAGATTTCGCCCAACTACGTAGGGGCCGAAGGGCCGCACACCTTTGCGGGCAACGGCAACATCAAGCCCGAGTCGTCCAACTCGTTCGAGTTGGGTGCCGATTGGCAGGTGGCGCCCGCTTGGTCGCTGCGTGCGACGGTGTTCAACACCGAGGTGAAAGACCTCATCACGTACCGCCTGCTGCGCACCGAGGGCGTGCGGCGCTTCTACCAGTACGACAACGTGGACGCTGCGCGCATCCAGGGGCTGGAAGCGGGCATGACCTGGGACATGACGCGCCAGATCGCCTGGAGCAACGACCTGACCTTGCTGCACACACGCGACAAAAGCACCGGTAAGAAACTGGCCGACCGGCCGTCGAGCAGCCTGACCTCGCGTCTCGAATGGAAGGGCCAAGAGGGCTGGAGTGCCCGCCTGACCGGTGAGTTCACCGGCAGCCAGACCGGCACGGATGGCGCTCCATTGCCGTCGTATGCCCTCTGGAGTGCGAGCGTAGGCAAGCAGTTGGCGCTGGATGCCAATCGCAAGCTGGTGCTGCGCGCCGGGTTGGAGAACATCGGCAACGTGAACATGGCCGAGAAGTCAGAGAGCTTTGGCTATGCCGAACGGGCCCGCCGCGTGTTCGTGACGGCGCGCGTAGATTTTTGAGAAGAGAGGCAACGTGAACCTCCCCTGGCCCCCTCTCTGGTGGGGAAATGTGGGTCAGGGGCCTGGTGCAGTAATGTCCGTTTGCTGTAATTGTTATAGCTAGTACCGCTTGATGGATAAGCGCTAGAGGCCAATTTGATTCAAATTAATTTAAGTAACACCATCGCCTGCTTGCGGCGCTGGCTGGCTCTGTGCCTGCTGGCGCTGTTGCCTTTGAGCGCGGCGCAGGCGGCTCAGGTGTTGTTCATCGCGACATCCAACGTGCCTGCAGGCAAATTTCACCAGTTGGACGAAATCGCCCGCCCTCACGGCATCACGCTGCAAGTGCGCTTTCTGGAACGGCTGCCCGCCGACACCGACGAAGGCCTGTTCAAAGGTTACGACGCCGTCTTTTTCGACAGCTATTTGCAGGATGCTGTGCGCGACCGCTTGGCGCGTGCCTTGCCTGGCCTGCAAGTTCCTAACGCCTGGCTGTACGACGCCAAGCCCGCCTGGGGCGGCGGTTTGCCCGAGCCCGTGGCGCGGCGGCTCATCACCTATTACAGCAACGGCGGCAAGCAGAATTTCGAGGGCTTCTTTGCCACGCTGGCGGCGCAGCTGCAGGGCCGTGTGGCCCAGGGCGTGCCCGACCCCGTTGTGTTCCCCAAAACCGCTGTGTACCACCCGCGCGCGCCGGGCCTGGTCGTGGCCGACCCGGTGGCGTGGCTGCGCTCGCAAGGCGTGGACCCGGCCGACCCCAAGCGCCGCCCAGTGGTGGCGCTGGCGCTGCACCAGCAGTACATCGCCTCAATGCAGACCGACTTCATCGACGACCTCATTGCGCGCATCGAGGCTGGGGGCGCCGTGGCGCTGCCGTTCTACAGCCCCATGCTGGAGATCGGCGCGCTGGAGCAAATGCTCAAGCCCGCAGGCACGGTGCTGGCCGACGTGCTGATCAACACGCAAATCATGTTGAATGCCGAAGAGCGCCGCGCCGAGTTCGAGCGGCTCGGCATCCCGGTGCTGCAAGCGATGCCGTACCGGCGTGGGGACGAGGCCGCCTGGGCCGCCAACCCGCAGGGCGTGTCGCTGATGGACATTCCGTTTTATCTGGCGCAGGCCGAATACGCGGGGGTGACCGACATCCAGGTGGCGGCCGCCACGCGCGCCTCTGACGAACAGATCGTGCCGATTGCCGCGCAAGCCGACGCCGTCGTGGGCAAGGCCCTGAACCTGGCGCATTTGCAGCGCAAGCAGAACGCGGACAAGCGCCTCTCCATCATTTTCTGGAACTACCCACCGGGCGAGAAAAACCTGACGGCCTCGTTCATGAACGTGCCGCGCAGCCTGCAGACCACGCTGGCGGCGCTGCAGGCGGCGGGCTACGACACGGAGTCGCCTTCCGAACCCATCCTGCTCGGCAACTTGCAGCGCCTGTTGGCGCCTTCCTACCGTGAAGGCGAATTGGAACCGCTGCTTCGCGACGGCCTGGCTGCTGCGTTGCCGATGGCGCGCTACCGCCAGTGGCTGGCCTCGCTGCCTCAGGCCATGCAAGACACTTTGCGCGCGCGTTGGGGTGAGCCCGAGGCGTCGAGTATGGTGCTGCGGCGCGAAGGCGAAGCCGTGTTTGTCGTGCCGCGCCTGATGCTGGGTAAGGTGGCGATCCTGCCGCAGCCCCCGCGCGGGGAGAAGTGGGACGAGAAGGAGAAAAAGCTCTACCACTCGCCCAGCGCCATGCCGTCGCACGCCTACTTCGCTACCTACCTATGGGCGCGTGAGCAGCAGAAAAGCGATGCACTCGTGCACTTTGGCACCCACGGCAGCCAGGAGTGGCTACCCGGCAAAGAACGGGGCCTGTCGGTGTTTGACCCCGGCATGCTGGCCGTGGGCAATGTGCCTGTGGCTTACCCCTACATTGCCGACGATGTGGGCGAAGCCATTCAGGCCAAGCGCCGGGGCCGCGCCGTGATCGTCAGCCACCAGACGCCGCCGTTCAAGCCTGCGGGCCTGCACGATGCGCTGACCAGCATTCACGATTTGCTGCATGCCTGGCTGGCCCAGGACGAAGGCGTCGTCAAAGAAAAAATCAAGGCCGACCTGCTGCGCTCTGTGCAAAAGGAGCATATCGACCGCGACATGGGCTGGACAGCGCAGCGCACACGCAGCGAGTTCCCGGCGTTTGTTGATGAGCTGCACAACCACCTGCACGAATTGGCAGAAACCGCCCAGCCGCTGGGCCTGCACACCTTGGGCCGTGCACCCGAGGAGCAGCACCGCCTTGCCACCGTGCTGCTGATGCTGGGGCGCCCGTTCTGGGAGGCTGCTGCTTTACAGGCAGGCGCACCGGCGGCCGCTGTCGACGAAGCCTTGATTGGCGACTACACCCGGCTGGCGCAGACCGCGCCCTACCAGTTATTGCAACGCCATGTGATCGAAGGCCAGAGCGCCGAGGCTCTGCCGGAAGCGTTGAAGACCGGCATCGACAAAGCCCGTGGCTGGTACGCCGACATTGGCGCGCAGCACGAACTGCCAGCACTGCTCCAGGTGCTCAATGGCCGCCACCTGCCGACCTCCTATGGCGGTGACCCCATCAAGAACCCCGAGGCCTACCCGACCGGGCGCAACCTGTATGGCTTTGACCCGTCCCGCGTGCCCAGTCCCCAGGCTTGGGCTGCCGGCAAGGATGCGGCCGAGCAGCTGATTGCCGAACACAAGCGCCTGACTGGCAAGGCGCCGACCAAGTTGGCCGTGTCGTTGTGGTCGGTAGAAACCATGCGCCACCAGGGCATGCTGGAAGCACAAGCGCTGTGGCTGCTGGGTGTGGAGCCCGTGTGGGACCAGGGCGGCAGGGTGACCGGCGTAAAACTGGTGCCGCGCGCGGCGCTGGGGCGTGAGCGGGTGGACGTGGTGCTGTCGGCTACCGGCCTGTACCGCGACCATTTCCCCAACGCCATGAAGCAATTGGCGCGCGCCGTGCAACTGGCGGCAGAGGCCGAGGGCCCGGGCGAAGAGGCCAACCCGGTCGCCGCGCACACCCGAAGCATTTCCGCGCAGCTGCGCGCCCGGGGCATGGGCGACAAGGCGGCGCTCGCGGCGGCGCAAACGCGCATCTTCTCGAACGCCTCGGGCAGCTACGGCACGGGTCTGGACAGTGCCACGTTGGCCACCGACAGTTGGCAAGGCAAAAAGGAGGGCGACCGCAAAATGGCGCAGCTCTACCTCTCGCGCATGCAGTACGCCTACGGCCCCGATGAATCAACGTGGGGCAGTCTGCCCACGGCGGGAAACGAAGGTGGTTCAGGTGACGGAGGCGAGGGCGGCAAGGCGCTCAACCTGTACGCCGAGCAATTGCGCGGCACCGAAGGCGCCGTGCTGTCCCGCAGCTCCAACCTGTACGGCATGTTGACCACCGATGATCCGTTCCAGTACCTGGGCGGCATCGCGCTGGCGGTGCGACACCTGGACGGCAAGGCGCCGCAGCTCTACATCAGCAACCTGCGCGGCGCAGGTAGCGGCAAGGTGGAAGGCGCAGCGCAGTTCCTCTCCAAAGAGCTGGCTACACGCCAGTTTCACCCCGGCTACATCAAGGGCCTGATGGCCGAGGGCTATGCGGGCACGCTGCAGGTGCTCGATGCCACCAACAATTTCTGGGGCTGGACGGCGGTGGCGCGCGAGATTGTGCGCGACGACCAGTGGCAGGAAATGGTTGACGTGTATGTGCGCGACAAGCACAAGCTGGGCCTCAAACGCTGGTTTGAGGCGAACAACCCGCACGCCTTGGCGCAGACCATGGAGCGCATGCTGGAGGCCGCCCGCCAGGGCTACTGGAAGGCCGACCCGAAAACCGTGGCCGAGCTGAAAGCGCGCTGGCGCGACCTGTCTGAGCGCTTTGATGTGCAGAGCGACAACGCGCGCTTCCAGGCGTATGTGGGCAAGGCGGCTGCGGCCAACAGCCAGGCGTCGGCAGCACCGGGGTTTGGTCTGGATGCGCCACTGGCGCAGGCCGCACCCGCTGCCGCCGTGCAAGCCGCCGCAGCACCGCAGCCACCGGCTGAATCTTCACCGCCGTCCGCACCGCCTGAGCCCGCCGAACCACCCGCCACAGAACCACCCGCTGCAGAGCCACCAGTCGTCAGCGGCCTGCTGATGGCGCCCGTGCCGCAGGCCCAACCGGACAACGTCAGCCCGGCACAGGCCACGCTGCTGGCGCTGTTGCTGGCAGGCACCACCGTGGCCGGTGCGGCAGGGCAAGCGCGCCGACGCAAAACCGTCCGCCCCCGTGCAATCCATTCACTTTCTGGAGTTTTCAAATGAGCAATCCCATTGAATCCCTGATGTATGGCGCCAGCCAGTTCTTTCTGTACCCGGTGCTGCTGGCCATTGCCGCGCTGTTTGTGCATGCCTTCTACGCACTGGGCGCCTTTGTCTGGCAAGCCTGGCAGCGCCGGAGCGGCAAGGCAGCAGGTTTTGAAATGCTGGCCGCGCGCCAAGCCAACCCGGCCATCACCGTGCTCGACCTGGAAGTGCTGGCGGCAGAGCGGCTCGAGTTCGCCCGCATCGCCACCCGCGTCGCGCCCATGCTGGGCCTGGTGGCCACGATGATCCCCATGGGCCCGGCGCTGATGGCACTGGCCGATGGCAATCTGGCCGATGTGTCGCGCAGCCTGATGGTGGCGTTCTCCGCCGTGATTTTGGCGCTGCTGGCCGCCGCCATCAGCTACAGCGTGGTGAACGTGCGCAAGCGCTGGTACGCCACCGACTTGGCAGCCATCGAGCAAGGCACAGCGCTGGCAGAGACGCCCGCGCAAGACATGCTGGGCCACCTGGTGAGTGAGGTGCCGGCATGAAGCTGCGCCTGATGGACGACATGGAGGCGGACGACCCCATCCAGTCGGTGGTGAACCTGATCGACGTGTTCCTGGTCATCATCGCTGCGCTGCTGCTGGCGGTGGCCAACAACCCGGTGAACCCGTTCAGCACAGAGTCGGTCACCGTCATCAAAAACCCTGGCAAGCCCAATATGGAGGTCGTGATCAAGGACGGCCAGAAGATCGAGCGTTACAAGGCCAGCGGCGAGATTGGCGAAGGCCAGGGCAACAAGGCGGGTGTGGCCTATCGCCTCAAAGATGGCTCCATGGTGTATGTACCCGAAGCAGGTGCAGAACAGTCTGCAGCGACAGGGGTGGTGCAGTAATGCTGCGGCTGCTGGTGCGCGTTTTGCGGGGGCTGCCCGGCTACTTGTGGAGCGGCTGGGGTGCGTGCGCCAGCCTGTTTTTGCTGCTTGCCGCCTGGGAGGCGGTGGCTGCTTTCTACGACCCGCTCATCCTGCCCGACCCGCTGGGCGCTTTTGCCGCGCTGTGGGGCCTGGTAGAGCAGGGCAGCGCCTGGCCTGCGCTGGCCGCTACGGCGCGCCGTGCGCTCATGGGGCTGGCGCTGGCCGTTGCGGTGGGCAGCCTGCTGGGGCTGGCCGCAGGCCTGTCGGTCACGGCATCGGTCCTTGCGCGCCCGCTGGTCACCGTGCTGTTGGGCACACCGCCAATTGCCTGGCTGGTGCTGGCCATGCTGTGGTTTGGCATGAGCGACGGCACGCCCGTGTTCACCGTCTTCATCGCCTGCTTCCCCGTGGTGTTTGTGAGCGCGCTGCAAGGCACGCGCACGCTCGATTTGCAGTTGCGCGACATGGCGCGCGCCTACCGACTGCCGCGCGGCATGGCGCTGCGCGAGGTGTATGGCCCGCATGTGCTGTCCTACCTGTTCCCGGCCTGGGTGACGGCGCTGGGCAGCGCCTGGAAGGTCACCGTGATGGCCGAACTGCTGGCCAGCAGTGACGGTGTGGGTGCAGCGCTCGCGGCCAGCCGTGCGCAGCTCGATACGGCTGTCACTATGGGCTGGATCGTCGCCGTGGTGGGCTGCTTGCTGGCAGTCGAGTACGGCTTTTTGGAGCCGCTCAAGCGCGAAGTGGAGCGCTGGCGGGAGACGCCTATATGAGTTTGCAATTGCAAGACGTTCGCCACAGCTACGCCCTGACAGAGGTCCTCGGCGGCGTCAGCCTCACGCTGTCCCCCGGCGGCGTAGTGGCGCTGGTCGGCCCGTCTGGCTGCGGCAAGACCACGCTCTTGCACCTGTGCGCCGGCTTGCTCACCTTGCAAGAGGGGGCTATGCACAGCGGCTTTGCCAAACCCGCACTCATGTTCCAGCAGCCGCGCCTGCTGCCCTGGCAGACCACCGCTGACAACATCGCCCTGGGCCTGCGTGCACAAGGTGTGGCGCGCTCCGATGCGCGCACCCGCGCCAAGGCGATGGGCAACGCCCTGGGGCTCGATGCCGAGGCGTTGGCCGCCTACCCGCACCAGCTCTCGGGCGGTATGCAAAGCCGTGCCGCGTTGGCGCGTGCGCTGGTGCTGCAACCCGACTTGCTGCTGATCGACGAACCCTTTGCCGCACTCGACATTGGCCTCAAAGCCCAGTTGCACCGCCTGCTGCTGCGCCACCAGGCGGAGCAGGGCACCGCAGTGCTGATGATCACCCACGATCTGATGGAGGCCGTGCGCCTGGCCAATACCGTGCTGGTCATGGCCGCAGCGCCGGGCCGCATCGTGCACCGCCATACCCCGCCTGGTGCCGCACTGACGCGCAGCGATGCGACGGTCTACCATGACACCGCCGAACTGCTGCGCGTGCCGGTGGTGCGCGAGGCCTTTGGGCTCGATGCCTTGCAGGAAGAAGGGCGCGCTGCGAGTGAACCCGCCGCCGCGGTGCTGCCCCTGCCGGGTGCGCGCGTACCTCTAGCGCCACCCGCAGACCCAGGCGCCGCACAACTTCCAAGCAGCCGGAGCCGCCAATGCGGGTAGCCGCCACGCCAGGCCAAGCGCCCAGCCTGCTCTCGGCCCGCCACCCGGTGTGGATGTGCGCCATGCGGTCGTTTTTTCTGCTCGCGATGGGCTCGGCGGTGCTGCTGATTGGCCTGTGGAGCGCCGTGCTGGCGCTGGGCCTGCCGCCGCCGCCCGTCACTGGCGGTGCGCTGGTGTGGCACGCGCATGAACTGCTACTGGGCTTTGGCCTGGCAGCGGTGGTCGGTTTCGTGCTCACCGCCGTGCCTGAGTTCACTAACACCCCAGGCGCCTCGACCCGTGCTGCGCGCTGGCTGACCGCGCTGTGGCTGCTCGGCCGTGCGGGCTTCTGGCTCTCGGGCGTGGGCGGGCTGCCCGCGCTGGCCGTGGCGGGCACGGCGCAGTTCGCGCTGCTGATCATGCTCATCGTGCTGCTCTGGCCCGCATTTCGCACGCCCGCCGGCCAGCGCCACCACGCCTTTGGCTGGGCGATCTCAGGCCTGGCACTGCTGGTCGCTGGTTTTTACTTCGATGCGCTGCGCGGTGCCTACCCCATGCGCTGGCTGCACGCCTTTCTGGGCCTGCTGATGGTGCTCATCGTCGTCGCCATGAGCCGTATCTCCATGCGCATCGTGAACCGCGCCATCGACCAGGCGGACCCCGGCGCCGAGCCCTACCTGGCCCGCCCACCCCGGCGCAACCTGGCGGTGCTGTGCATTGCCCTGTTCACCCTGGCCGAGTTTCTGCACGAGGGCAGCGCTACCTCCGGCTGGCTGGCCTGCGCCAGCGCCGCTGCCGTGTTCAACCTGCTGGGCGACTGGCATGTGGGCCGCCCGCTGCTGCGGCGCTGGCCGCTCATGCTCTACGCCGTGTACCTGTGCATGGCGTTGGGCTACGCGCTGATGGGCTGGGCGCTGCTGGCCGGCGGCCCGGGCGTCATGGCGGGGCGCCATCTGCTGACCGTGGGAACGATTGGCCTGGCGATTTACGCCGTCATCTGTATTGCTGGGCGCGCGCACTGCGGCCTGGCGATTGACGAGCGCGCGTGGGGCATGTGGGGTGCGGGCCTGATTGCCTTGGCCGCGCTGCTGCGCGCAGGGGCGGCGTGGGTGGGGGAATACTCTGTTGCCTGGATGGCGCTGGCCGGTTTGTGCTGGATGGCGGCGTTTGGCCTCCTGTGCATATTTATCGCACCGGTGTTGTTGCGGGCGCGGGAGGATGGGTTGTGGGGGTGTGAGGGGTAGAGCTGGTTTTGTGCTGCAACTGGGGCAGAGGCTGTCGGGGGCCTATTGCGGGCATCGAAGAAATCGCATTGCCTGACATTTCAGGCCTGCTCGCTGCGCGAGAGCTGCTTCAATTCTGTCAATAAGCCACGGACCTTTGAACAGGCGCTGACAGGCCGATGGACGTACGCACTATATTGGCCGCTGGATTATTTCGTGACCACGGCCACCTCTCCCTCCCCGTTCCCATGCAAGCTCCCGGTTCGTCCACCCTCACGCTGCTGACGCTTTTCCCGCTGATTGTCTGGCGCATCTACGCGCGCCTGCGCAAGATGTTTGGGCGCCAGCGCCTGTCGCGCTACCGGGCGCCGATCACGCTAGCGGTGTATTCGCTGCTCAGCATCTGGGTCGCGCACACAGCGCTGGCGCATCCGGGTCGGGTGGGGTGGCTTATTGGCAGCCTGCTGGCGGGCGCGGTGCTCTCCTTGCTGGGCGTTCGCCACACGCAGTTTGAAGCGCGGCGCGGCGAAGGGCTGTTCTACACGCCCAATGCGCACCTGGGGTTTGCGCTGTCCGCGCTGTTCCTGGCGCGCATTGCCTGGCGGGTCGCCGAGGTCTATTGGTTGGCGCCGGTGGTGCCTAGGAGTACGGCAGAGTTCATGGGCAGCGCCACCACGGTGTGCGCGTATGGGCTGCTGGCGGGCTACTCCCTTGGCTATGCGGTGGCGCTGGCCCGCTGGCGCGCTGCAGTGCTGCGGGCCAAACGCGACCGCGAGCGTGACGGGGCCGATGGGGCCGGGTGAAACGGTTTGCGGCTGCCTGGGCTGTTGTGGCTCCGAAGCCGGTCAAAGAGGTGGTTTTTAACTATTAAATTAATAGCTAATAGCGCTTGATGGATAAGCGCTCTAGAGGCCAATTTGATTGATATTTTTCCCCTACGCGCTTGCGCTGCCCGTCCGTGGGCGGATTGCTTCGCTGGCCAGCGCTGGTGTGCTCAAGCCTTTGCGGCGGGGTACCAGGTCATCGTCGAGCAGGCTTTCAATGCGGGCAAAGATCTCGAAGCGGGAAAACGGCTTCTTCATGAAATCGTCGGCCCCGATGCGATTGACGTAGAACTGTTCGATGGCGTGTTCGTTGCCGCTGATCATGATGACGGGGATGTGCTGGTACGCCGGGTTCTTGCGGATCAGGCGCAGGGCATGAAAGCCGTTCATGCCGGGCAGGACGATGTCCAGAAAAATCAGATCGGGCGGGTCCTGGTCGAGCAGCGCCAGGCCATGCTCGGCATCCAGCGCTTCGCGCGTGCTGCACCCGGCCGAGCGCAGCGCCTTGCGCAACACGGCCACCACGGTCGGCGAGTCGTCGATGATCAGCGCCCGCGTCCCCTTGCGGGCGTTCTTGCGAGGGGACTGGCGGCGTTCCACGGCGCCTTTTGGCTCAGCGCTTGCCACTGCGAGCGGTGCGGGGGCGGCAGGCTTGGGGGAGGGCGTTTTTTTGCGCGCGCCGCCCCAGAGTCGGTCAAAGAGGCTCATGGTGTGGGTTTTCTTTTTCTCTCAGGGGGCCGTTTCCTGGGGCGCAAGTATCCCAGAGACGGGAACGCCAATGATTCGTCCGTTCCTATGCGGGTCGAACTGGCGCCGGCACGTCGGTCGCCGCATCAGCCCAGGGCGTCGTTCACCTGGTCGTTGAATTCCGCCAGGCTTACCGCGTCGCCGATCTCGCGCGGCAGCGCGTCGCGTACCGAGAAAACGCCGAGGATCTTGTCCGCTGGCGAGACGATGGGCAGGTGCCGAAAGCCCCGCTCGATCATGATCAACACCGCCTCGGAGACCTTCATGTCGGGACCCACCGTTTGCGGGTGCGGCGTCATCACGTCGCAGACCAGGGTGGTCTCGGGGCTCAGCGCCTTGGCCAGCACGCGTGTCATCAGGTCGCGCTCCGTCAGGATGCCCAGGATGGCGCCCAGGGTGTCGAGGATGAGCACGCTGCCGCAGTTGGCACGCGTCATTACACAGGCTGCGTCCCAGACACTGGCCTGGGGCCCCAGGCTCACCACGTGGCGCTGGGAGATCGACTGGAACACGGTGCGTTCGGCCATGGCAGGGCTCCTTTGGCAGGGGACAACAGGGTCAGCGCAGCGATGCGTTGAGCTTTTCCAGTGCTTTTGAGCCGGGGCAGAGTTGGGCCGGCCCCAGGCTGTTGAGCGGCGTGTCGCTGGTGTTGAGGGACAGGTGCAGGTCGGTGGCCTGCGGGTCGAGGTAGAGCAGACCTGTGACCACTTCGCCGCGCGCCTGGTGGGCGTTCATGTAGCTGAGCGCGGCGTAGCGGTCGGTGGGGTCGTAGTCGGTGTGCAGTTTGCGCAGGCGCAGCGGGCTGCCGTCGTGCTGCTGCACGTCGATCACTTCGCCGGGCGCGTACTGCGCCGTGATCTCGCTGTGCCGGGGCATGAAGTCGATGCGGCTCACGGCCTCGTTGTGCTGGCGCACATAGTCGTAGCTCTTGGTGCTGCCGCTGTGGTTGTTGAAGGTGACGCAGGGGCTGATGACGTCGATGAACGCCGCCCCACCGTGGCCGAGGGCGCCCTTGATGAGCGGCACGAGCTGCTCCTTGTCGCCCGAGAAGCTGCGCGCCACATAGGTGGCGCCCAGTTGCAGCGCCAGGCCTACCAGGTCCACCGGGCTGTCGTTGTTGACCACGCCCTTCTTGCTGCGCGAACCCCGGTCGGCCGTGGCCGAGAACTGGCCCTTGGTCAGGCCGTAGACGCCGTTGTTCTCGACGATGTAGGCCATGCGCACGCCCCGGCGCATGGCATTGGCGAACTGCCCAAGGCCGATGGAGGCCGAATCGCCGTCGCCCGAGACACCCAGGTACAGCAGGTCGCGGTTGGCCAGGTTGGCGCCGGTCAGCACCGAGGGCATGCGCCCGTGCACGGTGTTGAAGCCGTGCGAGGCGCCCAGAAAATAGTCTGGCGTTTTGGAGCTGCAGCCAATGCCCGAGAGCTTGGCCACGCGGTGCGGTTCGATGTCGAGTTCCCAGCAGGCCTGGATGATGGCCGCCGAGATCGAGTCGTGCCCGCAGCCCGCGCACAGGGTGGAGATGCGGCCTTCGTAGTCGCGCCGGGTGTAGCCCACCTTGTTGTGGGTCAGCGTGGGGTGGTGCAGCCGGGGCTTGGCGAGGTAGGTCATGCGGCCTCCTTGATCAACGCCTGGGCGCCTTGCAGATGGGTCTGGATCGCCTGGGTGATGAAGCGCGCCGTGATCGGCGTGCCGTCGTAGTGCAGCACCTTGACGAGGCGCGCCGGGTCCACGCCCAGCTCGTTGACCAGCAGGGCGTGCATCTGGGCGTCGCGGTTCTGCTCCACCACAAACACCTGTTCGTGCGCGGCGATGAAGCGGTCCACCGAATCCGGGAAGGGGAAGGCGCGCAGGCGCAGGGCGTCGAGGTGGATGTCCGCGGCGGTGAGCACATCCAGCGCCTCCTGCATGGCTGGGCTGGTGGAGCCGAAGTACAGCACGCCCAGCGGTGTGGCATGCGCCGCGCTGCGCAGCACGGGCTGGGGCACCAGGTCGGCGGCGGTGCGAAATTTGCGCAGCAAGCGCTCCATGTTGTAGATGTAGTCCGGCCCGCGCTCCGAGTAGCGGGCATAGGGGTCGCGCGTGGTGCCGCGCGTGAAAAAGCTGCCTTTGGTGGGGTGCGTGCCGGGGTAGGTGCGCCAGGGAATACCGTCGCCGTCCACGTCCTTGTAGCGGCCAAAGTCCTTGCCCGCCTCCAATTCTTCGGCAGTCATCACCTTGCCCCGGTCGTAGGTGCGCGTGTCGTCCCAGGCAAAGGGTTTGCACAGGCGCTGGTTCATGCCGATGTCCAGGTCGGTCATGAGAAAAATCGGGGTTTGCAGCCAGTCGGCCAGGTCCAGCGCTGCGGCGGCGTGTTCAAAGCATTCGTGTGGGTCTTCGGGAAACAGCAGCACATGCTTGGTGTCGCCGTGCGAGGCGTAGGCGCAGGCGAGCAGGTCCGACTGCTGGGTGCGCGTGGGCATGCCGGTGGACGGCCCGCCGCGCTGCACGTTGATGATGGTGACCGGAATCTCGGCAAAGTAGGCCAGGCCGATGAACTCCGTCATCAGCGAAATGCCCGGGCCCGAAGTGGCCGTGAAGGCGCGGGCGCCGTTCCAGCCCGCGCCCACCACCATGCCGATGGAGGCCAGTTCGTCTTCGGCCTGCACGATGGCGAAGTTGCTGCGGCCGGTGTCCGGGTCGATGCGGAACTTGTCGCAGTATTTCTGGAAAGCCTCGGGCACCGACGATGAGGGCGTGATCGGGTACCAAGCCGCCACCGTGGCGCCGCCATACACACAGCCCAGGGCGGCTGCGCTGTTGCCGTCGGTAAAAATGAGGTCGCCTACCTCGTCGGCACGGCGCACCCGGATGCCCAGGGGCGCCTGCAGGTGCGCTTTGACATAGTCGCGCCCCAGGTGCAGCGCCTTGACATTGGAATCCAGCAGCATTTCCTTGCCCTTGTACTGTTCGGCAAAGAGCTTCTCGAACACCTCGGCCTCCACGTCGAGCAGCACCGAGAGGGCGCCCACGTAGATGATGTTCTTGAACAACTGGCGTTGGCGCGGCTCGGTGTAGGCGTTGTTGCTGATCTCGGTCAGCGGCACGCCGATGACAGTGATGTCAGTGCGAAACTTGGACGCAGGAATAGGCCGGGTGCTGTCGTAGAACAGGTAACCGCCCGGCGAGAGCTCGGCCACGTCGGCGTCCCAGGTCTGCGGGTTCATGGCCACCATCATGTCCACGCCGCCGCGCCGCCCCGAATAGCCGCGCTCGCACACACGGGCCTCGTACCAGGTCGGCAAGCCCTGGATGTTGCTGGGGAAGATGTTGCGCGGGCTGACCGGTACGCCCATGCGCAGAATGGCTTTGGCGAACAGCTCGTTGGCCGACGCCGAGCCCGAGCCGTTGACGTTGGCGAACTTGATGACAAAGTCGTTGACGGCTTCAATGGGTTTCATGCGGCCTCCAGCGTGTGGCGGGTGGTCTGGGCGTCGCGGCACTGCGGGCCGGCCTGGGTGGTATCCAGGCGGAACTTCTGCATGTCCCAGGCGCCCGTGGGGCAGCGCTCGGCGCACAGGCCGCAGTGCAGGCAGACGTCTTCGTCCTTGACCATGACGCGCCCGGTCTTGAGCGGCGCGGAAACCATCAGTGCTTGCGTCAGGTTCCTAGCGGGGGCTTTGAGCCGGGTGCGCAACTCGTCCTCTTCGCCATTGAAGGTGAACGTAATGCTGTCCATGGGGCAAATGTCCACGCAGGCGTCGCACTCGATGCAGGTGGAGCGGTTGAACACCGTCTGCACGTCGCAGTTCAGGCAGCGGCTGGCCTCTTTGAAGGCGGTGGCGGCATCGAACCCCAGCTCCACTTCCACCCGGATGCTGGCCAGCGCCACCTCGGCCTTGGCCCATGGCACTTTGAAGCGCAGGTCGTTCGAGACGTCGTTGTTGTAGCTCCACTCGTGGATGCCCATTTTGGTGGACATCAGGTTGGTGTGTGGTGCCGGGCGCTGGCACACGTCTTCGCCGTGCAGGAAGCGGTCGATCGACACCGCCGCCTCGTGCCCCTGTGCCACGGCGGTAATGATGTTTTTCGGGCCGTAGGCCGCGTCGCCGCCGAAGAACACCTGGGGCAGCGTGGACTGGAAGGTGTCTGGTGTGAGCTGCGGCAAACCCCATCGGTCAAAGGCAATGCCCAGGTCGTCCTCGATCCACGGAAACGCATTTTCCTGGCCCACGGCGATCAGCACCACGTCGCAGGGCACGCGCACATCGGGCTCACCCGTGGGCACCAGGTGGCGGTGGCCTTGTGCGTCGTATTCGGCGCGCACGACCTCGAAGGTCATGGCGGTGAGCTGGCCGTTGTCGTGCTCAAAAGTCTTGGGCACATGGAAGTTCAGGATCGGGATGCCCTCGTGCAGCGCATCCTCTTTTTCCCAGGGCGAAGCCTTCATCTCGTCAAAGCCGCTGCGCACGATGACCTTGACGTCGGTGCCGCCCAAGCGCCGCGCCGAGCGGCAGCAGTCCATGGCGGTGTTGCCGCCGCCCAGCACGATGACGCGCGGTGCGATGCGGGTGATGTGCCCGAACGACACCGAAGCCAGCCAGTCGATGCCGATATGGATGTTGCCCTCGATCTCGCGTCGCCCGGGAATGTCCAGATCGCGCCCGCGCGGTGCGCCGCTGCCCACGAACACCGCGTCATAGCCTTGCTGCAGCAACGTACGCAGCGAGTCCACGCGTTCTTGCTTGCGAAACTGTACGCCCATGTCGAGGATGTAGCCCGTTTCTTCGTCGATCACCGATTCGGGCAGCCGAAAACGCGGAATCTGGCTGCGAATGAAGCCGCCCGCCTTGGATTCGGCGTCGAACACCGTCACCTCGTAGCCCAGCGGTGCCAGGTCGCGCGCCACGGTCAGCGATGCGGGGCCGGCGCCCACGCAGGCCACGCGCTTGCCGTTGCGGGCTGCGATGGTGGGCATGCGTGCCTTGATTCCGGCGGTTTTGTTGTCGGCTGCCACGCGCTTCAAGCGGCAGATGGCCACGGGCTCGGGGTGGGCGCCATTGCTTTCCTCGACCCGGCCGCGCCGACAGGCAGGCTCGCAGGGCCGGTCGCAGGTGCGGCCCAGAATGCCGGGAAACACGTTGGACACCCAGTTGACCATGTAGGCGTCGTCGTAGCGGCCCTGGCCGATCAGGCGGATGTATTCGGGCACCGGCGTGTGGGCAGGGCAGGCCCACTGGCAATCGACCACCTTGTGGAAGTAGTCTGGATGGGCGGTTTGGGTAGGCTGCAAGGCAAACTCCAGTCCTCTGCCTGCGGCCACGGTGGCGCAGGACGCCACAGTCTAGGTTCGCTCCATTGGCGCTGGCTCTCGGGTGAATCCCTTGAGTCCGTCCTCTGTACAGAAAACTTGACGCGGATCAGCGGGTTGGCCTTGCGGCCACGTCCGCCAAAACGCAGGCAAGCGCTGCTTGGACAGCGCGCAGAAAGCTATTAAATTAATAGCTTCTAACGCTTATGGGGTATACGCTAGAGCCATTTTTTGCTAAGAATTTAGCTGGATTAGCTGTCCGTCGCAGAGCCTCTAGCCTTCACAGCTGCCGCAGCCGCTCCAGCGCTGCGCGCAGGGTCTCGTCTTTCTTGGCGAAGCAGAATCGCACCACGCGCTGGTCAAACCCGTCGCGGTAGAACGCCGAGAGCGGAATCGCGGCCACGCCCAGTTCGCGGGTCAGCCATTGGCAGAAATCGGCCTCGCTCAAGTCGCTGACCTTTGCGATGTCCACGCACTGAAAGTAGCTGCCGGCGCTGGGCAAGAGCTTCAGGCGCGAGCCTTCCAGCCCCTGGCGAAAGAGGTCGCGCTTGGCCTGGTAGAAGGCGGGCAGTTGCAGGTAGGGTGCCGAATCCTGCAGGTAGGCCGCCAGGCCATGCTGCATGGGGGTGTTCACCGTGAACACGTTGAACTGGTGCACCTTGCGGAATTCGGCGGTCAAGGCAGCGGGTGCGGCCACGGTGCCCACCTTCCAACCCGTGACGTGGAAGGTCTTGCCAAAGCTGGAGACGATGAACGCGCGCGCGGCCAGGCCGGGAAAGCGCGCCGCGCTCTGGTGCTCGGCGCCGTCGAACACCATGTGCTCGTAGACCTCGTCGCTGATGAGCAGGATGTCGGTCGGCGCCAGCAGCGCTTGCAATTGGCGCATCTCCTCGGCGCTCCAGACCGTCGCGCTCGGGTTGTGTGGGCTGTTGACGATGATGGCGCGGGTGCGCGGCGTGATGGCGGCGCCGATCTTGTCGAAATCAGGCCGGAAGCTGCCAGGCGTGAGCGGCACGCGCACTGCCACGCCACCCGCCAGCTCGACGTTGGGGACGTAGCTGTCGTAGCAGGGTTCGAGAACAATCACCTCGTCACCGGGGTGCACGGTGGCCAGGATCGCCGTCAGGATGGCCTGCGTTGCACCAGCCGTGATGGTGATTTCGGCTGCAGCGCTGTATTGGCGGGCGTGGAGCGCTTCTATTTTTGAAGCAACCGCTTCCCGCAGCGCGGGCACACCCGGCATGGGTGGGTACTGGTTGTGGCCAGCGCCCATGGCGGCGGTCACGGCGTCCGGCAAGCGCGGGTCGCAGTCGAAATCAGGAAAGCCTTGGCCCAGATTCACCGCGCCGTGCTCGGCCGCCAACGCCGACATCACGCTGAAGATGGTGGTGCCCACTTGGGGCAGGCGGCTGGTGAGGTGCGGGGTGCGGGGTGCGGTGGCGCGGTCCATGGTCGGTGCGGGAGAGGTTTCTAGGTTCAAAGCTCGTAGTCGTTCACTTGCCCGGTCATGGCGCGCATGACGAGATCGCGGCCCAGGCGGTCGCTCAGCAGTTCGGCAAAACGGTACACAAAATTGCGCAGGTAGGCGCCGCGCTTGAACGCCACGCGCGCCACGCTCTGGCCAAACAAATGGCCGGCCGGGCGCACCAGCAGGTCGCCTACCGGATCGTCCCGCATGGCCATTTCCGCCACGATGCCCAGGCCCAGGCCCAGGCGCACGTAGGTCTTGATGACGTCCGAATCGATCGCTTCCAGCACCACGTTCGGCTGCAGCCGGCGCGTGGCAAAGGCCTGGTCGATCTTGGTGCGGCCGGTAAACGATGGGTGGTAGGTAATGAGCGGCTCGTGGGCGATGTCGTCCAGGCCAATGCGCTCCTTTTGCGCCAGCGGGTGGCCGTGCGGCATGACCAGCACATGCTGCCATTCGTAGCAGGGGAGGGTGACGAGTTCTGGGTAATCGACCAGGGATTCGGTGGCCACGCCGATTTCAGCCACCTCGTCGATCACCATACGGGCCACCTGGTCGGGCGTGGCCTGGTGCAGGCTGATGTTCACCTTGGGGTAGGCCTCGCGCAGTTTCGCGACGGCCGGCGGCAGCACGTAGCGCGCTTGCGTGTGCGTGGTGGCAATGCTGAAGGTGCCGTTGTCCTGGGCGCTGTACTGCTCACCGATGCGCTTCAAGTTGCCGACTTCGCGCATGATGAGCTCGATGCTCTTGAGGACATGCTGGCCCGGTTCGGTGATGCGCTTCAAGCGCTTGCCGTGGCGCGCGAAGATATCAATGCCGAGTTCGCCTTCGAGCTCGATGATCGCCTTGGACACCCCGGGCTGTGAGGTGTGCAGCGCCTTGGCCGCCTCGGTGAGGTTCAGGTTGCGGCGAGCGGCTTCTTGAACAAAGCGAAATTGGTGCAGGTTCATATTGAATCTGGGCTAAAGAATCCAATCATTATGCAATATGGATCGCGCCTGATCCCGTGTGTACGACACTAGATCGGAGGGCCACCACAGGCAATTTCGGCCATCAGCGCCGTCATGCGAGGGTTCTCGCCGACCGCCTCTTGCACCTCGATGGCCATATCGGGGTGCTGCGCGCGCAGGGTGGCGACCAGGAGGGGCAGGTCGTCCCGCGCGTGCCGCCCGGTGCCCAGAAACATGGGCACGATGGTCAGCGTGCGCACGCCGGCCGCGTGCAAACTGCGGCTTGCCTGCGCCAGGTCGGGCTCGCACAGCTCCAGGTAGGCACAGCGTACCTCGACGTCTGGCCGGCTGCGCTCAATTTCGGCTCGCACCGCTTCAATAGGCGCGCGCCAGCCGGCATCGCGCGACCCGTGGGCAAACAGGACGATTCCAACGGGGTGGTGCATGGCGTGCCTGCCCATCAACGCCGCAGCACCAGCCAGCCGAAGGCGGCCAGTGAGGCGAAGGTGTAAATAAGGCCTGGCGCCGCCGCCGTGAGCCAAGGCGACCAGTTTTGCAGGGTGCCGGCAAAACCGAACACGTTGTTGAGCAGGAAGAAGCTGATGCCCGCCATCACGCCGCCAAACACATAGCCGGTGGTCGAACCCGCGCGAAAGTGCAGGTAGGCAAAAGGCAGGGCCAGCACCACCATCACCAGGCAGCTCAAGGGGTAGAACACCTTGCGCCAGAACTCGATTTCGTAGCGTTGTGCCGATTGGCCGTTGGCCTCCAGGTGGCGAATGTATTGAAAGAGATCCACGGTTGCCATGTGATCGGGTTGGAGGACTGCAGCCGAGACCATGTCGGCTGTGATCCGTGTAGGCCAGCGCAGTTCGGCAAGTTCAAGGCGCTCTGCGCTCTGTGTTTCACCGTCGGCATCTCGCAAAAAGGTATTGCTGTGCACCTGCTTGAGCTGCCACGCCTCCCCGTCGCTTGCAAGCTTTGCAGACTCAGCCAGGGTTTGCGATACAAGGCGGCTATGGGCGTCGAAGCGATAAATGCGAATGCCTTCCATCAGGCCATCCGAGCGAATGGTCCGAATGTTCACGGCGACCGAATCGTCTCCCTGGCGCTCCTTGAGCCAGGCGCCGGTTCCGCCAGTGGTCAGGCGCGCAAGCCCTCTGGACTTGAGCACCTGCGCTGCGCGGTCACTCGCTGGCGCCACATAGTCGCCCAGGGCAAAGGTCACCATCACGAATGCACTGCCCAGCATCAGCAGCATGCCCAGCGCCCGCCCTGGGCCGAGGCCGCTGGTGCGCAAAATGGTGAATTCAGAGCTTTGCGCAAAACGCGCCATCACGAAAATCGTCCCGATCAGCACCGTGATCGGTAGCAGTTCGTACAAATGGGTCGGTATGCCGAGCAGCACATACAGCACGGCCTGGGAGACCGGATAGGTATCGGGCATGCGGCCCACCGAACGCAGTTCATCGATCAGGTCAAAGAAGAAGAACAGCGCCAGAAACCCGAGCGTCACCAGAGCCACGGCAGCGAGCACTTCGCGGTGAACCATGCGGCGAATGGTCTTCATGCGGCCCTCCTGCGCCACAGCGTGGTCCATGACCAGCGGTTGTGGCGAATGCCGATGAGGGCAAGCGCAAACACCAGCACGCCGCCGTGCAGCATGCCGACGTAGGGCAACAGGCCAAAGCGCCCGGATTCGACCCAACTCTGCCCAAGCGTCATGAAGTTGTAGTAAACAATAAAGGCAAACAAGGCAAATAGCAGATTGCCGCTGCGGCTGGCACGGGGATTGACGCTCGCCAGCCCCAGGCCAAGCACCACCAGGTTGAAGGCGGTGAACGGCAGGCCCACACGCCATGCCAGTTCGGCCTGGAATATGGGCGCGCTCTGCGCCAGAAGCTCGCGGGTGCTGCGCGTCTTGGCAGCGCCATCGTCACCCAGCCCAGCCTTGGCCGAGCCGACACGGGTGCCGTACAACTTGAACTCGCTCAGTTTGATTTCCGGCTTGCCAGTGCTGGTTTCCAGGCGCTGCCCATTGCTCAGCAGTGCAAAGCGGTCTGCCCCGCGCATTTCGATGCGCGCGCTGAGCGCCGATGTCACGGCCTGCGTGCCGTGCTCGTTCGCGGCGATGAAGACATTGCTGGCCGTGTTGGGCTCAGGGCTGTCCTTGTCAATGAAAAAGACCCGCTTGCCGCTGGCGGATTCCTGAAATTCACCCGGCGCAATCCGGTCCACGTCGCCGCGCTGTTCGTACTGCGTGCGCAGCTCCTGAACTTGCCGGTTGGCCCAGGGCCAGGCGAGCAGCGACAACACGGCCACGCCCAGCATTGCCGGCCAGGCGAAACGCAGCAACGCGGGCAGCAGACTGGCAAGGCCACGGCCGCTGGAAAACCAGATCACCATCTCGCTGTCTCGGTACATGCGCGAGAGGCTGCCGATGGTGGCAACAAACAGGCTGAGACAGAGAATGGTGGGGAGCTGGCCGAGGACCGTGTACCCCATGACGAGCATGACATCAGACGGGCTGACGTTGCCTCTGGAGGCCTGCCCCAGGGTACGGATCAGGATCATGGTCATGACCACCGTGACCAGGACTACCAGGGTGGCGCCAAAGCTGCGGGCCAACTCCTTGCGCAGTGATGAATCGAATAACATGGACGCAATGTAAAGAGGCGATTATGAACTTTGATCTCAAAACCATGGACCTGCGGGCAGCGGCGGCCGAAAAATGCGACCAACTGGTGGTGCTTGTCGGGCAGGATTTTGTCGCTGGCACCGATCCGCTTTCTGCCCTCATTGGCGAGGCGATCAAGCACAAAGACTTTGATCCCAAGCCGGGAAAGCTGCTGAGCTTTTACCAGAGCGCGGGGATTGCGGCCCGTCGGGTTCTTTTTGCCGGGATTGGCTTGGGGGATGCCCGTGGCGTGCGCCAGGCACTTGCGGGCGCCGCAGCCGCTTTTCGGTCACCTGGCACCAAGCGGGTTGCGATCTGCTTTGCCGCAGAGGCCAATGCGGCGGCAGTCTCCGCCGCCGTGCAAGGTGCTGCGCACGTGTCCTATGTCTATACGCTCACGAAGCCCAAGGGAGAAGCGTCTTCGCTGTCACGCGTGGTGGTGGGCGTGCACGAACCAACCGCCGTGGCACAGGCCTTCGCATCCAGCGTGGCGGTGGCGCTCGGGGTGGAACTGGCGCGCGAATGGGGCAACCGACCGGCCAACCATGCCACGCCGCGCATGCTGGCCGACGCGGCCAAGGCGCTTGCCAAGCAACCCGGCATCGCCTGCAAGGTGATGGGGCCTGCCGAAGTGAGCCGTCTGAAGATGGGGGCGTTCCTCGCGGTGGCGCGCGGATCTGAAGAGCCGCTTCGCTTTATCGAGCTGCGCTACACGGGCGCGGCCCGCTCGCAGGCGCCCGTGGTGCTCGTAGGCAAAGGCATTACGTTTGACACCGGCGGCATCTCCATCAAGCCAGCACCCGAAATGGATGAGATGAAGTTCGACATGTGTGGCGCGGCCAGTGTTCTGGGCGTTTTTCGAGCGCTGGCGCAGTTGCAGCCTGCCATCAATGTCGTGGGCCTGATCCCCGCCTGTGAAAACATGCCGGACGGCCGCTCGGTCAAGCCTGGCGATGTGGTGACGAGCATGAGCGGACAGACCATCGAAGTGCTCAACACCGATGCCGAAGGGAGGCTGGTGCTGTGCGACGCTCTGTGCTATGGCATGCGCCACAAGCCGGCCGCCATCGTGGACATCGCGACCCTGACCGGCGCCTGTGTCATCGCGCTGGGCGGCGTGCGCAGCGGGTTGTTTGCCTCAGACGAGGCGCTGGCCCAGGCATTGCTCGCCGCTGGCGAAGGTGCTGGCGATCTGGCCTGGCGCCTGCCGCTGGACGATGAATATGCCGAAGGACTCAAGAGCAATTTTGCCGATCTTGCCAATGTGGCCGGGCGACCGGCAGGTTCGATTACTGCTGCCAAGTTTCTCCAGTCGTTTGTGGGCGAGGTGCCGTGGGCGCACCTGGATATTGCGGGCACGGCCTGGAAGAGTGGGACGGCCAAAGGCGCGACGGGCAGGCCGGTGGGCTTGCTGGTGAATTGGCTGCTTGCGCGTGCACAACCAGATGCCGCCTCGGCTCAGAACGTGCCACGCGGTCGGGCCAAGAAGGCGCCGCGACCTGCCCGCGCCGCCAAGATCTCTGGTACATGACCGAGATTGCGTTTCACTTCAATGCACCGGACAAGGTGACATACGCCTGCCGTGTAGCGCGAAAGTTGCTGCGCCAGGGCCAGCGCTTGGTGATCCGGACGCCGCTGGCGTTGATGGACCCGCTCGACGCCATGCTGTGGAACATGGCGCCGCAGGATTTTGTTGCGCACTGCAGGCTGGGGGATGCTCCAGAGTTGCTGCAGGCCTCTCCCATCGTGTTGGCGCACGACGATGCGTGTGAGCTGCCGCACAGGCAGGTGCTGCTGAACCTGGAAGGCGGCGTCCCGCCAGGGTTTGGCAGCTTCGAGCGACTGATTGAAGTGGTGGTCGCCGACGATGAGGCAGACCGTGCTGCCGCCCGCGTGCGCTGGAGACATTATGTGCAACGTGGCTACGCGCTGGTGCGCCACGATCTAGCGCAGGGGGTGTGATGCCAGAACCTTCCGTTCCAAGAGTGCCGCCCCGATTTGTACCCACCCTGACCGAGGTGGTGCAGGATGCCGCTGCCGAGCGGGCCGGGCCATCGCCATCGTCGCCATCGCCATCGCCATCGACCGGGTCGATGGCTGGGCTTCATGCGCCGTCGGCCGTGAGCCGTCCAGCTGTCCCTGGTGCCGCAGCATTGCGGCCGGATGCACCAACGCCCAGGGCGCACTCCAGCGCGCCTTCCAAAGGGTCGGCTACCCAGGTGCCGCCGCCCGAACCTGTGCATTCGGTGCTGAGCAAGGATTTTGAGGAGCTGTTGGTGC
Source organism: Simplicispira sp. GW247-4R2A (assembly GCF_059424465.1). Lineage (NCBI taxonomy): Bacteria > Pseudomonadati > Pseudomonadota > Betaproteobacteria > Burkholderiales > Comamonadaceae > Simplicispira > Simplicispira sp. GW247-4R2A. The sequence goes on along the minus strand of NZ_JBWKZM010000007.1, from coordinate 42,547 downwards.
ACCGGGTGATGCAACGTGTGGACGTATCGCTCGATATTCGCCTTCGCGGTGCCATTGCCGCAGTGGTGGAAGAGCAAACCCGCTCCATCGTCCCTCGCCTGCGCGAAGAGATCGAGGCGGTAGTTCGTCAGGCGGTGTACGAAGCAGTCGCTGACGAGCTCGCGGCAGGGGTAGGAACGCCGCCAGCATAAGGACAGCTTTTGCGCATCGCGCTGCGCTGATTTGCGCGTGTTCCCTAGTGCCGCTGGGCATGAATATGCGTTATCTTCTTCGGCGTTGAGACACAAAAAGATGCTCAGCGTTTAATCTTTACTGGAGATTCCTATGCAATTGAAGTTGAAACTGACCGTAGCCGCAGCGTTTGCAGCTGTTGCCGGCATGGCTCTGGCCCAGGAGCAAGTGGTCACGATTGGTCACGTCGCCCCGGTGTCGGGTGCGCAAGCCCACTACGGCAAGGACAACGAAAATGGCGCGCGCATGGCCATTGAGGACTTGAATGCCAAGGGTGTGACCATCGGCGGCAAGAAAATCAAGTTTGAACTGCAGGCCGAAGATGACGCAGCGGATCCCAAGCAAGGTACGGCAGCTGCCCAGAAGCTGTGCGACTCCAAGGTTGCCGGTGTGGTGGGTCACCTGAACTCGGGCACGACCATTCCCGCATCCAAGGTGTACCACGACTGCGGCATTCCCATGGTGACGGGTGCTGCCACCAACCCCAGCCTGACCAAGCCCGGCTATGACACCACGTTCCGCATCATCGCGAACGACAACGCCCTTGGCGCAGGCTTGGCGCACTATGCCCACGATACGCTCAAGCTCAAGTCTTTTGCCGTGATTGACGACCGCACGGCCTACGGCCAAGGCGTGGCAGACGTGTTTGCCAAGACCGCAGCGGGCCTGGGCATGAAGCAGGTTGATCAGCAGTTCACGACCGACAAGGCAACGGATTTCATGGCGATTTTGACCGCCATCAAGGCCAAGAAGCCGGACGCCATCTTCTTCGGCGGTATGGACCCACAAGCCGGCCCGATGCTGCGCCAGATGGAGCAGCTGGGGATGGCTGACGTGAAGTACTTTGGCGGCGACGGCGTTTGCACCGCTGCACTCGCCCAGCTCGCAGCCGGCGCCAAAACGCTGAACAACGTGGTCTGTGCTGAAGGTGGTTCGTCGCTCGCCAAGATGCCTGGCGGCAAGGCGTGGAAGGAGCGCTATGACGCCAAGTACCCAGGCGAGTTCCAGGTGTACAGCCCCTACACCTACGACGCCACGATGCTGCTGGTCGACGCTATGAAGCGTGCCAACTCAGTGGACCCCAAGGTGTACGTGAAAGAACTGGCGAAGTCCAACTACAAGGGCGTGACCGCCACGATCGCCTTTACGAAGAATGGCGAAATGCAGACTCCCGCCATCACGTTGTACCACTACATCGATGGCAAGAAAAACCCGCTGAACTAAGGTCCTGTTTTCAGGCCTTGTGCCTGAACCCAAAAAAGGCTTCCCTCGGGAAGCCTTTTTAATTTCCAGCCGCGTACGGGCTTGCGTTACCGTCGAACCTGAAGCGCTCCTGGGTTGACGATATTGGTAGGTGTGCCGCGTATGAAATTGAGCACGTTGTCGAAAGCGGAGCCAAAATACAGCTCGTAATTGTCCAGCTCCACATAGCCGATGTGGGGTGTGCAAATGCAGTTTTCCAGGCGAAGCAGCGCGTGTCCTTGCAAAATGGGCTCGCTTTCGAAAACATCGATCGCGGCCATGCCGGGACGGCCCCGGTTGAGTGCTGCCAACAGGGCATCGGCCTCAATCAATTCAGCCCGTGAAGTATTGACCAGCAAAGCAGTGGGCTTCATATAGGACAGAGTTTCGAGGGTGATCAAGTGGCGGGTTTCCGGGGTAAGCCGCAAATGCAGTGAAACAACGTCGCATTGGGAAAAGAAGTCTTGCTGCGTGATGGCCACCTGGTAGCCGTCGGTCAGTGCTTGCGCACGTGACGCCTCGCTGCCCCAGATGCGCACGTTCATCCCGAAGGCACGGCCGTATCCGGCCACGATTTGACCAATGCGACCGTACCCCCAGATGCCCAGGGTTTTGCCGCGCAGGACGCTGCCAACGCCGAAGTTGGCCGGCATGGAGGCAGCCTTGAGTCCTGACTGCTGCCAGGCGCCGTGCTTGAGGTTGGAGATGTACTGCGGCAGGCGGCGCATGGCCGCGAGTACCAGTCCCCAAGTGAGCTCGGCTGGCGCCACGGGAGACCCGACGCCTTCGGAGATTGCAATGCCGTGCTCCGTGCAGGACCCTATGTCGATATGGCTGCCGACCTTGCCGGTCTGCGCAATCATTTTCAGGCGGGGAAGTTTCTCGACCAGCTGGCGTGTGATGTGCGTGCGTTCGCGGATCAGGACAATGATGTCCGCATCTTTCAGTCGCACTGACAGCTGACCAACGCCCTTGACGGTGTTGGTGTACACCTTGGCGGAGTGGGCATCGAGGCGGGCGGCGCAGTGGAGTTTGCGAACCGCATCCTGATAGTCGTCGAGAATCACGATATTCATCGCCCGATTGTGCCTTGCAGACTTCCCCTTGCCTTCTCGTCAACAAAGGCGTTCGTGCGCAGCCAGGCGGTCAAGTTCCGCACATACGTCGGCCATGCGGCCCACGATGGCCAGCCGCTCTGTAGTGCCCTCACGCATGCGCAGTACGCGCACGGGTCGCGCCGGGTGAGTTTTCAGCATGCCTGACGCAGCGCTGCATGCATGTCTCTCGGGCGGCTGCTCGGATTGCGCTGCACATCCGGTTCTATGGTTGGGGGTGAAACCACGCGTGTGCGGGGAATCGTGTGCGGGACGGGGACGTGCGGGCATGTGGCGCTCGGCTGTGCCGAGCCATTGGCGCGCAGAAAAAAAGGACAAAGTCAGTTGTGAGGCGCGAGCCAGAAGACTGTGCATGTGAAGCTCCCATGAAAATGGATGAACACAGGCAGGATTGACGTAGCTATGCATCGCAGGGATGGTGAGGCTCCTGCCCCGCCAAGCGCCCGCCACCTGCGGCGCATAGAAAAGGGTCAGTTCAACATGGTGTTGCGGATCAGGCCGACAGCCAGGCCTTCAATCTCGAAGGGCTCACCTGGCTGGACGACGATGACGGGAAAGTCCGGGTTCTCGGGCAGCAACTCAATTGCGTGTGCCGTGCGCCGCAGGCGCTTGACGGTTACCTCGTCACCGATGCGGGCCACGATGATCTGGCCGTTGCGTGCCTCGCGTGTTTGCCGAACCGCGAGCAGATCGCCATCCATGATGCCCACGTCGCGCATGGACATGCCGCGCACCTTGAGCAAGTAGTCGGGTTTGTGCTCGAACAGGCTGCTCTCGACGCACCAGGTCTGTTCGATGTGTTCCTGCGCGAGAATGGGAGAGCCTGCCGCCACGCGCCCTACCAGGGGCAGCGCAAGCTGGGTGAGTCCGGGAATGGGAAGGCTGAATTGGGTGCCGCGCGCGGCGTTGATGTTGCGTACCGCCTCGCTGCGCAGCCGGATGCCGCGCGACGTGCCGCTGATCAGTTCGATAACGCCTTTGCGAGCCAGCGCCTGAAGATGCTCTTCTGCCGCGTTGGCCGACTTGAAGCCCAGGGCTGTGGCAATTTCGGCACGCGTTGGGGGCGCGCCGGATTGCGCAATGGCAGTCTGGATCAGATCCAGAATTTGTTGCTGTCTGGGGGTAAGACGGGGGCCGTTGAACATGGTCGTACTGCGCAAAGCAGGCCTGTATGAAGCTTCAGTACCTGTATTTTTAAACAGTTTTTCGGGAGATGCAAGTGGCGAGACAAAAAATCATGGTGTTGGGTACTGGCGGCACGATTGCTGGGAGCGCTGTGCAGCCTGGTGACAACGTTGGCTACCAGGCGGGTGAACGGTCAGTGCAGGCCTTGCTGGGGGGGCTTGGGCACCTTGCCTTGCCGCCGGAAATGGACCTGGACGCAGAGCAAGTGGCGCAGATTGACAGCAAAAATGTCGATTTCGAGCTCTGGACCGCGTTGCACCGCAGGTGTGTGGTGCACCTCGCGGATGAGGCGATTCACGGCATTGTCATTACGCATGGGACGGACACCTTGGAGGAGACGGCCTGGTTCCTGGCCTGCACCTTGGAGGCGCGCAAGCCTGTGGTGTTGACCTGTGCCATGCGGCCTGCTACGGCGCTCTCGCCTGATGGTCCGCAGAACCTGCGCGATGCGTTGGCGCTGGCCTGCCAGGCGCGCACTGCGGGGGTGAGTGTGGTGTGTGCCGGCGCGGTGCATTCGCCGCGTCATGTGCAAAAGCTTCACCCTTACCGGGTGGACGCTTTTGGTTCAGGCGATGCCGGGCCGGTGGGCTGGATGGAAGAAGGTCACCTGCGCCTGACACACTCTTGGCCCAGTGCCGGGAACGTGGACAGGTCCGCTTTTTCCGTGCCGCAGGAGGGTGCTGCCTGGCCATGGGTAGAAATCGTGCTCAGCCATGCGGGCGCCACTGGAGCACAGGTGGATGCGCTGGTGCGGGCAGGTGTGCGCGGCCTGGTGGTCGCAGCGACGGGCAATGGAAGCTTGCACTACCGACTTGAGGCCGCTTTGCAGCGGGCGCAGCAAGCGGGGGTGCTGGTGCGTGTGGGGAGCCGTTGCCCGTTTGGCCAGATCGTAGGCACGCCTGGCCATGGCTTGCCACTGACTGGTGGGCTTTCGCCGGTGAAGGCGCGCATTTCGCTGATGCTGGAGCTGATGCAGGCCCAGTGAGCTGCGTACAGCTTCTGGCGACGGGCGACGCAAAAAAAAAGCGCCCATTGCTGGGCGCTTTGTCTGCTGGCGCTGCCGGGGTCGGCGGCGTCAGTTGGCCAGTGCCTGGAGCGCGCGGGCGGTGATGTCTTCCACGCTGCCGGTGCCGCTGATGGAGCGGTATTTGGGGGCGCTGGCCGAGTCGCGTTCGGCCCAGCCAGCGTAGTAGTCGACCAGCGGCCGCGTCTGGGCGCTGTAGACCTCCAGGCGCTTCTTGACCGTGTCTTCCTTGTCGTCCTCGCGCTGAATGAGTGGCTCACCCGTCTCGTCGTCGGTGTCGGCCACCTTGGGGGGATTGAATTTGACGTGGTAGGTGCGGCCGCTGGCAGAGTGCGAGCGGCGCCCGCTCATGCGTTCGATGATGGCGTCAAACGGAACGTCGATTTCCAGCACATAGTCGAGCTTGACGCCCGCGTCCTTCATGGCGTCGGCCTGTACGATGGTGCGGGGAAAGCCGTCAAACAGGAACCCATTGGCGCAATCGGCCTGGGCGATGCGCTCTTTCACCAGGCCAATGATGATGTCATCGCTCACCAGGGCGCCAGAATCCATGACGGCCTTGGCCTTGAGACCCAGCGGCGTGCCAGCCTTGACAGCGGCGCGCAGCATGTCGCCAGTCGAAATTTGCGGAATGGCGTACTTTTGGCAGATGAACGCGGCCTGTGTGCCCTTTCCGGCACCGGGGGCGCCCAGCAATATGAGTTTCATGGGGTCCTCTTGGTTGGTGTTAGCGGGTGACTTTGCACACGTCGTTCCTTTGTCCCTCTGCCAGCGTGCACGTCAGCAAACGAGGATAGCACGCGCTTCCCGCGCTCTTGCTTACGGGGCCGACTCAGGCAAAAAGGGCGCGCACGCGCTCCAGGTCTTCAGGCGTGTCCACGCCTTGGCCGGGTGCCTGCTCTGCCAGGTGCACCGCAATGCGGTGGCCGTGCCAGAGGGCGCGCAGTTGCTCCAGTTGTTCAATGGCCTCGGTAGGGGCTTGTGCAAGCGTGGGAAAGCTGCGCAGGAAGGCGGCCCGGTAGCTGTAGATGCCGATGTGGCGCAGTGGCGTGAATCCCGCCAGGCTGCCCACGCGTGGCTGCGCCCGCTCTGCCGCGCCGCTCCACCACTCGGTACCGCGCAAGTCGCGTGCGCAAGGGATGGGCGCGCGGCTGAAATAGCTCGCGCAGCCGTGGGCATCCAGCACCAGTTTGACGACGTTGGGGTTGTGAAAATCCTCCAGCGAAGCGATGGCGTGGGCGGCGGTCGCCATGCTGGCAGCAGGCTGGGAAGCCAGCATGGCAGCGACCGAGTGCACCAGCTGCGGGTCCATCAGCGGTTCGTCGCCTTGGACGTTGACGACCAGGTCGTCGCCCTCCAGTCCCAGCGTTGCGCAGGCCTCCGCCAGGCGGTCGCTGCCGCTGGCGTGGTCGGCGCGCGTGGCAATGGCCTCGACGCCGTGCTCGGTGCAGGCGCGCAGGATGCGTGCGTCGTCGGCCGCCACCACGGTGCGCAATGCGCCGCTCTGCGTGGCCCGCTGCGCTACGCGGACCACCATGGGCAGGCCGGCGATGTCGGCCAGGGGTTTGTCTGGCAGCCGGCTCGACGCCATGCGCGCCGGGATCAGCACGGTAAAGCGCAGCGCTGCGCCCTGGAATGCCGCGCTGCTCACTCCAGCAGAGGTTTCGGGCGCCATGCTCACGCCTCGAGTTCCTCGTCGCTGAGCGTGCGCGCTTCGGCCTCCAGCAGGATGGGAATGCCGTCGCGCACCGGGTAAGCCAGACGGGCACTGCGCGAGACGAGTTCCTGTCGCTCACGGTCGTAGGTAAGCGGGCCCTTGGTGACGGGGCAGACGAGCAGTTCGAGCAGACGGGGTTCCATGGCGGCGTGCGGCAAAAGCGAAGTGGTGGTCAAGAGGGCGACCGGAGGGACGATGATAGCGAGCCCAGTTGGGCCAGGCGCTTGTCCAGTGCGGCAAAAAATCCGGGGTCCAGGCGCACTTCCAGCGGCACGGCCAGCGCGTCGGGAAAGCGGGGCCAGAGTTTCACGGCATCTTTTTCGGTGCAAATAAGCCTCTGGCGCTTGTCTGTATTAGGTTTCCAGCTATTGAAATCAAAGTGATCTGGCAGTGCCAGTGTCTGCTGCAGCGGCACACCGTGCGCGCGCAACATGGCAAAAAAGTCTTCCGGGCGGGCCGTCCCGGCGACGGCGAGCAGCGCCTCGCCTGCAAGACTCGACAAAGGCACGCGCTGGCCATTGGCCGTGATGGCCGCGTCGCCCAACTGGCGCTCAATGGGAAAGGAGAGGGCGCCAGAGGAGGGCGGCGGGCTTCCCGCATACACCACGAAATCCACCGCGCGTGGCCAGGGTTCGCGCAGCGGCCCCGCCGGCATCGGCCAGCCGTTGCCCACGCCTTGCGTGCCAAACACACAGATTTCCAGGTCGCGCGCCAGCGCCAGGTGCTGCAGGCCGTCGTCGCAGACGATCACATTGGTGTCGGGGTGGCGCGCCAGCAGGGCTGTTCCGGCAGCGCTGCGCTGCTCAGCCACCACGACGGGCACGGCACAGCGGCGGGCGATCAGGGCGGGCTCGTCGCCCACTTCGCTGGCTGCGCTGTCAGCCTGCACATGGTGCACGCCTCGGCTGCGGCGGCCATAGCCGCGCGAGATCACCCCCGGATGCATGCCGCGCGATTGCAGGTGCTGCACCAGCGCCATCACCACCGGCGTCTTGCCCGCACCGCCAGCCACCACGTTACCGACGACGATGACGGGAACGGGCAGCCGCGTACTGTGCAGCCAGCCACTGCGGTACAAGTACCGGCGCAGGGCAACGAGGGCGCGGTAGAGCAGCGACAGGGGCCACAGCGCCCGGCTCGCAGCACCGCGGCGGGCCCAGACGCGCTGCATGTCAGTGCTGCGCCGGAGCGGCGCTGGCGGCAGATTGCGTGGCGAAGGTGATCTGCGAGAGGCCTGCCCGGCGCGCGGCCTCCATCACGGTGATGACGGACTGGTGCGGCGACATGGCATCGGCGCTGATGATGACGATGCTTTGCGGCCCGGCCGTTGCGGCGGCGCGCAGGGCCGCGGTCATGTCGTCCACGCTGCGGCCTTCCAGAGTGCTCTTGTTGACTGCATAGCGGCCGTCGGCGGCCACGGAGACGATGATCTCCTTGGGGCGGTCGCGCATCTGCTCGGCGTCGGCCACCGGCAGCGTGAGCTGCAGCTCGGTGAACTTGCTGTAGGTGGTGGTCAGCATCATGAAGATGAGAATCACCAGCAGCACGTCGATAAAGGGGATCAGGTTGATCTCGGGCTCTTCCCGGTCGCGGGAGCGGAAGTTCATGGAGCGAACCTCCGGTTTACGCCTGCCGTCCAGGGTACTGGCTTGCTGCACACCATGGCGTCACTTCTTCTGCATGCGCAGCAAGTGGCGCAAGAACTGCTCGGCCGAGAGCTCAAGCGTCAGCAGATAGGCGTCTACCCGGGCGCGGAAGTAGCGCCAGAAGATCAGCGAAGGAATGGCCACGATCAGGCCAAATGCGGTGTTGTAGAGCGCCACCGAAATCCCGTGTGCGAGCTGCGCCGGGTTGCCCCCGCCACTGACGGACCCCGGGCTTTGCGAGCCAAAAATCTCGATCATGCCGATGACGGTGCCCAGCAGGCCGAGCAGCGGCGCCGCCGAGGCAATGGTAGCCAGCGCACTGAGGTACTTTTCAAGCCGGTGCGCCACCACCCGCCCAGCGCCTTCCATGGCGGCGCGCAAATCGGTTTCTGTGCAACGTGGGTTGCTGTTGAGCGCCCGCAAGCCCGTCGCCAGCACTTCGCCCTGGGCCGAGTTTTGCGCCAGTTGCGCCACCACGTCGGGGCCGGGCAAGCTCACGGAAGAGACGGAAATGGCTTCATCAAGCAGTTTGGGCGGTGCCACGCGGGCTGTTTGCAGCGCAATGAAGCGCTCGATCACGAGCGCCAGCGCGAGGATCGAGCAGGCGACCAGAGGCCAGATGGGCCAGCCTGCGGCTTGTATGATGGACAGCAATTCTCTCTCCGCGCGGATTGGGCAAGCGGGCATTATGGACCAGCTTTTTTGCGCCATTCGTGCTTTGGCTTGTGCGGTGCAGCGCCTCGCCATTCGCCCACAGAAGCTGTGGATAACTTTGTGGGTAAGCCAGTGCCAATGGCCTGCAATGTGGCGCCAATACGTGATTAGAACACTTTGATGATTTTTTGTGCAGTAAAAAATCCAATAAAATCAATGACTTGTACGTATTTGCTTGGTTTCTGGCGATTTCCCCCAAAAATTGTAGGGCGCGTGCTCGCTGCGCCTGCGCTGTGGAGTACTGCGCTGCAGCAAGTGCGCGCAGGCCACGCCAGCACGTGTTTTCACGCTCATGTTTGAGCAAGCGCTGGTCCCTGGCGGCGAACGCATTTGGGACGTAGGCGCCCTGTGCCGTGCGGTGGGCGATGCCCTGGCGGCGCGCTTCAATCCGGTGGCCGTGCGCGGCGAGATTTCAGGGTTTTCCCGCGCTTCCAGCGGCCACTGCTATTTTTCCCTCAAGGACGCTGGCGGTCAGATCCGCTGCGCCATGTTCCGCCGCGCTGCCAGTCTGCTCGATTTCAGCCCCAAGGACGGCGACTGTGTAGAGTTGCGCGGCCGTCTGGGCGTCTACGAGCAGCGTGGCGATCTGCAACTGGTGGTCGAACATCTGCAGCGCGCCGGCCAGGGGGCCTTGTTCGAGCAGTTTCTTCGTCTGAAGGAAAAACTGGAAAAAGAGGGCTTGTTCGATGCCGCTCGCAAGCGGCCGCTGCCCCTCGCGCCGCGCGGCATTGGCCTGGTCACCTCGCTCGGGGCTGCCGCCCTGCACGACGTCGTCAGCGCGCTGCGCCGGCGCGTACCGCACATTCCGGTGCTGCTGGTGCCGGCCCAGGTGCAGGGCGCGCAGGCACCGCAGTCGCTGGTGCGCGCGCTGGAGCAGCTCTACGCCCGGGCTGCCGCGCCGCCCGAAGCTGGCGCCGTGCCCATCGACGTCATTCTGCTGGTGCGCGGCGGCGGTTCACTGGAAGATCTCTGGGCCTTCAACGACGAGGCACTGGCACGCACCGTGGTGCAAAGCCCGGTGCCGCTGGTCTGCGGGGTGGGCCACGAGACCGATTTCAGCATCGCCGACTTCTGCGCCGACCTGCGCGCGCCCACACCAACGGCCGCAGCCGAACTGGTGTCGGCGCCGCGCGACACCTGGCTGGCTGCGCTTGCGTTGTTGCAGCAGCGCCTCACCGAAGCGCTGGAGCGCCAGATTGACCAGCGCCACCTGCGCCTGGACCAGGCCGCCGCCCGCCTGGGACGGCCCTCGCAGATTGCGCAGCGCGAGCAGCTTGGCCTGGTGCGGCTTGCACAGCGGCTGCAGCATGCAATGCTATTGAAATTGCAGCATGAAACGCAGATAGTAAAATCGCTAGAGGCCGATTTCCCTCAAAAATTAAGGTCTGCGCTGGGGGCGCATCAGCAGCGCCTGGCCACCGCGGCCCTGCGCCTGCAACTGCTGGACCCGGCACTGGTGCTGCAGCGTGGCTACGCCCTGTTGCAAACCCCGTCTGGAGAGTTGGTGCGCAGCGTGCGCCAGGCGCCGCCCGCCACCGCCTTGCGCGCGCGCTTGGCCGATGGCTCGCTTGACCTGACGGTGGTGCCGCCGCGGCTGTTGTAGGACAAGACCGGGTTTCGCCCTGCAGCGGTGGGGCCATGGCCCCGCAGCGAGCAGCTTCGGCGCGTTCTTCCTAGAATGCCTGTTGAAGCCCGCGCGGCTGGCCTGCGCGCCCACAACAAGCCATTCCAAAGGAGTTTCCCCATGCAACACCAGCTTCCCCCTCTGCCTTACGCCATCGACGCGCTGGCACCCCATTACAGCCAGGAAACCCTGGAGTACCACCACGGCAAGCACCACAAGGCCTATGTGGACAACCTGAACAAGCTGCAGGAAGGCACCGAATACGCCAGCATGCCGCTGGAGCAGATCGTCAAGAGCGCCACCGGTGGCATCTACAACAACGCCGCGCAGATCTGGAACCACACGTTTTTCTGGAACTGCATGAAGCCGGCTGGCGGCGGTGCACCATCCGGCGCGCTCGCCGCGGCCATTGACGCCAAGTTTGGCTCGTATGCCGCGTTCAAGGAAGCCTTTGTCAAGTCGGCTGCCGGCAACTTCGGCTCGGGCTGGACCTGGCTCGTGAAGAAGCCCGACGGCAGCGTGGACATCGTCAACACCGGCGCCGCTGGCACGCCCTTGACGACGGCCGACAAGGCGCTGTTGACCGTGGACGTCTGGGAGCACGCCTACTACATCGACTACCGCAATGCGCGGCCGAAATTCCTTGAGGCGTACCTCGAACACCTGGTGAACTGGAAGTTCGCCGAGTCGAACTTCGCCTGATCCGCGTTGCTCCAATGAAAAGCGGCCCCTCGGGGCCGCTTTTTTTGCTTAATTAATGGACTTTGCGCAGGCTGGATAAGCGTCTGTAGCTCTTCTTTTTGAAGGCTGCCTCGGTATTTGGTCAGCGTTTGGCTGCGGCAAACACTGCGCCCGAAAGCTTGAACCCCGCTTTGACATTGCGCGCCTTGAACCAGCCCTGGTTCATTTCCAGCACGTAACGCACGGGTTTGGCGCTGCAATGCGAATCGGTGGTCTCCGGCTGCATATCGGCCAGGTTCACCACGGTGCCGTCGTCGGCAACAAAGGCAGCGGTCAGCGGCAGCAAGGTGTTCTTCATCCAGAAACACTGAACACCGGCTCGCTCGAAGATGAACAACATGCCTTCCTGAGGCGGCATGGACTGGCGCTGCATCAACCCGATCTGGCGCTCGCTGGGTGTCTGCGCGACCTGGGCATCGATGCGGTACATCCCGGCCGAGAGTTCGGTACGCGGCAAATCCATCTGCGGTGCCTCCTGGGCCTGCACGCTGGCCAAGGGTGCCAGCAGCGCCGCCAGCACAAGCGGCAGCGAAAAACGGGGAGCCAGAGAAAGCCCAGTCATGAACACTCCGAGAAAACGGTGAAACGGTTGCGATACAGGCAAAAAAAGGCCCGCACGAAGCGGGCCATTTTCATACATCAGGCGGGGTGGCGAGCAGCACCGCCGAGGTCGCCTGGAAATCCAATCAAGCGGCCTTTGCCGCAGCCTTGTGGGCCTTTTTCTTGGCGGTCTTCTTGTGGGATTTGGCCGCTTTGTGCGTCTTGGTGGCCTTCATTGCTTGGGGTGCGGGTGCTGCCTCAGGAGCTGCAGCAGCCATGGGCGCTGCGGCAGGTGCCGGTGCTGCGGGGGCGGCGGTCTGGGCTTGGGCAGAGAACACGAAAAGAGTTGCTGCAAGGGTGGCAAGAAGTTTGTTCATAGGAACTTTCCAGAAAAAGGGAAACGCCGGTTGTTTTGATGCTTTGCAAAGCTTGCCAAGCCAGTCCACAACGGCGCTCGGGCCGGGCCGTTGACAGGGATTTGCAAAATCTTTTGTCGGTAGAATTAAAAGGTTTAGAGAGTTTTGCCTAACCTGCTGAAAGCCCTTCAGCCCCCAACGGAGTCTTGCGACCATGACCACCTACCAGCACATCAAAGTGCCCGCCGAAGGCCAGAAAATCACCGTCAATGCCGACATGTCATTGAATGTGCCAGACCAACCGATTATTCCGTTCATCGAAGGCGACGGCACTGGCGCCGATATCACACCGGTCATGATCAAGGTGGTCGACGCAGCTGTGGCCAAGGCCTACGGCGGCAAAAAGAAGATTCACTGGATGGAAGTCTTTGCTGGCGAGAAATCCACCAAGATTTATGGCCCTGACGTGTGGCTGCCCGAAGAAACCCTGGCGGCCATCAAAGACTATGTGGTGTCCATCAAGGGGCCCCTCACCACGCCCGTGGGCGGCGGCATCCGCTCGCTGAACGTGGCCCTGCGCCAGGAGCTTGACCTGTACGTCTGCCTGCGCCCCATCCAGTACTTTGACGGCGTGCCCTCGCCCGTGAAAGAACCACAAAAGACCAACATGGTCATCTTCCGCGAGAACTCGGAAGACATCTACGCCGGCATCGAATTCGAAGCCGAATCCGACAAGGCCAAGCGGCTCATCAAGATTTTGCAGGACGACTTCGGTGTCACGAAGATCCGCTTCCCCGCCACGTCGGGCATCGGCATCAAGCCCGTCTCGCGCGAAGGCACCGAGCGCCTGGTGCGCAAGGCCATCCAGTACGCCATCGACAACGACAAGCCCAGCGTCACCATCGTGCACAAGGGCAACATCATGAAGTTCACCGAAGGGGGCTTCCGCGACTGGTCCTACGGCCTGGCCGCCAAGGAATTCGGCGCCGAGCTGATTGACGGCGGCCCCTGGATGAAGTTCAAGAACCCCAAGACGGGCAAGGAAATCACCGTCAAGGACAGCATCGCCGACGCCTTCCTGCAGCAAATCCTGCTGCGCCCGGCCGAGTACAGCGTGATCGCCACGCTCAACCTCAACGGCGACTATGTGTCTGACGCCCTGGCCGCGCAAGTCGGCGGCATCGGCATTGCCCCCGGCGCCAACCTGTCGGACACCATTGCCATGTTCGAAGCCACGCACGGCACGGCGCCCAAGTACGCCGGCAAGGACTACGTGAACCCCGGTTCCGAAATCCTCTCGGCCGAAATGATGCTGCGCCACATGGGCTGGGTGGAAGCGGCCGACCTCATCATCAGCTCGATGAAGAAGTCGATTGCCAGCAAGAAAGTCACCTACGACTTCGCCCGTTTGATGGACGGCGCCACGCAGGTGAGCTGCTCGGGCTTTGGCCAGGTCATGATCGACCACATGTGAGTGCGTCTCAGGGCGTCGCCAGAGCGCCTTGAAGCCTATCCCCGCCCACCATGGAGCGGGGATTTTTTTTGCTGGAATGGGTGGAAAAAGGAGTCAGGCCAGATGAAAACTTCAGCCACGGCAACCGCTGTGCTCGCGGCTTCCATGCTCGCCGGCTGCGCCAGCCACAGCTTCAATGCCAGCAGAACCGAAACCGTGCTGCCTCTCAAGCGAGCTTGGGTGGATGGGCGCACCGTGGAATACGTGACCACCGATATTTCCGACGCCGCCATGGCCAAGGCCGCTGGCGCCAACTACGCGCCGCGCTTGGCCGGCGCCGTGGGCATCACCGGGCGCGCATCGGTGCTGGAGCGGGTTTACAAGTTTCCCGGCGGCGAGCAAGCCAGCATCTTCCAGTCGGCTCCGCTGCCGGCGGGTGATGCCAACGCCGTGTCGGCCTACAGCCCCTTGTGGCGCATGGTGATGGTGCACTGGAAAAAACCTGCCAACGGCCGCGTGCTGAAATCCGAAGAAGAACTGCTGGCCGCAGAGGAACTCGGCGAGGTGGCGCTGGAGCCGACCAACGTGGTGGCAAACTGCCCGGTGACGCGGGCGGCCGATGGCAGCGCGCTGCGGGGCGTGCGCTGAAGCGGAGAAAGCCCGCCGCACCGACCGCCCAAGAAACCCGCCAGGCCATTTGTCGGCGGGATTTTGTCCGCAGTCAGTGCTGCGTGACCACGATGGGAGCGCCCTTGGTGATGACCATCGTGTGCTCGTACTGCGCTGACAGGTTGCCGCGGGCGCCCACCAGCGTCCAGCCATCGGACATTTCGTCAACGATGCGGCTCTTGGTCGAGAGGAAGGGCTCGATGGTGATCACCATGCCCTCATGCAGAAGGCGCGTGTCGGAAGGGTCAAAGTAGCCCGCGATGTGCTCAGGCTCCTCGTGCAGCGCGCGGCCCACGCCGTGGCTGCCCAGGTTCTCGATGACCTTGAAGCCATAGGCCTTTGCCGTGCGCTCGATGGCGGCACCAATGCGGTTGATGGGCTGCCCCGCCCGGGCGCCCTTCATGGCCTCGGCCAGCGCCATACGGGTCGCATGGCACAAACGCGTCTTTTGCGCCGTGGTCGGCGGCACCACCACCGTTCCACCCGTGTCGGCGAAGTACCCGCCCAGCTCCGCCGACACATCGACATTCAACACATCCCCCGCCCTGATGACCCGGTCGCCCGGAATGCCGTGGGCCGCTTCCTCATTGATGCTGATGCAGGTGTAGCCCGGGAAGTCGTAGGTGAGCTTCGGCGCGGACCGCGCGCCATGCTCTTCCAGCAGCCGCTCGCCGAGCCGGTCAAGCTCGCGGGTCGTCATGCCGGGTTCTGCGGCGTCGAGCATGTGCTGCAGGGTCATTGAGACAATTTTGCCAATGCGTTGGAGTGCGACGATGTCGTCTTGGGTTTCGATGGTCATGGGTCTAGGGGCGATTGATTGGATGCGGCGTTGACTGTAATGGTAGGCGCAACGCCCTCGGTAAGCCGCGCCTCACAATGGCCGGTCAGAACGCCCTGTGCGGAAAGTCAAGCGAAGATGTCCGCACACCGCAGCGCCGCCTCACAGAGCCGACCACTGCGCGATGAGGCCATAGAGATGCAGCAGCCCGATGGCAAGGCAAATGCCAGATGAAACCAGCCAGAAGGTTGGCGAGTTCTCGGGGAACGCCGGCTTGAGCAGGGGGAACGCCACCGCCCGGCCCAGGTACACGGCACAAATGGCGCTGAGCGCCAGTTTGGTGAACGGAAGGCGGCCGATGGCGCCAGCGCCTGAAAATGCGTAGGCCGCCCAAACGAACAGAACGCCAGTGATCGCAAGCGTGACGAGCATCGGCTGGAGCTTGCGCGCCTCGGCGGCGCGCGCCATTTTCTCGCCGGCGCCCATGAACCGGTAGGCTGGTGCGCCCACGACGACGCACGCGGCATGCGCCAATGCAGCGGCTGCGCTGAGCGAACCGCCAATGGTGAGGGCTTGGGCTCCAGAGACGGGCATGGCAATTTGTGCGGGGTTGAACGAATCGGAAAAGAAAACAGCTTGCGTTCACCTACGCCGCTTGCTGCGTTTGCGTGCCGGTCCCGCAGATTTCGTGCTGGCACGGACTGCGACAGAACCAACCTTAGATGCGGGATAGCCGATTGCAGGCGATTCCCCAACAGCCAAAACACCCATCGGTTTCTTGCCCTTGCAGGGAAGTCCATATGCGACTTGTTAGCCCTCACGCCTGTGGCTTGATTTATTGAAAGACACCGCACTCTTGATAAGACTTTCGAACGCTGAATCGTTAAGAACGTTGCCGTCAAAAATGTCGATGGCACGTCTGGTGCCTGCCTCTAAGCTGGCGTTGAAGAGTTTGAATGGATCTTTTAGCGAGGCACCTTGAGCGAAGGTCAGTTTGACCTTGTCCTTGTACGTCTCACCGGTGCAAATGATTCCGTCGTGCGACCAGACCGGAACGCCGGCAGGATTGGACGGCTTTACCCATTTCACTTCCTCTACAACGTCAGGATCAGCTTGATGGATGAGGGCACGAACGTGAGCAAGGGTACTGCCCCGCCAATCACCAAGCTCCTTGAGCTTCTTGTCGATGCGCTTGGAAGGTGAATCTTCGTGCGATTTCGGGAGGTTTTTACTTGGAGACACAATACTCTCTCCTGTGAGGGTTAACGCCCTGAGTTCAGCCGACGGCGAAGCCGGTCGGCTGCGACGAACAGTTAGACCCGAAGGCCAAAAGGGAGCGCCCTGACTTGACGATGGGCGCGACCCAAGAAAAAGCGCAGCGCCACAGAAGCGGCGCAGCGCCGCAAAAATAATAGCCGGTAGCGCTTACTGTACAAGCTCTGGAGGCCAAAAAAGCTTGAAACTGGCGCAGCGAATGCAGGCGAAGTCAGGTGGAACGCCAAAAACCCGGCACAAATGCGCTTGCAAAGGTGAATGGGTTTTGAATATTCATGGGCTTGAATGAGTTGTTAGCCTCTCTGGTGAGACGCCATATCAGCCGGAGATGCTGAAGGACTTCCGCTCCGGATCTGAGTGGATCGTCCATATGCCTTCCGGCTCATCTGCAAGTTGCCCGCGAACCTGCTTTGCAGGATGGTACGAATGCATGTACTCTTGGACAAGCTGGCCTAACAGGTAAAAGAAGTTGATGCCGCGTTGGAAATGCGCATTAAATTCCGGCCAGCTCACAAGCTTGGGATGTCCGCCGTTTCTCTTCCTTAATCGAATCCCGTCGTCCCACACGATGTAATCAGCATGGGCGTAGCCATTCCTAAGATCCGGGTCGAATGCATCACGAAACACTTCGGCCAACGAGCTAAGGCCAAGATCCTTTGAGTGCCCCGCCAGATCACGAAGCACCTTGTTTGCATTCGGCGCAACGATCGCTCCAGACACCTTGTGGCGCTTCACCAGCTTCTGGAAGGGCCAAAGGTTGTATGTTTCGCCCTCTGCGACGCGTAACATGTTCTTGGGTATCTCATAGAAGCCGCTCGCCTCTGAAAGATGACAGTAGAAAGCCAAGGCCACTCTAGCCTTTAACGCGGTAAATGGACCATCGTTGAGGTACTGAAGATACTCGCCAAATGCTGCATGAGCATCGTCAGCAGTACTCCAGCCAGGGCCCTGGCACCCTCTAAACTCGGGCGCCAAGGAAAGAGCAAAATGAAGCTCATTCTTGGATTTGGCGAGTTCAAATAGCTCACGAATAGCTGTGTCTGCCTTCTCATAGAAGAGTGCGTTGGCTTGCAGGTGCGGATCGGTTTCCTCTTGAGACGCCGTCATACTTAATCCAAAAGGCTAACTAGATTTAGACGACAGCAGCCCAGGCTGCTATCGGTCCAATAAAAAATCTCCGCATCGCATTTCGCTCCTGACATCGTAAAAACGACCAATTAGACAAACCTAAAAAACGCCAGATCAAAAAAGAAAAGCGGGCGCGATAATCGAATGCTACCGCGTCCGAGTAGCGTTGGAAAAGGGCGATAGCCCGTAGATCGCCTCTTCTTGTGCAGCATCTTGATCCCGCTCGAAATGTCTCCCCCCGCCGTGGCCGGAGTTGCTGTGCGCCGCATAAATCGCGCGCGTCAGCGCCCAACCAGCGCCCACCCGGCGGCGTACTGGCTTTCATGGCCGTGGCGTTTTCCTGCGCCAATCCCAGGTCTTTGAGCATCAGGGTGGTGCCAAACCCGCGAGTGCAGACGTTGTCTGCCGGGCGCTTTCGTCCACGCCAGGGAAGGGTGGTACTTCTCCGGCGCCCAGTTGCCGTCGGGACCGCGCCGCGTGATTTCTGGCCTGAGCGGTCGGTTCATATGCGAAAAATGTCTACAATAGCCAATATATCTATTCTTGGCACAATGGCCTCAGACACTTGACCAGGAGCCGCCCATGACCACCGCACTGCTTGAACTCGACAGCCTTCCCCGCCAAAGCGCTTCGCAAGTGAAGAACAAATGGGGAGACGTGGTGCGCCAGGTGCGGGAGGTGGGCAGCGTGGCCATTACGAGCCATTCGGCGGTGGAGATGGTGCTGGTGGATGCTGCCACCTATCGGCAATTGACCACCGACATGCTGGCCCTCAAAGCGCGCGAGCAGTCGGTGCTGGAAGACCTGACGGGGCGGTTCAATGCGCGGCTCGCCGTGCTGCAGGCGCCTGGCGCGCAGCAGCAGGTGGCGGGGTTGTTCGATGCCAGAGGCAAGAGCGCCCAGCGGCCCAAGGCAGGGGCCACGTTTTAGATGGCGGAAGCGGAAGCGGATGGGGATGCGGGTGCTCGACTTGGCGCCAGGCCTTTCATCCTGGTACTGGCTGGCGTCAATGGTGCGGGCAAGAGTTCGGTGGGTGGCGCGCTGCTGGCCGAACATGGCTTGAGCTGGTTCAACCCCGACAGCTTTGCGCGAGAGCTGGTGGTGCAGTTGGGTCTGAACGTGCACGAGGCCAACGCCCGCGCCTGGGAGTTTGGCCGCTCTCAACTGGAGGCGGCGATAACGAACGGCACCAACTGTGCCTTTGAGACCACGCTGGGCGGCAAGACCATTGCGGCCATGCTTGCCCGGGCGGCCGGTACGCACGACATCCTGATGATTTTTTGCGGCCTGCAGTCGGTGCAGCTGCACCTGCAGCGCGTGCAAGCGCGTGTTGCCAGCGGCGGGCACGCTATTGCCGAAGCGAAGATTCGGCAGCGCTGGGTTTCGTCCCGCCTCAACCTGCTCAAACTCATGCCGCAGCTCGCCCGGCTGCAGGTATTCGACAACAGCGCGCAGGTGGCGGCCGGGCAGGACATCCCGGAGCCGGTGCTGGTGATGGAAACGTTGCGGGGCGAGTTGCTGTTTCCCGAGCCGAGCGACGCCCAGGCCTTGAAGGCAACGCCTGAATGGGCGCAACCGATGGTCCAAGCCGCCATCGAGCGCCAGGCAGGGCCGGCCTTGTAAAGAGCGTCAGGGGCCGTCGCGGGCTTCTCCGTGCGGCGCACGCTGCCTGTGCTTGCGCGTTCGCTGTCCCGACCGCCAGGGGCGCTGGGACTCCAGCAAAGGCGACCCCAAGCCCTGCGACGGGGAGATGCTGCCGTGCGCCTGCCAAAACGCCAGGCGTTGCAGCCCCGCCCATTACCCCTTCTTCTGCACCATCTTGATCACGCTGGAAAAGTCTTCGCCGCCATGCCCCGCCAGGCTGTGCGCCGCATAAATCGAGCGTGCCAGGCCGCCCAGTGGCGTGCTGGCCTTCATGGCCGTGGCGTTTTCCTGTGCCAATCCCAGGTCCTTGAGCATCAGGTCGGTGCCGAAGCCGCCCGCGTAGCCTTTGCTGGCGGGCGCGTTTTCGTGCACGCCAGGGAAGGGGTTGTACTTCTCCAGCGCCCAGTTGCCGCCCGAGCTGCGGCGCATGATTTCCGAGAGGACTTTGGGGTCCAGGCCGTTGGCGACGCCCAGGGCGATGGCCTCGCTGGTGCCGGCCATCAGGATGCCGAGCAGCATGTTGTTGCAGATCTTGGCGGTCTGGCCGGCGCCCACGGCGCCAGCGTGGAAGATGTTGGCGCCCATTTTTTCCAGCAGGGGGCGGGCGCGCTCCAGGTTCGCTTCGCTGCCGCCGACCATGAAGGTGAGGGTGCCGGCAATCGCGCCGCCGGTGCCGCCGGAGACGGGCGCGTCGATGAAGGCGATGCCGGCGGCTTCAGCCGCCTTGGCGACCTTCTGGCTGGTGGCGGCGGCAATCGTCGAGCTGTCGATGACGAGCGCGCCCTTGGCGATTGCGCCCAGCAGGCCGGCTTGGCCGTCACGGCCCAGGAACAGGCCCTCGACGTGCTGGCTGGCGGGCAGCATGCTGATGACGACTTCGGCGCCCTGCACGGCGGCGGTGGCATCCTGCGCGATCTTCAGGCCGTCTGCGGCGAGCTTGTCGCAGGCGGGTTTGGAGAGGTCAAAGGCGCGGACGTCGTGGCCGGCTTTTTGCAGGTTGAGGGCCATGGGGCCGCCCATGTTGCCGAGGCCGATGAATGCGATGTGCATGGTGTTGTCTCCTGGTGGGGTGATGGTGGGTAGAAGGTTTGCTTTGCTTTTGATAGCTGTCTGCGCTTATGGGATAAGCGGTAGAGGCCTAAAAGGCTTGGAATTTTTGGGCTAAGGCCCGTTGGTCCTTCGCCGCACTTCCAGGCCGGATGCAGCGGGCGCCTTGTGCCGCCGGGGCGATGCCTTGGCCTGCGGGTTGAAGGCGAGGGCGGCGCCAATCCAGCGCTGCCACTGGGCGCGGGTGGCGTAGGCGTCGGGCTCGACCCAGAAGTAGCCGCGCATGCCGCCGCGCGGGTCCAGTTCGCGCAGGCCGGGCGTTTCGGCCGTGGCTTCGTGCTCGGCGGGCGGCAGGCGCACCAGCAGGTCTTCGCCTTTCACGGCGATACACAGCTTCTCATGGACCATGAAGGCATGGCCGCCGAAGAGCGTGCGCTCGTCCACCACGGCCTCTGCCCCCAAGTGCTCGGCCAGCGCGTCCCGCACGGCGGCGATGAGCCGCAGGGTTTCGTCGGCTATGGGGCGGGCGGGCATGGTGGGTAGCGGCGGATTAATAGGAAAAATGGCCGTTCACGCTTGCGGGCTATGCGGTAGCAGCTATAGATTCGCTAGCGAATCGCGTCCGGCGCATCGCCATCCAGCATGCGCCGCGCAATGATGACCCGCATGATTTCGTTCGTGCCTTCCAGAATCTGGTGCACGCGGCTGTCGCGCAGCAGGCGCTCGAGCGGGTATTCGCGGATGTAGCCGTAGCCGCCGTGCAGTTGCAGGGCTTCGTTGCAGACCATGAAGCCGGCGTCGGTGGCAAAGCGCTTGGCCATGGCGCAGTAGGTGGAGGCGTCGGGTGCGCTGGCGTCGAGTTTGCTGGCGGCCAGGCGCACCATTTGCCGCGCGGCGACCAGTTCGGTGGCCATGTCGGCCAGCTTGAATTGGAGCGCCTGGAAGCTCGCCAGGGTTTTGCCGAACTGCTTGCGCTCGTGCAGGTAGCTTTGCGCCTGGGTGAGCGCGCCTTGCGCGGCGCCCACCGAGCAGGTGGCGATGTTGATGCGCCCGCCGTCCAGCCCCTTCATGGCGATCTTGAAACCCTCGCCCTCGGCGCCCAGCAGGTTCTCAAGCGGTATTTCGACGTTGTCGAAGCTGATGGTGCGCGTGGGCTGGCTGTTCCAGCCCATTTTTTCTTCCTTCTTGCCGTAGCTGATGCCGGGGGCATCGGCCGGCACGGCAAAGGCGCTGATGCCGCGCGCGCCGCTGGCTGCGTCGCCCGTGCGGGCCATCAGCACCAGCACGTCGGTGGCGCCGGCGCCGGAGATGAAGGCCTTGGCGCCGTTGATGCGGTAACCCGTGTCGGTGCGCTCGGCGCGGGTCTTGAGCGATGCGGCGTCCGACCCGGCGCCGGGTTCGGTCAGGCAGTACGAGGCCAATTTTTCGCCGCTGGTGAGCAGCGCGCCCCAGCGCTCGCGCACGGCTTCTGTGCCCCAGGTGCCCAGCATCCAGGTCGCCATGTTGTGGATGGTGATGAAGGCGGTCGTCGATGGGTCGACCGCCGCCATTTCCTCGAACACCAGCGTGGCGTCGAGGCGCGGCAGGGCGAGACCACCAATCGATTCGGGCGCGTAGAGGCCGCAGAAACCCAGCTCGCCGGCTTTGGCGATGGTGGCTTTGGGGAAGATGGCCTGGGCGTCCCACTCGGCGGCGTGGGGCGCGAGTTCGGCCACCGCGAAATCGCGCGCCGTCTGCGCAAAGGCGCGCTGGTCTTCGTTGAGTTCAAAGTCCATCGGCGGTTCTCCTGCTGTATTTTGCTTTTGTTTTTGTAGCTGCTAGCGCTTACGGGATAAGCGCTAGAGCCTGATTTGACTCAAATTTCGCCTGAGCGGCGCGAGCTGTACAGCGTACGACTCAGCGCGGCCCAATTCCAGCGGCCACGCGCCAGGGCCGAAGCTGGCCGCGCCGCCGCGCCGGCGTCGCCCCCCTTCCCGCGAAGCGAGAGAAGGGGGGAGCGGCATAGCCGCTCGGGGGGTTACTTCAAACTTATCGTCGTATTCACGCCGTGCGACGTGGTGCTGTCGTCGAACCAGCGCTGCGTCACCGTCTTGGTCTGCGTGTAGAACATCACCACCTGCTTGCCGTAGGGGCCCAGGTCGCCGAGCTTGGAGGCGCGCGAACCGGTGAACGAGAACAGCGGGACTGGCACGGGAATCGGCAGGTTGATGCCGACCTGGCCGACGTCGATGTCTTCCTGGAACTTGCGCGCTGCGGCGCCCGACTGCGTGAAGATGGCGGTGCCGTTGCCGTTGGGGTTGGCGTTGATGAACTCGATGGCCTGGTCGAGGTCGTCCGCTGCCACGATGGCCAGCACCGGGCCGAACACTTCCTGGTCGTAGATGGCCATGCCGGGTTTCACGCCCGAGAAGATGGTCGGGCCGACAAAGTTGCCCTTCTCAAAGCCGGCCACGGTGGGCTTGCGGCCGTCGAGCTCCAGCTTGGCGCCCTCGGCAATGCCGCGCTCGATCAGGCCTTCCACGCGCGAGAGCGCGGCGCAGGAGATCAGCGGGCCGACGTCGGTGCCTTTTTCGGTGCCGGCGTTGACCTTGAGCGTCTTGGTTTTTTCGACCAGCTCGGGAATCCACTTTTGCGCCTCGCCCACCAGAACCACCACCGACAGCGCCATGCAGCGCTGGCCGGCAGCGCCGAAGGCGGCACCGGCCAGGGCGTTCAAGGTTTGGTCCTTGTTGGCGTCGGGCAGGATGATGGCGTGGTTCTTCGCGCCCATCATGCATTGCGCACGCTTGCCGGCCAGGGTGGCGCGGTGGTAGACATGCGTGCCCACCTTGGTCGAGCCGACGAACGAGACGGCCTTGATGTCCTTGTGGTCGCACAGCGCGTTCACGGCCATTTCGCCGCCGTGAATCACGTTCAGCACGCCGGCAGGGATGCCGGCTTCCATGGCGAGTTCGACCAGGCGCATGGTGACCATGGGGTCTTGCTCGGAAGGCTTGAGCACGAAGGTGTTGCCGGTGGCAATCGCCATGGGGAACATCCACAGCGGAATCATCGCGGGGAAGTTGAAGGGCGTGATGCCGGCGCACACGCCCAGTGGCTGCAGCAGGGTGTAGGTATCGACACCGCCGGCCACGTTGTTGGCCAGCTCGCCGAGTTGCAGGTTGCCAATGCTGGCAGCGTGCTCGACCACTTCGAGGCCGCGGAACACGTCGCCTTCGGCGTCGGGCAGAGTCTTGCCTTGCTCGGCGGTGAGCAGCGCGGCCAGCTCGGCCATGTGTTCGCGGATGAGCTGCTGGTACTTGAGGAAGATGCGTGCGCGGGCGCCGATGGAGGTCTTCTTCCAGGTCTTGAAGGCTTCCTTGGCCGAGGCGATGGCCGCGTCGATTTCGTCCGCAGTGGCAAAGGGCACGCGGGCCAGCACTTCCTGTGTGGCGGGGTTCACCACGTTGCGCCATTCGGTGGTTTTCGATTCGACGAACTTGCCGCCAATGAGCAGCTTGACGGTGGGGGCCAGGGCGGCGACGGGAGTGGGTGCGTTCATGGGGAGTCTCCAATAAAGAGGGCAGGGCAGCGACACTGGCAACAGTGCACAGAACCCGGCCATGGTAGCTGTGCAGAATTGTCAGCACAATAGACAATCGTGCGCACGGAGTTTGCAAAAACGCACAACGAACCCGAATTCGAGGATACCGATGGACTGGGACAACCTGCGCTATTTCCTGGAGCTGGCCCGCGCCGGCACGCTGGTGGGTGCGGCGCGCCGTTTGGGCGTCGACCACACCACCGTGGCGCGGCGCATTCAGGCGCTGGAAAAGCAGGTCGGTTCGCCGCTGTTCGCGCGCGAAGCGGCGGGCCACCGCCTGAGCGAGGCGGGCCGCAGCCTGCTGCCGCAGGTGGAAGGCATGGAGGCGGCGTTTCTGGCGGTGGAGCACGCCGCGCCCGGCGTGCGCCAGGGCCTGCACGGCGCGGTGCGCATTGGCGCCACCGAAGGGTTTGGCAACCTGGTGCTCGCCCCCCAGTTGGCACACTTTGCTTCTGAGCACCCGGGCCTGGTGGTTGATTTGCTGGCGCTGCCCCGGCTGGTGCACCTCTCGCGGCGCGAGGCGGACATCGTGATTTCGCTGGAACGCCCGGCGCGCGGCGCGGTGCTGGTGGTGAAACTTGCCGAATACCTGCTGCAGCTCTACGGCGCACAGGCGTACCTCGCCGCGCGGCCGCCCATCCATAGCGCGGCCGATTTGGCGGGGCACAGCTTTGTCAGCTATGTGGACGATCTGCTGTTCACCAAGGAGCTGCAAATTCTTGATGAACTGCACCGGCCGGCGCATTTCTCGCTGCGCAGCACCAGCGTGCTGGCGCAGTACGAGGCCGTGCGTGCCGGGGCGGGCCTGGCGGTGCTGCCGGCATTTGTGGCGGCGCAGGACGCGAGCTTGCAGACCGTGCTGCCTGGCAGCGCACGCTTTGTGCGCACGTTCTGGATGTCCATGCCCGAAGAAAACAAGCACGTTGCGCGCATGCAGGCGACCTGGGCCTTTTTGCGCAGTGCGGTCGAAGCGCAGCAGGCGCTGCTGATGCCGCCGCAAGGGGCAAGCCCCCACGCGGCGGGGCAGAGCGCCTGATGGGCGCGGCGGGTGGCCTGTGCCACGGTAGCCAGTGGCAAGGTGCCGCCTGGGGCCTGTTCACCCGATCTATTGGCCAGCGCAGAGCGTCAGATCCGCCCCATCAGCAGCAGCACAACGAGGATCAGCACGACCAGACCGATGCCGCCGCTTGGGCCGTACCCCCACGAGCGGCTGTGGCCCCAGGTGGGCAGGGCGCCGACAAGGATGAGGATCAGGACGATCAGCAGAATGAGCGAGATGGACATGTTGGTTTCCCTTTTGTTGTGTGATGGACGCCATCTTGCAAGTGCCGTGGTCCGCGCTGCGTAGGCGCAAGCGCTGGTTTCGGGTCAGGGTTCGCACGGCGTTGTGGCATGGTTGGCACGCCAATGGTTTCTAAAACGATAGCAACAATCCCTTTCTGATAGTGCCAAAACTGCTGTTTTTCTTGTTATTTTCAGAAGCCTGCCGGTGCAGGTAGCATTGCAGGAGATGCACCGAGCCCCGACCACTTCCCGCTTTCCCTATTGGTTGCCAGGCGCACTGCTGGTGGCCGTGGGTTTGCTGTTCACCACCTTTCTGTACTTCGAGCAGCAGCGGCGGCTGAACCTCATTGAGCAATCGCGTTTCGAGCAGCAGGCAACCGAGGTCAGCCTGGCGCTCAAGGCGCGGCTGGCAAGCGATACCGAGGTGGTGTATGGCCTGCGGGGCTTGTTTTCCGCCAACCCCGAGCTGACGCGTGCGCAGTTCCAGCACGCGGCGGACGAGCTTGAAGCGACGTCGCGCAACCCTGGCCTGGTCAACCTGGCGTTCACGCGCCGCGTCGCGGCCAAAGACCTTGCGGCGTTTGAATTGCGCTCGCGCTCTGACGCATCCTTGCAGGCCTTGGGCCTGCCGGGATTGGCCGTACACCCGCTGGTGCAGCGGGACGAATACTTTGTCGCCGACTACATCTGGCCGGTGCCTGGCAATGAGCAAATCCTCGGCTTCGACATTGGCTCCCAGCCGGCCAATCTGAAGGCCATGCAACATGCGCGCGCCACGGGCGAGGCGGTGGTCTCCAAGCCCTTCATGCTGGTGCAGGCGACCGAGCCACGGCCGGGCTTTGTCATTCGCGTGCCGGTCTACGACGTGGCGCGTGTGGGGATGCAAGTGCCGCCGCCAGAGCATTTCCTCGGCGCCGTGGCGGCCACCGTGAATGTGCCGGAGCTGATGCACTCCACCCAGATGGGGGAAAGCGGAGCTGGCCTGGACATCCAGCTCGCAGACCTCGGGCCGCTCGGTGTGGCCCCCGGGAGCGAGCCGGCCAGTGTGTTTTACCGGAGCACGGGGGCTGCGCCCCTTATGCACCTGCGACCGGCTACGCGCGATGTGGCGGTGCATGACCGCCGCTGGCAACTGGTGTTCCGGCCCACTGAGCGCTTCCTGAGCCCGCCGGAGAGGCGGTTGCCCGCCAACACCGCTGCCGTGGCCGCGATGCTGACGCTGCTGCTTGGCGCCGTGCTCAGCCTGCTGCTGCGGCAACGGCGCCTGGCCTTGCTGCGTGCGCACCATTCGGACGCGGCGCGTGAGAAAAGCGAGGGGCGGTTCCAGGCCTTGTTCACGCAAGCTGCGGTGGGGGTGGCGCTGGTGGATATCGAGACCGGCCGGCTGAACGAAGTCAACCCGCGTTTTTGCAGCATCGTGGGACAGAGCAACGCGCAATTGCGCGAGCGCGTGCTTGGTGATCTGTTCCTGCCCACGCCAGGCGCCGAAGGCAGCGAAGGGGATCTTCACGCCCTGCGCACTCTGGGGGGTGGCGAACTGACACAAGAGCTGGGGCTGGCGTCCCTCGGCGGTGCGCTGGCACCGGTAGCCAGCGCCGCGGCATTGCCGCAGCGCTGGGTGGCGCGCACGGTCAGCGCCATGCGCTCGGGCGATAGCGCGGCGACACAGGCGATTGTCGTCCTGCACGACATCACAGCTCGCCGCGCCATGGAGGACGCCTTGCGGCGCAGCCAATCGCGTCTGGACGCGCTGCTGCACCGCCTGCCCGTGGGGGTGATGCTGTTGGAGCACGACGGCCATGTGACGCTGTGCAACCAGCGTTTCACCGAGCTGACCGGCTATACCCAGGCCGATGTGCCGAAAGCCGAGGTCTGGTGGCGCAAGGCGTACCCGGATGCGCACTATCGCAGCCAGTTGCAGGCGGCCTGGCTGCAAGCCTATCGGGTCGCCGGCAACGAAGGGGTGCTGCCCGAAGGTGAAGTCGAGCTCACCGGAGCAGATGGTCAGACGCGTGCGCTCGAAGTGGCCGGCGTGCGGGTAGGGGCTCAGCTACTGGTCACCTTTGTCGACCTTGCGCAGCGCAAGGCGGCCGAAAAGGAGATCCGCACCCTGGCCTACTACGACCTGCTGACCGGCCTGCCCAACCGGCGCCTGCTGGTGACCCGCATCAAGCAGGCGATCGCGCACTGCGAAGCCCCGGAACATTGCGCCCTGATGATGCTGGATCTGGACAACTTCAAGGCGCTCAATGACACCCGTGGCCATGAGCGCGGCGATGCCCTGCTCAAATTGGTCGCCGAGCGCATCGTCGGGTGCGTGCGCACCGATGACGCCGTGGCCCGGCCCGGGGGGGACGAATTTGCCGTGCTGCTCGAATGCGTTGGCGACAGCGCTGAATCGGCCCAGGCGCACTGCGAGCAGATCGGCCACAAGATTCTGGACGCCCTGCGCAAGCCCTACTTGATTGACGGCGAAGCGCACCACAGCACGCTGAGCATGGGGATCGCCATGTTCAGTGCCGGCCACGCCAGCGTCGACGAACTGCTGCAGCGCGTGGACCTGGCCATGTACCAGGCCAAGGCCGCAGGCCGCGACACGCTGCGCTTCTACGACCCCAGCATGCACGCCCTGGCCAACGAACGCGCCGCGCTGGAGGAAGACATGCGCGCTGGCCTCGCCAAAGGCGAGTTCGAGCTGTACTACCAGCCGCAGGTGGACCACGGCCGTATCGTGGGCGCCGAAGCACTGCTGCGCTGGCACCATCCCCAGCGCGGTTTTGTCTCGCCGTCGGTCTTTATCCCGATGGCGGAGGATTCCGGCCAGATTCTGCCGCTGGGCCAGTGGGTGCTGGAGCAGGCCTGCCTGACGCTGGCGCAGTGGGCCTGCGACCCGCAATTGGCCGAGCTGGTGCTGGCCGTCAACGTCAGCCCGCGCCAGTTTCGCCAGGCTGGCTTCGTGCAACAGGTGCTGGCCACGCTCGCCAGCACGGGCGCGGCGTCGCGGCGCCTCAAGCTGGAGCTGACCGAGGGCCTGCTGCTGCACGACGTGAACGAGTCGGCCACGCGCATGACCGAGCTCAAGTCCTACGGCGTCGGGTTTTCGCTGGACGATTTTGGCACTGGGTATTCGAGCCTCTCGTACCTCAAGCGCCTGCCGCTCGATCAGCTCAAGATCGACCAGAGCTTTGTGCGCGACGTGCTGACGGACCCCAACGACGCGTCCATCGTGCGCACCATCGTGGCCTTGGGCGCGAGCCTGGGCCTGCAGGTGATGGCCGAAGGCGTGGAAACCGTCGCCCAGCAGGAGTTTCTGGCGCGCCAGCACTGCTACGCCTGGCAGGGCTATCTGCTGAGCCGGCCCGTGCCCGCCGAACCGTTCGTGGCGCTGGTGCGTGGGCACGTGCCTGCGTGAGCAAAGCCATCTACCGATGGCCTGAAACAGCTATCAAAAATATAGCTTCAAACGCAATGCAGATAAGCGTTAGGCGCCATTTTCGTTAGAAAAATAGCGCCCAACGTCAATGCGCCCCTGCGGCGGCCCCGGCGTCACCCCCACTGCCAGGGCGGCGCGTGAACCAGATCAGGACAATCAGCACCAGGAACAGGTACGCCGAGCCGACGAAGATGTCGTCCGCCGCGCGCGTAAAGGCCTGTTGGTCGATGAGGCGGTTGATTTGCACCAAGGCCTGCTCCTGCGACATCCCCAGCCCCTGGAGCTGCAGCAAGGTCTGCCCGAATACGCCCTGACCCTGCACCAGGCCTTCGGTGAGGTGGGCATGGTGCAGCGCGGCCCGGCTCTCCCACAGGGTGGTGGAGATCGAGACACCCATGGCGCCGGCCATGATGCGCACGAAATTGCTCAAACCGGCCGCGGCGGGAATGCGCTCGGGCGGCAGATCGGACAGGGTGATGGTCGTCAACGGGATGAAGAAGAACGCCATGGCAGCGCCCTGGATCAGCGTGGGCACCAGGATGTGCCAGAAATCGGTCTGGGTGTCGAAGCGTGAACGCATCCACAGCACCAGCGCGAACACGACGAAGGCGCCCGTGGCCATGCGGCGGGGGTCCCAGTCGCTCACCTTGCGCCCCACCACGGGGGTCAGCATGATGGCAAAAATACCCACAGGTGCCAGCGCCATGCCGGCGTTGGTGGCGGTGTAGCCCATGAACTGCTGCAGCCACAGCGGCAGCAGCACCACGTTGCCAAAGAACAATGCGTAGGCCACCGACAGGGACAGTACGCCAAAGGCAAAGTTGCGCTTGCCGAAAAGCCGCAAGTCCACCACCGGGTGGTCGTCCGTCAGCTCCCACACCAGGAAGACCGACAGCGCCACCACGGCAGCGATGGCCAGCGTGAGGATCAGCGGCGAGGCAAACCAGTCGAGCTCCTTGCCCTTGTCGAGCATGAGCTGCGTGCAGCCGACCCAGACCACCAGCAGCGACAAGCCCAGCGTGTCGATGGGCAGCTTCTTGCGCGGTGTCTCGCGGTGCCGGTAGATGCTCCACGTCACCGCTGCGGCGATCAGGCCCACGGGCACGTTGATGTAGAAAATCCATGGCCAGGAGATGTTGTCCGTGATCCAGCCGCCCAGCAGCGGCCCGACCACGGGCGCGACCAGGGTGGTGACACCCCAGAGCGCCAGCGCCATGCCAGCGCGCGCGCGCGGGTAGCTGGCCAGCAGCAGGGTTTGCGAGAGCGGAATCATCGGCCCCGCCACGGCGCCTTGCAGCACCCGGAACACGACCAGCATTTCCAGCGACGAGGCAAAACCGCAGAGCCACGAGGTGAGCACGAACAGCAGAATGCTCGTGGTGAACAGGCGTACCGCGCCAAAGCGCTGCGTGAGCCAGCCCGTCAGGGGCACTGAAATTGCGTTGGCCACGCCAAAGCTGGTGATGACCCAGGTACCTTGCGCCGGGCTCACGCCCACGTCACCGGCAATGGCGGGAATCGATACGTTGGCAATCGACGAGTCGAGCACGTTCATGAACGTGGCGAGCGACAGCGCCACCGTGCCCAGCAGCAAAGCCGAGCCATGCAGCGGCGGATGCGCCACGGGGGCGGGCCGGGCAGGCGCGGAAGGGGGCGGCGGTGCGTCGGGCGCGCCGGCAGGCAGCGCCGAAGCATCGGCGGTGGCTTGTGCAGCAGTCATGGTGTGGGGGCTAGGCGGCTCAGTGGGTGGCCGTGCGGGGAGCCGCCGCCAGAACCGTAGCAGAGGCCCGCGCGCTCACCTTGTGGCCCAGGTTGGCGGCAATCGTTTTCTCAACGGCCGCGTCGGCGGCTTTCAACTGTTCGTCGTACACCGCCGTGGCCGCTACGGGGTCGCTGCGCTGGGTGCTCGAGAGCATCTTGCCGCTCTGGTCGGCGATATCGACCTTGACGTTCATCGACAGGCCGACGCGCAGTGGGTGCTTGGCAACCTCGGCGGCATCCAGGGCGATGCGCACCGGCACGCGCTGCACGACCTTGATCCAGTTGCCGGTGGCGTTCTGCGCCGGCAGCAGGGCAAAGGCCGCGCCAGTGCCCGCGCCCAGGCCGATCACCGTGCCGTGGTAGGCCACCTTGTTGCCGTACACGTCGGCTTCGAGCTCGACGCTCTGGCCAATCCGCAGCTTTTGCAACTGGCTTTCCTTGAAGTTGGCGTCGACCCACAGGTCGTCCAGCGCCACCACGGTCATCAGCGGTGCGCCAGCGGCCACGCGCTGCCCGAGCTGGACGCCGCGCTTGGCGACATAGCCGGACACCGGCGCCACCAGTTCCATGCGCTGCAGGGCCAGAAAGGCCTCGCGCACCTTGGCGGCGGCGCGCTGGACGTTGGGATGCTCCTCGACGCTGGTGCCTTCGGTCTGCGTTTGGCTCGCAGCGAGCTGCTCCTGCGCCGCCAGCAGGGCGGCGCGGGCTGCGGTGGCGGTGCTTTTTGCCGTATTGACGACGGCATTGGCGTGCTGGAACTCTTCCTTGCCGACGGCGCCGCTGGTCATCAACGGGGCGCGGCGCCGCACGTCTTCTTCGAGGCGCGATACCTCGGCCTCGGCGCGCGCCAGATCGGCGCTGCGCAGGCTGATCTGCGCCTTGAGCGTGGCATTGTTGGCATACAGGCTGCGCACTTCGCGCACGGTCTGCGCCAATTGCGCCTGCGCCTGGTCGAGCGCGATGCGCGCGTCCGCCGGGTCCAGGCGCACCAGGGCCTGCCCGGCCTGCACATGGTCGGTGTCGTCCGCGCCGATGGCCACCACGGTGCCGCCGACCTGCGGCGTGATCTGCACCACGTTGCCGGCCACATAGGCGTTGTCGGTGGATTCGAAGTGGCGGCCACTGAACCAATCCCATGCGCCCCAGCCCACGCCCACCACCACGACGGCGGCGGCAATCAGGGTCAGGCCGCGGCGGCGGACAGTCTTGTTTTCATGGGGGGTCAGAGGTTCGCTCATGGTCGGCTCGCTTGCGGAAATTTCAGAAAATAGGGGGGCTTGACAGGATCAACGGGCGGCGGTCTGCAGGGCTGCGGTGTCGTCGCTCCAGCCGCCGCCCAGGGCATTCATCAGCGCCACGCGCACATCCAGGGCGCGGGCCTCCAGTGCCACGGCTTGGCGGCGCTGGGCCAACACCTGGCTTTCGGTGCCCAGCACCACCAGGTAATTGCCCAGGCCCGCGCCATAGCGCTCCTTGGCGTAGCGCCAGGCTTTCTCTGACCCTGCCTGCGCCTGCTGTTGCAAGGCCTGCTGGCGGGCGATGGACTGCATCGACGCCAGCGCGTCGCCAGCCTGCTTGACGGCGTCAAGCACCGTGGCGTTGTACTGCGCGATGGCCGCGTCGAGCTCGGCCTGGCGGCCACCAAGCTGGGCGCGCAGGCGCCCGCCGTCAAAGATCGGCAAGCGCAGCGCGGGTGCAACCCCTATCTGGCGTGAACTGGCCTGGAACAGGCTGTCCAGCCCCAGCGCATTGAGCCCGATAAAAGCCGAGAGGTTGATGTTGGGATAGAACTCGCTGCGGGCGGCAGACACCCCCTGCGTCGCCGCCTCGATACGCCAGCGCGCGGCGACCACGTCGGGGCGGCGGCCCAGCAGGTCGGTGCCGAGCACGGCAGGCACGGCAGGCAGGGCCAGTGTGCTCAACTGCGGTGCGAGCGCGGGCAGGGCATCGGGTGCCTTGCCGGCCAGCACGGCAATCTGCCGGCGCGCCAACATCGCCTGCTCGGCCAGGGCTTCGACTTGCGCCGCAGCCTCGGGCACCGCGGCATCGGCCTGGGTCAGCTCGACCTGGCTGTCGAGACCGGCGGTGACACGGTCGCTGGTCAGCCGCTTGATGGACTGGCGCTGCTCCAGCGCCTGCTGCGCCACCTGCTGGTCCGCCAGGATGCGCGCCAGCGCCACCCAACTGCGTGCCAGTTGCGTCGCCAGGGTATTGGCGGCGGCCGCGGCGTCGGCCTGGGCGGCGCGTGCCTGGCCCAGCGCGGCTTCGAGTTCGGCGTGGTGCAGGCCAAAGAAATCGGGGGTCCAGCTAAGGGTGGCCTGAAGGTTTTCGCTGTTGTACACGTTGCCGGCGATCGGCGGCGGATACAGGCCATTGGCGGTGTAGCGTTGGCGGGAGACATCGGCGCTGAAACCTGCCTGGGGCCCATTGGCGGCGCGGCGGGCGTCGGCCAGCGCAGCCGCCTGGGCGGCGCGTGCGCGCGCCACGGCCAGGCTCGGGTGCTGGGCCAGCGCCTCGTCCATCAGGGCGTCGAGCTGCACGTCGCCCAAGGCCTTCCTCCACTGCGCAGAGGGAAGTTCTGCTGTGCTGGCAGGCGTGGTTGCCAGGCCCAGGGCTTGCGGTGCGGTGCGCTCCAGGGGATGGTGCGCAGCACCAGGGTTGGCGCAAGCCACCAGGAGACTGGCGACAGCCAGGGCCAGCGAGCCACGAAGGAGGGTGCCGCGCGAGCGCGGACGCGAAAGGTCAGACATGACAGGCCTTGAGAGGAAAGTTATTTGCGGGCGGCTTCGCCATTGGCCAGCATGCGGCGCAGCAGGTCAATCAGTTGCTGCCATTCGTCCGTGGAGAACCCCGCCAGATGGGCGTTCAGGGTGTCCGCAAGCACCGGCGTCAGCTCTTCGGCCATGGCCGTGCCCAGAGGCGTGGTGTGCACATGCACCACGCGGCGGTCGCTGGTGGAGCGCTCGCGCACGACCAGTTCCTTGGCTTCCAGCCGGTCGAGCAGCCGGGTTACTGCGGCTGGGTCGGCTTCCATGTCGCGGGCCAGCGCCGCCAGGGTGGTGTTCTGGCAGCGCGAAATCTTGTACAGCGGCAGGCACTGGGCGAAGGTAAGGCCACGGCCCTGGAGCTGTGTATCGGCCATGTTGCGGATGGACGAGAGCACGTTGCGCAGCAGGTAGCCCACGCTGTTCTCGGGCCGGATGCTGGCGGCGGTATACAAGTCGGGCGCTATGCCTCCCGCAGGGGCCGTGTCTGGCGCTGCGGCGAGCGGGCAGGAAGCAGCGGAAATATCGGGCGAATCCATGCCCGAGAATTTAATTGATAGGACAACTATTGCGCAAGCAACTATTCAGATAACCATGGGATTCATATGGGAATGAAAGGCCCTCAGGCACTCATCCTGGAGCGTTTTCCGACTCCCTGGAAAGCGCCTGGCGGCCCGCGCTCGTGAGGGTGAGGACTCTGCCCAGCTGGCTCTCCGAGCCTGGCTTGGGAAGCAGGGCCACGATCAGTCCGGCCGCGCGCAAAACGCGCAGGCGGTCAATGTCGTGTTCGCTGGTAAGGGTGCAAGGCAGAGGCCGGTCGGCCAGCTCGCGCAGCAATTCCATGGACATAGGCATCTCCTTCGTCGTGCAATGGGGAGATTGTTGCGTCCACTCCATGTCGCCGCAATGACAGATACCTCTGGATACCTGCGTCGGGATTTGCGTCACAGCCGCCAGTGTCCTGCGTTGTAAGCAGGCTAAAAAAATGAACGCTGTCGAAATCGCCGTCAGGCCAGGCGCCAACCACGGCGATGGCCGGAGCTATCGCGCGGCTTGCCGCCGCAACCCGCTGGCAGCAGGGCGCAGCGGCGCTGCTTGCGGCCACGAAAACCGGCTCCCCAGGCCCGAAAACAGGGGAGCGCTCAGGTAACATTGCAGCCCGTCGGAGAGCTGGCCCGGGCCAGTGTGCCGATGCCGTGACCTTCGTTGGCACCGCGCCAGCGGTGCTTGCGCTACCGAGCGATCCGTGCGACTCAATTCGATCAAACTTTCCGGCTTCAAATCGTTCGCCGAACCCACCAACTTCCTGCTGCCAGGCCAACTGGTGGGCGTGGTGGGCCCCAACGGTTGCGGCAAGTCCAACATCATGGACGCCGTACGCTGGGTGCTGGGCGAGAGCAAAGCCAGCGAGCTGCGCGGCGAATCCATGCAGGACGTGATCTTCAGCGGCACGACAACCCGCAAGCAGGCCAGCCGTGCCAGCGTCGAGCTGGTGTTCGAGAACAACGACCACCGCGCCGGCGGCCAGTGGAACCAGTACGCCGAGATCGCCGTCAAGCGCGTGCTGACCCGCGACGGCACCAGCAGCTACTACATCAACAGCCAGCCGGTGCGCCGCCGCGACGTGCAGGACGTGTTCCTGGGCACGGGGCTGGGGCCGCGCGCCTACGCCATCATTGGCCAGGGCACGATCAGCCGCATCATTGAAAGCCGGCCCGAAGAGCTGCGTTTGTTCCTCGAAGAGGCGGCAGGCGTATCGAAATACAAAGAGCGCCGGCGCGAAACCGAAAACCGCTTGCACGACACGCGCGAGAACCTCACCCGCGTCGAAGACATCCTGCGCGAACTGGGCGGCAACCTGGAGCGCCTGGAAAAGCAGGCCGAGGTGGCCCAGCGCTACAAGGCCTTGAACGCCCAGGCCCAACTGCGCCAGCAGCAGCAGTGGTTTTTGAAGCGTGCCGACGCCGAGGCCGAGCAAGAGCGCGTGCGCCTGGACGGCCTGCAGGCCTTGAACGACCTGGAATCGCGCACCGCCGATCTGCGCCATGTGGAATCCGAGCTCGAAACCGTGCGCCAGGCCCATTACACCGCTGGCGACCAGGTCAACCAGGCCCAGGGCAAGCTCTACGAGGTGACGGCCGAAGTCGGGCGCCTGGAAGCCGAGATTCGCTATGTGGTCGAAGGCCGCCAACGCGTCGAGCAGCGCCTGGTGCAACTGGCCGCGCAAATCGACGAGTGGGCCGGCCGCAGCGCGGGGGCGCAAGCCGAGCTCGACAACCAGACCGGCGCTGGCGCCGATGCCGAGGAGCGCGCCGAAATGCTCGCTGCCCAGGTCGAAGAACAGGCCGCTTTGCTGCCCGATCTCGAAGACGCCTTGCGCAGCAGCCAGCGCGCAGCCGATGAACAACGCAATGCCGTCGCCCAGGTGCAGCAGCAGATTCAGGTGCTGGCGGCCGAACAGCGCAGCCAGCAGGAGCAAAAGCGCCAGCAGGAGCAGCGCTTCGAGCGCTTGCGCACCGACAGGAATGCCCTGGCGGCCCCGGACGAGGCGCGCCTGGCCAACCTGCAGCAGCAGCTCGATGCCGCCCGCGAACTGGCGGACACGCAGGCCGCGCGCTTGGCCGAGCTGCAGGACGCCGTGCCGGCGCTTGACGACGAGCGGCGCACGCGCCAGCAGGCGGTCAACCTGGAGAGCGCGCGCCTGACCGAACTCTCGGCACGCATGGAAGCCCTCAAGGCCCTGCAGGAAAAGCTCAAGACCTCGTCCAAGCTGCAGCCCTGGCTTGAGCGCCAGGGCCTGGCGGGCATGGCGGGATTGTGGACACGCATCCACATTGAAAGCGGCTGGGAAAACGCGCTGGAAGCGGCGCTGCGCGAGCGCCTCTCGGCCCTGGAAGTGGGGCGGCTGGAAACCGTGCGCGGCTTCCTCGGCCACAGCGGCAACGAGGCGCCGCCGGCGCGCCTGGCGTTTTTCAGTCCGCCGGTGGCGCCGCACACGCCGCCAGCAGCGGCCCTGCCGCGCCTCTCGGCCTTGCTGCGCGTGCACGATGCGGGGCTGGCCGGCATCCTCGCCGAGTGGTTGCAGGGCTGCTACACCGCGCCAACGCTGGACGACGCCCTGGCCCAGCGCGAACGCCTGCAGCCCGGTGAGGCGATTTACGTGCCCGGCGGCCACGCCGTCACCGCGCACAGCGTGGGTTTTTATGCCCAGGATTCCGAGCAGGCGGGCTTGCTGGCGCGCGCCCAGGAAATCGAGCACCTGGAAAAGGAATTGCGCGCCCAGGCGCTCATCAGCGAAGAGGCCAAGAACGCCCTGGTCCGCGCCGAAGCCGCGTACCAGGACGGCGCGCAGCGCCTGGCGCAACTGCGCCGCGAGGCAAGCGAGGCGCAGGGCCAGGCACATGAACTGCAGGTCGAGCACCTGCGCATGGCGCAGTTGGCCGAGCAGGCGCGTGCGCGCAGCGCGCAGATCGAGGGCGATCTGGCCGAAGTCGAAGCCCAGCTTGCCGATTTGCACGAGCGCTCTGCCACCGCCGAGGCGCGCTTTGAAGAGCTCGACATGCAACTGGCCGACACGCAGGAGCGCCATGCCCAACTCGGCGAGCGCGCCATCGAGGCCGAACGCAAACTCGCCGAATGCCGCGAGCAGCAGCGCAGCCTGGAGCGCCAGGCGCAGGAGGCCGTGTTCTCACAGCGCAGCGCGGCGCAGCGGCGCGCCGAGCTTGAGCGCACCCTGGCGACGGCCACGGCACAAGCCCAGGCGCTGGCCGAGGAGCGCGTCCGCGCCCAGGGTGAGCTCGATCGCCTGACCGACGCCGCCGCCCAGGGCGGCCTGCAGCAGGTGCTGGCGAAAAAAATCGAAAGCGAACAGGCCCTGGCGGCCGAGCGCAGCCGCTACGACGACCTCACGGCCCGCCTGCGCGCCAGCGACGAGCGGCGCATGCAGCTCGAGCGCGCGCTCGAACCCCTGCGCGCGCGCATCACGGAATTCCAGCTCAAGGAACAGGCCGCGCGCCTGGGTCTGGAGCAGTACACGACGCTGTTGCAGGACGCCGAGGCGGACCTGGCGGCGCTCGAAGTCTCGATTGCCGAGGGCAGCGTCCGCCTGGCTGGCCTGCAGGGCGAAATTGACCGCCTGCAGCGCGAGATTGCCGCGCTGGGCGCCGTCAACCTGGCCGCGCTGGAAGAGCTCGCCGCCGCCAGCGAGCGCAAGCTGTTCCTCGACGCGCAAACCGCCGACCTCACCGAGGCCATGACCACGCTGGAAGACGCCATCCGCAAGATCGACGGCGAGACGCGCCAACTGCTCTCGGGCACGTTCGACGCCGTGAACCAGCACTTCGGCCGCATGTTTCCCGAGCTGTTTGGCGGCGGCAACGCGCGCCTGATCGTCACCGGTGACGAAATCCTCGATTCGGGCGTGCAGGTCATGGCGCAGCCGCCAGGCAAGAAGAACCAGACCATCCACCTGCTCTCGGGCGGTGAGAAGGCGCTCACGGCCATTGCGCTGGTGTTTGCCATCTTCCAGCTCAACCCGGCGCCGTTCTGCTTGCTGGACGAGGTGGACGCGCCGCTGGACGACGCCAACACCGAACGCTATGCCAAACTGGTATCGAGCATGAGCAAAGAGACACAATTCCTGTTCATCAGCCACAACAAAATTGCGATGGAAATGGCCCGCCAGCTCATTGGTGTCACCATGCAGGAGCAGGGCGTCTCGCGCATCGTCGCGGTGGACATGGAATCGGCGCTGTCGATGGTGGGCACATGATTCCCCCTGCGCCGCTTCGCGCCACGGGCGCCGCCGTTCCCTGGCGAAGCAGTGGTCAGAATTGAGCCTTATGTCTAGCGCGCTATTTTTCGCAAGCCGAGAACGTTTTTTATGAGTACCTTGCAAATGAGTCTGGCCGTGATCGGCGCCGTATTGTTGGCCCTCATCGTGGCCTGGAACGCCTGGACCAGCCACAAGAACGCCCCGCGCCGGGCCGAGCGCAGCGATGCGCCGCGCCAGGAGCCCGCGTTTGACGGTGCCGTGCCCCTGGCGGACGCCCCGCCCGGCGCCGCTGGCAGCTTCGCGCAGGTGGCGGCAAGTGGCGAGAGCGATTTCGCCCCTGCGCTGCCGGGGGACGACGCACTGGCGCTGCCCCCCACCAGCCACGCCAGTGAGCGGCGCTACGCGCTCGACGCCCTGATCGATGCGGTCGCGCCGCTGGTGCTTGAGCACGCCCACACGGGCGAGGCCGCGCTGGCCGCGCTGCCGCCCACGCGCCGCGCAGGCAGCAAGCCCTTTGCCATTGAGGGCCAGAACGAGGCCACCGGCCAGTGGGAGATGCCCGCGCCCGGCCAGCGCTACCGGGCCTTCCAGGCAGGCGTGCAACTGGCCAACCGCACGGGTGCACTCAACGAGATCGAGTTTTCTGAATTCGTTGCCAAGACGCAGGCCTTCGCCGACGAATTGGGTGCCGCCCCCGATTTTCCCGACATGCTGCACGAGGTGGCCCGCGCGCGCGAGCTTGACCAGTTCGCCAGCGACCACGACGCCCAGCTCGCTTTCCTGCTGCGCGCCCGACAAGCCGCCTGGAGCCCCGGCTACGTGCACCAGAACGCCGCGCGCGCTGGTTTCGTCGCTGGCACGCTACCCGGCCGCATGGTGTTGCCCGCGATCGGCGAGGGCGGCGGCGCCGTGTTGACGCTGGCCTTCGACACCCAGGCCGCGCTCTCGGACGACCCGGAGCAATCCGCCGTGCGTGAGCTGCTGCTCAGCCTCGACGTCGCGCAGGTGCACCGCAGCGAGCAACCCTTTGCGCGCCTGCGCGAGGTCGCCCGCCTGCTGTGCGAGAGCATGGACGCCGTGCTGTGCGACCAGAACGGCGTCCCCCTGCCCGCCATGGCGATGGACCCCATCGCCGCCGACCTGGAGCTGCTGTACGACCAGCTCGATGGCCGGGACCTGTCGGCTGGCTCGCCGCAGGCGCGGCGGGTGTTCAGTTGAAGCCCCCCCTGAGCCGCTGCGCGTCTTCCCCCCGAGGGGGGGACGCCGCCAGCGCGGCGGGGCGGCCCTTGCGCGGCGGCCCTGGCCTGGGCAGTGGCGGTTGCGTGCGCTGTGGGTGACTCGACGTGCCAGGGTGAGTGAAATGCCGATGAATTTAGACCTTTTTTCGGCTCCAGCGCAATCAGAGCAAGCGCAAGCAGCTATCAAAGTAGAAGCGCTGCGCCGGCAGTTGGACCGCTGGGCGCACCAGTACTACGTGCAGGACGCGCCCGAGGTGCCCGACGCCGAGTACGACCGCGCCTTTCGCGCACTGCAGGCGCTGGAAGCGCAGTTCCCTGAGTGCGTCACGCCCGAGTCGCCGACCCAGCGCGTGGGCGGCGCCCCGCGCCCTGAGCTGACTCCGGTGCGGCACGCCGTGCCCATGTTGTCCATTCACACCGAAACCGACGTGTCGCCCGCTGGCGCACTCGCCTTCGACGCCCGCGTACGCCGCGAACTCGGTCTGGCGGCTGACGCTCCGCCCGTGGCCTACGTGGCGGAACTCAAGTTCGACGGCCTGGCCATGAACCTGCGCTACGAGGCCGGCGCGTTGGTGCAGGCCGCCACCCGGGGCGACGGCGAAGTGGGCGAGGACGTGACGCACAACATCCGCACCATTCGCCAGATTCCTTTGCGTTTGCCGAGCGATGTGCCAGCCATCCTGGAAGTGCGCGGCGAGGTCTACATGGCGCGCGCCGACTTCGAGCGGCTGAACGAGGCCCAGCGCGAGCGCGGCCAGAAAACCTTCATCAACCCGCGCAACACCGCCGCGGGCGCGGTGCGCCAGCTTGACCCGGCGATTGCGGCGCAGCGGCCGCTCCGGTTTTTTGCCTATGGCTTGGGTGAGGTCACGCCGGTGGCGGAAGGCGGCCCGGATTTCGCCACCCACTTCGACCTGCTCCAGCAATTGAAGCAATGGGGTTTTCCGGTCGCAGCGCAGACCACACAAGCGCTAGGCGCTAGCGAATTGGTAGCGTTCCACGAGCGCATCGCCGCTGAGCGCGACCAGCTCCCCTACGACATCGACGGCGTGGTCTACAAGGTCGATTCGCTCGCCCTGCAGCGCCAGCTCGGCTTCAAGACGCGCGAGCCGCGCTGGGCCGTGGCGCACAAGTTTCCGGCGCAGGAGATGGTCACCCGCATCGAAGGCATCGACGTGCAGGTCGGCCGCACCGGCAAGCTGACCCCGGTGGCGCGGCTGGCGCCGGTGTTTGTCGGCGGCGTCACCGTCACCAACGCCACGCTGCACAACCTGTTCGAGATCCGCAAGAAGGGCGTGCGCGTGGGCGACGAGGTCATCGTGCGCCGCGCGGGCGACGTGATTCCCGAGGTGGTGGGTGTGGTGCCGGGCAAGCGGCCAAGCTATGTGGCCAACTTTCGCATGCCCAGGCAATGCCCCATCTGCGGCAGCGCCGTGGTGCGCGAGCCCGGCGAGGCCAACCACCGCTGCACCGGTGGCCTGTTCTGCCCGGCGCAGCGCAAGGAAGCGCTGCTGCACTTTGCCGCCCGCCGCGCCATGGACATCGACGGCCTGGGCGAAAAGCTGGTGGACCAGTTGGTCGATGGCGCCGTGGTGCGCACCTTGCCCGACCTGTACCGCATCGGCCTCGTCGGCCTGACAGCGCTGGAGCGCATGGGCGAGAAATCGGCGCAGAACCTGCTGGCCGCGCTGGAAAAATCCAAGAGCACGACATTGCCGCGCTTCTTGTTTGGGCTCGGCATCCGCCAGGTGGGCGAGGCCACGGCCAAGGATCTGGCGCGGCATTTCGGCAGCCTGGACGCCATCTTGCAGGCCAGTACCGAGCAGTTGCTGCAGGTGCGGGATGTCGGGCCGGTGGTGGCCGAGGCCATCCACACCTTTCTGGCCCAGCCGCACAACGTCGAAGTCATCGAACAACTGCGCGCCTGTGGCGTGCACTGGCCCGAAGGCCCGCCGGCCGAGCGCACGCAACTGCCGTTGGCGGGCATGACGGTGGTGCTCACCGGCACCTTGCCCACGCTCAGCCGTGAGGCCGCCAAGGACCTGCTGGAGGCCGCGGGCGCCAAGGTGGCGGGCTCGGTCAGCAAAAAAACCAGCTACGTGGTGGCCGGCGAGGAGGCCGGCAGCAAGCTCGCCAAGGCGCAGGAGCTGGGCGTGCCCGTGCTGGACGAAGCCGGCCTGCGGGCGCTGCTCGGGCAGGGCGCTTGAGTGCTGGCGCGCGCCACCAGCCAACCGGTTACAAGGAGAACGGCCGCATGACCCGCAAACCCGTCGTCGGACTCGCCCTGGGCAGCGGCTCGGCGCGCGGCTGGGCGCATATCGGCGTGATCCGCGCGTTGCAGCAGGCCGGCATCCAGCCCGACCTGGTCTGCGGCGCCTCGATTGGCGCCGTGGTGGGCGCGGCCTACGCGCTGGGCGAGCTCGACCGTTTCGAACAGTGGGCGCGCGGCCTGACCGGGCGCACCGTGTTCTCGTTCATGGATTTCAAGCTCTCGGGCGGCATGCTCAAGGGCGAGCGGGTGATCGAGTTCTTCCGCAACCGCTTCTCCGACCGCCCCATCGAGGCGCTGGACATCCCGTTCGCTGCCGTGGCCACGGGCCTGCATTCGGGCAGCGAAGTGTGGCTGCGCACCGGCTCCACCGCCGACGCGGTGCGGGCCTCGATGGCCTTGCCCGGCCTGTTCACCCCGGCCCAGCGCGAAGGGCGCCTGCTGGTCGATGGCGGGCTGGTCAACCCCGTGCCCGTGTCGCTGGCACGGGCCATGGGGGCCGACATCGTGATCGCCGTGGACCTGAACGCCGACATCCTGGGCCGCCATTTGCGCGGGCCCGGCGCCAACGGCGCGAACGGCGCGGCCAAGCTGCCCGCCCAAGCACCGGAGAACGATGAGGACACCGCCGGCTGGCTGAGCCGCCTGCAGGATGGCTTTGCCTCCCTGCTGCCCGCGCCCGACCCCGCCCGCGTGCCCACGCCGTCGCTGGTGGAGGTGGTGCTGGCCAGCGTCAACATCATGCAGGTGCGCATCACCCGCAGCCGCATGGCCGGCGACCCGCCCGAGGTGATGATCGCCCCGCAACTGGCCCACCTGGGCCTGATGGACTTCTACCGCGCCGAAGAGGCTATCGCCGAAGGGCAGCGTGCGGCGGAGAAGACGCTGCCGTTTTTGCAGCAGTTGGGGTTGGGGACGGTGTAGGCGGTTGGGCGGTTTTTCGATTTGGATGTGGGATTTCCTGTACGGGCGGAATGCGTTGAGGGCTGCAATCGGCCACAAGCAGAAATAATAGTTAATATTTATAGCTAGTTTTCATTATTAGGTGACATCTTGTCGTTCACAATTGACCTTTCACTAACCGGCGTATCTATTCCAATTGAGCTTCGTGGGGGCTTGTCCACAATTATTGTTGGCGCAAATGGAAGTGGGAAAACAAAGTTGGCAATGGAGTGCGAACGACAGCTCGGGGATAAGGCGCATCGTATCTCGGCGCAGCGGATGCTAGCGCTAGGGATGCTCTGCTTAAAGCGACTTTGAGTGTGCTGATGGCTCCCAGTTGAGCCAATTTGCAGAATGGGCGCGTGGCGC
>NZ_JBWKZM010000006.1:0-157868 GCF_059424465.1 Simplicispira sp. GW247-4R2A | reverse complement strand
GTTGTCAGGTTCAGGCCAAGGTCCGCTTGCTT
This sequence comes from Simplicispira sp. GW247-4R2A, assembly GCF_059424465.1. Taxonomy (NCBI): domain Bacteria; kingdom Pseudomonadati; phylum Pseudomonadota; class Betaproteobacteria; order Burkholderiales; family Comamonadaceae; genus Simplicispira; species Simplicispira sp. GW247-4R2A. The sequence continues at coordinate 157,836 of NZ_JBWKZM010000006.1, read as the reverse complement.
CATGCCTCAGATTTTCTCAGCTCATCGGCTCGCCGAGCACATCGGGAGCCGATTTATGCAGACTTTCCCTAGATCCGGAGATCGAAAAGACTAGCGAGCAGTCTGCCCGAAGTAGGCTCCGTTATGGTCACGCCAAGCCGGAGGAATATGGCGGTATTGAACAGTCACGTAACGTCAGGCGATGGGGAAACAAAGACCCTCGCTTCATTCTCGATGACGCTGGCACATTACTCCAAGTTCTCTTTGCTGAACAGGCCAATACTGCTGTGAGGGCGTATAACGCTGCCGCAGACGGCTGTCCGATTGAGAAAGGCGATACGTTCTTGCGCAAGTTGAAGGCGATATTCCATCGAGTACTGCCAACTCGGCGTCTAGAAGTCACGGCAGACAATATTTCCGTCTCTCTCGTTGGGGATGACAAAATATGCGAGCCGTACAGCATTACGCAGATGAGTGATGGTGAAAAGGCAGTCTTTTACCTGATCGGTCAGACGTTGGTCGCCGAATCGAACTCGGTGTTCATCATGGATGAGCCAGAAATTCATGTCCATCGGTCCATCCTTGGTCGGCTATGGGATGAATTAGAAGCTACGCGCCCCGACTGCGCATTTCTCCTTATCACGCATGACCTTGAATTTGCGGCTTCACGAGCCGGGAAGAAATATGTAGTGCGGAACTATGTTCCTGCCAACGGTTGGATAATCGAGGATGTTCCCGAGGCTGAAGGTTTTAGTGAAGAACTTATCACGCTGATCCTTGGCAGCCGCAAGCCGGTCCTTTTCGTCGAAGGCGGTCAAGATAGCCTCGATCTCGCTTTCTACCGCGCCTGCTATCCGGGTTGGACAGTCGTACCTCGCGGCGGATGCGAAGGAGTTATTCACTCGGTTGTGACGATGCGGCACAACGCTGCATTTACCCGGGTCCAATGCGCTGGTTTGGTCGACGCAGACGGCCACAATGAAGATGACCGTGCGACTCTCGGTGATAAGGGTATCCAAATTCTTCCAGTGTCAGAGATCGAAAACCTCCTTTTGCTGCCCAGAGTGTCGCGTGCAATCCTTGAAATGAATGATCTTGATGGAAGTGAGCTAGAAGGAAAACTCGACACGCTGAAGACTGCAATCCTCGCGGATGCGTCGGATGAGAAAAATGTGAACGAGGTCGTCCTGAGCTATTGCCGTCGGCGTATTGACAGAATGTTGAAGCAGATAGATTTTTCGAAGGAGAAATCCGTCGCAGAGCTTGCCGCCGGTTACACTGCGCGAACCAATGAATTAGACGTCACTGCGATTGCCGCCGAGATAAAAGCGAAGATTGATGCCGCCGTTGCCTCAGGTGATCTGGCCGCCCTGCTGACGGTTTATGATCGCAAGAAACCGCTCTTGGCGCTGGCATCCTCCCATTTACGGAACTGGAAAATCGAGGTTTTTAGCGCCTGGGTTACGCGCGCTGTCCAGAGTACGCGGGATGACCGGCTTCGCCAAGCCATTCATGGCGTCCTTCCTGAACTGACGACTTGATGGTCAACAGGGTTTTCGTCCGGATACCTATGTCTGCTTTGGGTCGAAAGCAGTACTACGCCCCATCGGTGTCAAGCAGCTTGACGCCGCCTCGGCCGCTACAACCCCAAACCGCAATTCCCGAGGATTGGCGTTATAACTGCGCACCTCGCGCCCTCCATGGGCGGTCTGCAAGCCATTCCATCCCGCCTGCAAAACTCCCAATTTGATAGCTGCTCGCGCTTATCCCTAAAGCGCTAGAGCCACTTTTGACCAAAATTCCCATGTCTTTCTCTGCTTTCCTGCGCACGCGCTGGGCCGCGCTGCGGCCGGTGTGGGCGCGTGTGCTGCAGCGGCCTGAAAAGCTGCTGTCGCTGCACAGCCTGCTCTGGGCGCTCATCGCCGCCGGGCTGGCGATGGTGCTGTATGTGCTGGTGCTGATTCCGTTCACGCCGGGCATCCGCGACATCCGCAAGGCCAAGACGGAGCAGCCGGCGCAGCTGGTGGCGTTTGACGGCAAGCTGTTGGCCGAATACCGCTGGGTGAACCGCGCCTGGGTGCCGCTCGCCGAGATTGCCCCGCCGGTGGTTTAGCCCGCTGCGCCTGAAACCAGCGGAAATGAGGATGGATTTCGAATGGACTGCACCGATAAGTCGATGTCCAACATCGGCCAGTAAAGATGGTCGGGGGTCGGCCACTGAACTTCGGAAATCTGTTCGATCGTCCCCTTTCGGAACCAGGGGAATTGTTCGAAGGGAACGAGCAGTTCCTCGTCGGCAAGCAGAAGCCAAAAACCGTGCTTCGAAATATGGGTCACTTCAGCTGCCAAAGTGGTGGTTCCAGGCATCTTGGATCTCCTTCAGGTGTGCATTCACAACGGCTTGCGCTTGTCGAAGTTGCGTCTCGGAAAGACCAGTATGGTTGGCCAGAACCACCTGTGGTGTAAGCCAGAATTTCGCTTCACCGTCTACGTGTGAAACATGCACGTGAATGCGTGTCTCCTCCCGCGAAAAAAAGAAGAGACGAAATTGGCCGTCACGAACAATAGTAGGTGCCATTGCGTTACTGTAACCAACACCGATAGCGGCCTGGATGTGCACCAGTTGCATATTACGCATCCCGTGGCAGTCTTCGCAGCTACAACCCCAAACCGCAATTCCCGCCGATTGGCGGTATAACTGCGCACCTCGCGCCCTCCATGGGCGGTCTGCAAGCCAAACCATCCCGCCTGCAAAACTCCCAATTTGATAGCTGCTCGCGCTTATCCCTAAAGCGCTAGAGCCACTTTTTACTAAAATTCCCATGTCTTTCCCTGCTTTCCTGCGCACGCGCTGGGCCGCGCTGCGCCCGGTGTGGGCGCGTGTGCTGCAGCGGCCCGACAAGCTGCTGTCGCTGCACAGCCTGCTCTGGGCGCTGATCGCCGCCGGGCTGGCGATGGTGTTGTATGTGCTGGTGCTGATTCCGTTCACGCCCGCCATCAGCGACATCCGCAAGGCCAAGACGGAGCAGCCGGCGCAGCTCGTCGCGGCCGATGGCAAGCTGCTGGCCGAATACCGCTGGGTGAACCGCGCCTGGGTGCCGCTCAGCGAGATTGCCCCGCCGGTGGTGGATGCGCTGATCGCCACCGAGGACCACCGCTTTTACCAGCACTGGGGCCTGGACTGGCGGCGCACGGCGTCGGCGCTGGTGCGCACGCTGGGGGGCGACAAGCAGGGCGGCTCGACCATCACGCAGCAACTGGCGCGCAACCTGTACCCCGAGGAGATTGGCCGCGCGCCCACGCTCACGCGCAAGATCAAGGAGGCCATCACGGCGCTGAAGATCGAGGCGCTGTACTCCAAGGACGAGATCCTGGAGACCTACCTGAACACGGTGCCCTTCCTCTACAACGCCTACGGCATCGAGATGGCGGCGCGCACCTATTTCGACAAGTCGGCCGACCAGCTCAACGTGCTGGAGAGCGCCACGCTCATCGGCATGCTCAAGGGCACGGCCTACTACAACCCGGTGCTGAACCCCGAGCGTGCTCAAGAAAGGCGCAATACCGTGCTGGCGCAGATGAAGAAGCACGGCAAGCTGACCGAGGCGCAATACGCCGCGCTTACCAAGCGCCCGCTGCGCATCCGCTTCGAGCGCCAGGTGGAGGCGGCCGGCCCCGCGCCGCACCTGGCGCAGCAGTTGCGCAAGCAGCTCATCGACTGGGCCGACCGCAACGGCTACAGCCTGTACGCCGACGGCCTGGTGATCCGCACCACCATCGATTACCGCCTGCAGCAGCTCGCCAACCAGGCTGTCGCGCGCCAGGGCCGGGCGCTGCAGGGCGTGGCCGACTCGGCCTGGGCCGCGCGCAATGCCTGGAACGCCAAGAGCCCGCTGGTGCGGCAACTGGTGCGCGAATCGGCGCGCTACGAAGCAGCCGTGGCCCAGGGCGCGGCGCCCGAGGACGCCCTGAAGGACTTGCTGGGCGACCCGGCCTTCCTGCGCACGCTGCGCCAGGACAAGACGCGTGTGCAGGCCGGCTTCATGGCCATGGACCCGCGCACGGGCGATGTGCGCGCCTGGGTGGGCAGCCGCGACTTCGCGCAAGACCCGTTCGACCACGTGCAGGCCGCGCGCCGCCAGCCAGGCTCCACCTTCAAACCCTTTGTGTACGGCGCCGCGTTCGAGCAGGGCCTGCTGCCCACCGACACGCTGATGGACACCGCCGTGGAAATCCCGCTGGGCAACAAGCAGGTCTGGCGCCCCACGGACGGCAACAAGCCGCCGAGCGAGATGCCGATGACGCTGCGCGACGGCCTGGCGTATTCCAAGAACACCATCACCGCGCAGCTCATGCAAGAGGTGGGCCCGCTGCGCGTGGCGCAACTGGCACGCGCCATGGGCGTGCGCGAATCGAAGCTGGACGTGGTGCCCTCGCTGGCGCTGGGCACCAGCCCGGTCACGCTCAAGGAAATGGTGGCGGCCTACGGCGCCATCGCCAGCGCCGGCCGCTACCGCGCGCCCCGGGTCATCACGCGCATCGAAGACAAGAACGGCAAGGTGCTGGAAGACTTCGCCCCCGCCGCGCCCGAGCGCGTGCTGGGATTGAGGGCCGCCCAGGAACTGCGCGACGCCATGCGCGGCGTGGTGGACAAGGGCACGGGCGTGGCCATCCGCAGCCGCTACGGCATCACCGCCGACGTGGCCGGCAAGACCGGCACCACGCAGGACAACACCGATGGCTGGTTCATCCTGATGCACCCGCAGCTCGTGGCCGGCGCGTGGGTGGGCTTCAACGACGGGCGCATCACCCTGCGCAGCGATTACTGGGGCGAGGGCGCGCACAGCGCGCTGCCCATGGTGGGCGAGGTGTTCCAGCAGGCGTTGCGCGCCAAGGTGATCGACGGCAACCAGCGCTTCATCGACGAGAACGAGTCCAACTGGGTGGGCAGTGCCGTGGCCGGCGTGCGCAACTGGGTGTACGACCTGTTCGGCCGCCGCACCGGCGGGCCGGACGCCCCGGACCGCACCGCAGGCGCCGTGCCGGCGCCCGGCACCACGCCTGCTGCGCCCGCCGCGCCGGCCCCCGCCGAAGCGGATCGGCCCGAGATCACCGAAGCCCCGCTGGTGCCGCTGGAAAACGCGACGCCCCGGGCGCAGCCTCTGCCGCCGGTCACAGACGGCGAGCCGCCGGAGGCCGCGAGCCCGGAGATGGCCCCTGCGCCGCAGCCGGGCATTGTGGTGACAACGCCACCTGCGCCGCAGTCTCAGCCTCAGCCTCAGCCTCAGCCTCAGCCTCAGCCTCAGCCTCAGCCGCAGCCGCAGCCGCAGCCGCAGCCGCAGCCGCAGCCGCAGCCAGGCATGGTGGTCACCATGCAGGTGCAGCGCGGTGTGGTGGTGCCTGCGCCGGCTCCGGCGCAGGGCAACGTGCCGTTTTTCGTGGAAACGCGGCCCTGAGAGATCGCAAACACGCTCTGACTGCAGAGGCTCCCTAGTCGATGTCCACGCAGTGCACACCGTAGTTGCCCGTGCGCCGGTCGGCAAAGAAGCGCACCAGGGTTTCTTTCACCGTGCGAAACGCCAGCTCGTCCCAGGGCACCTCGTCCTCGGTGAAAAAGCGTGCCTCCAGGGTTTCGAAGCCGGGGTCCAGCCGCTCGGACAACAGGTGGGCCCGGTAGAACAAATGCACCTGGCCCACGCGCTGTACGTTGAGCACGGCAAACAGCGGCCCGAGCACGATCTGCGCGCCGGCTTCCTCGTCGGTCTCGCGCGCGGCGCCCTGCGACGTGGTTTCGCCCAGCTCCATGAAGCCAGCCGGCAGCGTCCATTTGCCCCGGCGCGGCTCTATGGCACGCAGGCACAGCAGCACGCGGCCATCGGGCAGCACGGGAACAGTGCCCACCACGTTGAGCGGATTTTCGTAGTGCACGCGCCCACAGTTCGGGCAGATGGCGCGCTCGCGCGTGTCGCCGTCGTCGGGCAGGCGGTAGGCCACGGCCGTGCCGCAATCGCGGCAGTATTGGATGGGGCTGTGCTGGCTCATGCGAAATTCAAGGACAAATTGGCCGGCAGCGCTTATTCCACCTGCGCGTGCAGCTATTGAAAAGTGAGTTGCTTTACGCCACCCGCAGGCGCAGTGGCGCGAGGCCATCGACGCCGCCTTCGAGCAGGTCGCCGCGCTGCACGGCGCCCACGCCAGCCGGGGTGCCGGTGTAGATCAGGTCGCCGGGCGCGAGCTCCCAGGCCTTGGAGAGGTGCTCGATGACCTCGCCAACGTTCCAGATCAGCTGCGCCACGTTGCTGCGCTGGCGGTCCGCGCCATTGACCTGCAGCCAAATGCCGGCCTGCTGCACGTCGCCTGCTTGCACCGCTGGGGTAATGGGGGTGATGGGCGCGCTGGCGTCAAAGCCTTTGCCGATGCACCAGGGGCGGCCCTGCTTTTTCATCTCGCCTTGCAGGTCGCGCCGCGTCATGTCCAGGCCCACGGCGTAGCCAAAGATGTGGCTGGCCGCGTCCGCTGCCGCAATGTTGCGCCCGCCCTTGCCGATGGCGACCACCAGCTCGATCTCGTGGTGCAGGTCGTGCGTCAGGCTGGGGTAGGGCAGCAGGGCGGGCGCGTCGCCGGCCGCCAGCACCAGCGCGTCGGCGGGTTTCATGAAAAAGAAGGGCGGCTCGCGGCCGGTGAAGCCCATTTCCTTGGCGTGCTCTTCATAGTTGCGGCCTACGCAATAGATGCGGTGGACGGGAAAGCGCGCCTCGGTGCCGAGCACCGGAACGCTGCTGGTGGGTGGTGGGGGAAAGACGTAGCTCATGCAGGGCCTTCAACAGGTTGATCGCGGGGCGGCGGCGAGGGGCTGTCGGTACACTCACCGCCAAGATGGACAGCCCGCATTGTCACCCGGCCGACGCGTCCGCGCAGGCCTTGTCTGGTGTGCCAGCCGACTGGTTGCGCCCCGACTGGCCTGCGCCCGCGCACGTGCAAGCCCTGTGCACCACACGCGCGGGCGGCTGCAGCACCGGGGCTTACGCCAGCATGAATTTGGGCCTGCACGTGGGCGACGCCGCGCAGGCGGTGCTCGCCAACCGCGCGCGCCTTGTGGCGGCCCTGCAATCCATCACGCCGGGCGCGCGGCCGGTGTTTCTCGACCAGGTGCATGGAAGCTGCGCAGTGCCGCTTGGTGCCGAGCTGCCCGATGGCACGCCTGCCGATGCCGCCTGGGCGCAGGCGCCGGGCCTGGCCTGCACCATCATGGTGGCCGATTGCCTGCCGGTGCTCTTCACCGACCGTTTGGGGCGCCTGGTCGCTGCCGCGCATGCTGGTTGGCGCGGCCTGGCGGGTGGAGTGCTGGAGTCGGTTTTGGAGTGTTTTCGGCCGCTAGCGCATAGGGAAAATGCGCTGGCAGCTATACATTCAAGAGCAAAGCCTGCCAATGACTTGCTCGCTTGGCTGGGGCCCTGCATAGGTCCGAAAGCCTTTGAAGTGGGCGACGACGTGCGTGCCGCTTTTTGCGCCCTTGATGGCGCGGCCGAACAGCATTTCGCCCCACGGGGCGGTGGCAAATTCCTGGCCAACCTGCCGGCGCGGGCGCGCCAGCGCCTGGCGGCACAGGGTGTCACGCAGGTCTATGGCAACGACGGCAGCGATGCCTGGTGCACCTTCAGCCAGCCGTCACGTTTCTTCTCGCATCGGCGGGACGGCGCCGTGGGCGGCGGCACCGGGCGCATGGCCGCCTGCATCTGGCTCGGCTGAGGTTGGCGCAACTGAGCTTGGCGCGGTCATGGCCTGCGCGGCAGCAGCGCGCTCCTGCATCTCGCGTGCATGGATCTTGCGCCGCCGGCCGGGCGTTCCCAGGATGTAGACCACGATGGAGAGCGGCAGCAGGCCATAAAGCACCAAGGTGATGAGGGCGCCGAGCACGCTGCCGGTTGTGCTCGTCGCCTCGGCCACCGCCATCAGCACCACCACATACAGCCAAGCCATCACTACCAGGTACATACGCACTCCAACGTCAGAAAAGGACAGGGATCGGAGGTTACGATAGCAGCGGTGGGCGCAACCGGGCGCCTGCTCCATCGGGCGGCGCATGCCCAGGAGGAAACTGCATGAGTTCCGATTCGCTCTGGGCCCAAAGCGCCCAGCAATTCCAGGAAATTTTCGGTGAGAGCTGGCAGCGCGTGCTGCACGCTTTCGAGCAAATCGAATTGCCCGCGGTGGCCGGTGCAGAGGTCGCCACCTCGATACACCTGGCGCCCGACAAACTTCAGGCGCTGCAAAAGCAGTATGTGGACGAGGCCGCCAAGCTCTGGGCGGAAGGTTTGCAGGCTTCTCAGCCGCCCGCCGACAAGCGCTTTGCGGGCGAAGGCTGGGCCAGCAACCCGGTAGCGGCATTTTCTGCCGCGGCCTATTTGCTCAATGCGCGCACGCTCATGGGGCTGACGGACGCCATCGAGGGCAACCAGAAAATCCGCGCCAAAGTGCGCTTTGGCGTCGAGCAATGGATTGCCGCCATGGCGCCCAGCAACTTTCTGGCCTTCAACGCCGAAGCGCAGCGCAAGGCCATCGAGACCCAGGGCGAGAGCATTGCCAAGGGCATGGCCAACCTGGTGCACGACCTGCGCCAGGGCCATGTGTCGATGACCGACGAGAGCCTGTTCGAGGTTGGCCGCAACGTCGCCACCACCGAAGGCGCTGTGGTGTACGAGAACGACCTGTTCCAGCTCATCGAGTACAAACCGCTGACCGACAAGGTGTACGAGCGGCCCTTCGTACTGGTGCCGCCGTGCATCAACAAGTTCTACATTCTCGATCTCCAGCCCGAGAACTCGCTCATTCGCTACAGCGTCGCGCAAGGCCACCACACCTTTGTCGTGAGCTGGCGCAATCCCGACGAATCGCTCGCGCACAAGACCTGGGACGATTACGTCGAGCATGGCGTCATGGAAGCCATCGACGTGACGCGCCAGATCACCGGCGCAAGCCAGGTCAATGCTCTGGGCTTCTGTGTGGGCGGCACCATCCTTTCGAATGCGCTGGGGGTGCATGCCGCGCGCGGCGAGCACCCCGTGGCGAGTGCCACCTTCCTGACCACGCTCATTGATTTCACCGACACCGGCATCCTGGACGTCTTCATCAGCGAAGGGTTCGTGCGCATGCGCGAACTGCAAATGGGCAACGGTGGCCTGATGAGCGGGAAAGACCTCGCTTCCACCTTCAGCTTTCTGCGGCCCAACGACCTGGTCTGGAACTACGTGGTGGGCAACTACCTCAAGGGCGAAACGCCACCGCCGTTCGACCTGCTCTACTGGAACAGCGACAGCACCAACCTGCCGGGCCCGTTCTATGCCTGGTACCTGCGCAACACCTATCTCGAAAACAACCTGATCAAGCCTGGCAAGCTGACCGTGTGCGGCGAGAAGCTTGATTTGCGCAAACTCAAGCTCCCGGTCTACATCTACGGCTCGCGCGAAGACCACATCGTGCCCATCAACGCGGCCTATGCCAACACGCAGGTGCTGCCGGGCAAGAAACGTTTCGTCATGGGCGCGTCGGGCCACATCGCGGGCGTCATTAACCCGCCAGCGGCCAACAAGCGCATGCACTGGACGCGTGACGACGGCAAATTTCCCGCTACGCTGGACGCCTGGCTGGAAGGCGCCACCGAACACAAGGGCAGTTGGTGGCAGGATTGGTCCGACTGGCTGGCCGGCCACGCCGGCAAACAGATCGCGGCACCCAAGCGCTATGGCAAGGGTACGAAGTTCAAGGCCATCGAGCCTGCGCCCGGCCGTTACGTCAAGCAAAAAGCCTGAAGTGCAATGGACCACTGAATACCCTTTAGACAGCATTTCAACCCAAGGAAGAACCATGGAAGACATCGTCATCGTTTCTGCCGCCCGCACCGCCGTGGGCAAGTTCGGCGGCTCGCTCGCCAAAATTCCGGCCACGGAGCTGGGCAGCATCGTCATCCGCGAAGCCATTTCCCGCGCCGGCGTTGGCCTGGACCAGATTGGCGAAGTCATCATGGGCCAGGTGCTTGCGGCTGGCGCCGGCCAGAACCCGGCGCGCCAGGCGATGATGAAGGCGGGCGTGGCCAAGGAAACCCCCGGCCTGACCATCAACGCCGTCTGCGGCTCCGGCCTCAAGGCCGTGATGCTGGCGGCCCAGGCGGTTGCCACGGGCAACAGCGAAATCGTCGTCGCTGGCGGCCAGGAAAGCATGAGCCTCTCGCCCCACGTGCTCAACGGTTCGCGCGACGGCCAGCGCATGGGCGACTGGAAGATGGTCGACAGCATGATCGTCGATGGCCTGTGGGACGTGTACAACCAGGTCCACATGGGCATCACCGCAGAAAATGTTGCCAAGCAATACGGCATCACGCGCGAGATGCAGGACGCGCTGGCGCTCGCCAGCCAGCAAAAGGCCGCTGCGGCCCAGGACGCCGGCCGTTTTGTCGATGAAATCGTCGGCGTGAGCATCCCTCAGCGCAAGGGCGACCCGGTGGTGTTCAACGCCGACGAATACCTCAACCGCAAGACCAATGCCGAAGCCCTGGCGGGCCTGCGCCCGGCGTTCGACAAGGCCGGCAGCGTGACGGCAGGCAATGCCTCGGGCCTCAACGACGGCGCCGCTGCCGTGGTGGTCATGAGCGCCAAGAAGGCCGCTGCGCTTGGTCTCAAGCCCTTGGCGCGCATTGCCGCCTACGGCACCAGTGGTCTGGACCCGGCCATCATGGGCATGGGCCCGGTGTCGGCCATGCGCAAGGCCTTGCAGCGTGCTGGCTGGAGCACGGCGGATATCGATCTGTTCGAGCTGAACGAAGCCTTTGCCGCGCAGGCCTGCGCCGTGAACAAGGAACTGGCCATCGACCCCGCCAAGGTCAATGTGAACGGCGGCGCCATTGCCATCGGCCACCCGATTGGTGCGTCCGGCTGTCGCATTCTCGTCACCCTGCTGCACGAAATGCAGCGGCGCGATGCCAAGAAAGGGCTGGCCGCGCTGTGCATCGGCGGTGGCATGGGGGTTGCGCTGGCACTGGAGCGCTGAGCAAGCCCGAGCAACGGTACGTCCTGACATAAAAAAAGCGTGCACCTTGGTGTTTACCTGCACGGCAAAGGCACAGATCGCCACTAGAGTGGTCACAGGCGTACCCGTCGGATATTTACCAAGAGGAGATGAGATATGAGCCAGAAAGTAGCGTACGTCACGGGCGGAATGGGCGGCATTGGAACGGCCATTTGCCAGCGCCTGCACAAGGAAGGTTTCACGGTCATTGCCGGCTGCGGCCCCACGCGCGACCACGCCAAGTGGATTGCCGAGCAGAAAGATCAGGGTTACACGTTCTACGCTTCGGTAGGCAATGTCGGCGACTGGGATTCCACGGTCGAGGCGTTTTCCAAGACCAAGGCCGAGCACGGCAGTATTGACGTTCTGGTGAACAACGCCGGCATCACGCGCGACCGCATGTTCCTCAAAATGTCGCGCGAAGACTGGGATGCGGTGATCGAAACCAACCTCAACAGCATGTTCAACGTCACCAAGCAAGTGGTGGCCGACATGGTGGAAAAGGGTTGGGGCCGCATCATCAATATCAGCAGCGTGAACGGTGAGAAGGGCCAGGCCGGGCAAACCAACTATTCGGCCGCCAAGGCGGGGATGCATGGTTTTTCCATGGCGCTGGCGCAGGAGATGGCAACCAAGGGCGTGACGGTCAATACGGTGAGCCCGGGCTACATCGGTACGGACATGGTCAAGGCCATCCGTCCCGATGTGCTGGAGAAGATTGTCGCGACCGTGCCGGTCAAGCGCCTGGGCGAGCCGAGCGAGATTGCCTCCATCATCGCCTGGCTGGCTTCGGAAGAGGGCGGCTACGCGACGGGCGCTGATTTCTCGGTCAACGGCGGCCTGCACATGGGTTGACGCGCTGCGTGCCCATGAAAAAACCCCGCAATGGCGGGGTTTTTTGTGCCTGAATCGGCAAGCGCCAGGCGGGCTGCAGCGTCTTCGGCTAGGTGGATCAGAAGCGTGCGGGTGCGCGTTTGCGGTCGCGTTCGTCTTCGGGCCAGCAAGATGGGGCAGTGTGGATGGTGGTGTTCATGGGGGGTAACTCCTGAGATGGACCTACAACGCCCCCGCTTCCCGCCCCGTTGACACCCAGATCGCAAAAAAATGCAACTGGGCAAAACCCATGAAAAACCTCGCATGACCGCTATGCAATGCATAGCTTTCCAGGCTTGTGCAGCAAGCGATAGCCCCTGAAACCTCCCGGGCAGTCGATTGCATGCAAGCGCTGGGGCCCTGGATTTCTCGGCTCAACCTCCCTGCGCGGCCCCTTCCAGTTCCGAAGAGAGCTCCAGCCAGCGCTCTTCCAGGCGCTGGGTTTCTTCCAGCACCGCCTTGAGCTGCCTGCCGCATTCGGCCATCTGTGCCGGGGTAGGCTGGCTGGCCAGCCGCGCTTCCAATGCACCGCGCTGGTCCTCCAGTGTGGCGAGGCGCTGGTCGATCTGCTCAAGCTCGCGCTTGAGCGGGCGTACTTGCTGCGCCAACTGCGCCCGGGCCTCTGCCGCCAGGCGGCGCTGCTCGCGTGCGTCGGGCGCCGTGCTGGCCGCCAATTCAATGCCTTTTCTGGCTTCAGCGCTTGCCCCGCTTGCGGGTACAGCTCTCTTTTCTGTAGTGCCGACAGGGGCTTTGGGGGCCATGGCTTCCGTTGCCGCCTCGGTCTTGGCCTGCTCGCGCTGGCGCTTGGCTTCGTCGAGCAGGTAGCGTTGGTAGTCGTCCAGGTCGCCGTCGAACGGCCCCACGGCGCCGCGCCCCACCATCCAGAATTCGTCGCACACGGCACGCAGCAGGGCGCGGTCGTGGCTGACCAGCATCACGGTGCCCTCGAATTCGTTCAGCGCCATGGACAGCGCCTCGCGCGTGGCCAAATCGAGGTGGTTGGTGGGCTCGTCGAGCAGCAGCAGGTTGGGGCGCTGCCAGACGATCATGGCCAGCACCAGGCGGGCCTTTTCGCCGCCGCTCATGCTGCCGACGTTTTGCTTGACCATGTCGCCGGTGAAATTGAAGCTGCCCAGGTAGCTGCGCAGATCCTGCTCGCGGCTGGGTTCGCGGCTGTTGGGGCCGGCTTCCTTGGCCAGGCGGATCATGTGCTCCAGCGGGTTCTCGTGCGGGCGCAGCACGTCCAGCTCCTGTTGGGCGAAGTACCCAATTGCCAGGCCTTTGCCCTCGGTGATGGTGCCGGCCAGCGGGGCCATGGTGCGGGCAATCGTCTTGACCAGCGTCGATTTGCCTTGGCCGTTGGCGCCCAGAATGCCGATGCGCTGGCCGGCCAGCACACTGCGGCTGACCTTGCTCAGAATCGTGGTTTCCACGCCGTCTTCGCCCAGGTAGCCAAACGATGCATCGGTAATCGCCAGCATCGGGTTGGGCAGGTTGACCGGCTCCTTGAATTCAAAGGTGAATTCGGCGTCGGCCAGCACCGGCGCAATTTTCTCCATGCGCTCGAGTGCCTTGACCCGGCTTTGCGCCTGCTTGGCCTTGCTGGCCTTGGCCTTGAAGCGGGCGATGAACTTCTGCAAATGGGCGATTTTGTCCTGCTGCTTGGAAAAGCTGGACTGTTGGAGTTCGAGCTGCTCGGCGCGCAAATCTTCAAATTTGCTGTAGTTGCCGCCGTAGCGCGTCAATTGCGCGTGGTCGATGTGCAGGGTCACATTGGTCACGGCGTCGAGGAACTCGCGGTCGTGGCTGATGACGATCATCGTGCCTTCGTAGCGCTTGAGCCAGGCTTCCAGCCAGACGAGGGCGTCCAGATCCAGGTGGTTGGTGGGCTCATCGAGCAGCAGCAGGTCGCTCGGGCACATCAGCGCGCGGGCGAGTTGCAGGCGCATGCGCCAGCCGCCGGAGAAGCTGTTGACCGGCTTGTCCAGTTCCGACACCTTGAAACCCAGCCCAAGGATCAGCGCCTGCGCACGCGGCACCGAATCGTGCGCACCGGCGTCGTGCAGGTCGGTGTAGGCGTGCGCGATGGCCATGCCGTCGTCCGCGGCTTCGGCGGCGGCGAGCTGCGCCTGCACTTCCATGAGCCGGGTGTCACCAGCGACCACAAAGTCGGTGGCGGGCGCGTCCGTCTCTGGCATGTCTTGTGCCACTTGCGACATGCGCCATTGCGTCGGGATGAAGAAATCGCCCCCATCCTCATGCAGGTTGCCGTTTAACAGGGCAAAAAGACTGGATTTGCCGGCCCCGTTGCGGCCGACAAGGCCGACGTGCTCGCCGGGGTTGATGGTGGCGTTGACGCGGTCCAGCAGAACCTTGGCGCCGCGGCGAAGAATGACGTTTTTGAGAGTGATCATGAAATAGGAAACCTTGGGGCGATTATCCCGCGTGCGTCCGGCAAGGCCGGACGGGCAGGTTGGCGCTCTGTGGGAAACGGCGCACCGCCCTGGCCAGCGCACGGGCTTGGCACTGGGGGCGATGCTGGGCTGAGACAGGGGGGCTGGGGTCGCTAACGCAGGCCTGCGCCGCCGCGCAGCGCGGCCTGGGTGATGAGCAGTACCTGGTCGGCGCCCGCGCTGGTGTCCAGCCAGTACACCGGCAGATGGGGAAAGGCAGCTTCGAAGTGCGCGCGCTCGTTGCCGATTTCTAGCAGCAGCACGCCGTCTTCGGTAAGTTTGTCGGGCAGCTCGCGCAGCAGGCGGCGAATGAAATCCATGCCATCGGCCCCGCCCGCCAGGGCCAGTGCAGGTTCGGCGCGGTACTCAGCGGGCAGCGCCTGCATGCTCTGTGCATTCACGTAGGGCGGGTTGCAGAGGACCAGGTCCCAGGGGCCAGGCAGCGCATCCAGGCCGTCCGACTGCAGCAGTGCAATGCGATCGGCCAGGCCGTGCCGGTCCACGTTGATGCGGGCCACGGCCAGTGCGTCGGCGGAAATGTCGGCGCCAGTGAGGGTGACGTCGGGCCAGGCCATGGCGGCGAGCACGGCCAGGCTGCCGTTGCCGGTGCACAGGTCAAGCACGGCGTGGGTGGTGTCGCTCAGGAACGGATCGATGCTGCCGTCGGCAATCAGCTCGGCGATCAGGCTGCGCGGAACGATGCTGCGCTCGTCCACATAGAACGGCACGCCCTGTAGCCAGGCTTCCTGCGTCAGGTAGGCGGCGGGCTTGCGGCTGGTGATGCGTGCTTTAAAAAGTGTAGCCGCTTGCGCAAGCTCCGCCTGCGTTACAGGCCTATTTTGCTTGGAATCTGGTTCATCTCCCAAGGCCGTATCGAGCGGCAGACCCAAGCGCCAGAGCACCAGCCAGGCGGCCTCGTCGTGGGCGTTGGTGGTGCCGTGGCCAAAGGAGACGCCGGCTGCTTGCAGCAAGGCGGCGCCCGAATCGACCAACGCGCCCAGCGTGGCGCCAGCCAGTGACGGCAGAGTTGGCACGTTCATGGCTGGGCAGCCGCCAGCGTGTTCAAGTGCTCCAGCGTGCGGCGGTAGATGTTCTTGAGCGGTTCGACGTCGGCGAGGGCAATGTGTTCGTCGATCTTGTGGATGCTGGCGTTTGGTGGCCCGACCTCGACCACCTGCGGGCACAGCGTGGCGATGAAGCGCCCGTCGCTGGTGCCGCCGGTGGTGGAGAGTTCGGTGGCGAGGCCCGTCTCGTCGGCAATCGCCCGCTGCACCGCGTCCACCAGTTCGCCGGGCGTGGTCAGGAAGGGCTGGCCGCCCAGCGTCCATTGCAGCTCGTATTCGAGTTCATGGCGGTCGAGCACGGCGTGCACGCGCTGCTTGAGGCTCTCGGCGCTTGATTCGGTGCAGAAGCGGAAGTTGAAATCGACCACCACCTCGCCGGGAATGATGTTGCTCGCGCCCGTGCCGCCGTGGATGTTGCTCATCTGCCAACTGGTAGGCGGGAAGAAGGCGTTGCCACCGTCCCAGCGCATGGCGGCGAGTTCGGCCAGCGCCGGAACCGCCTGGTGGATGGGGTTGCGCGCCAGATGTGGGTAGGCAATGTGGCCCTGAATGCCGCGCACGACCAGCTTGCCGCTGAGCGTGCCGCGGCGGCCGTTCTTGATCATGTCGCCGGTGCACGCCACCGAGGTGGGCTCGCCGACGATGCACCAGTCGATTGGCTCGCCGCGTGCGCGCAGCCGCTCGACCACCACCTTGGTGCCGTCCACGGATGGGCCTTCCTCGTCGCTGGTGAGCAGCAAGGCGATGCTGATATGCGGCGCCGGCGTGGCGGCCAAAAACTCTTCCACCGCGACGACAAACGCCGCAATCGACGTTTTCATGTCGCTTGCGCCGCGCCCATAAAGCTTGCCGTCACGCTGCATGGGCACGAAGGGGTCGCTGCTCCATTGCGCCACGGGGCCTGTGGGGACGACGTCGGTATGGCCGGCAAAAACTATCGTTTTGCTAGCTGCAAGCCCTTTACCATCATGCGCTGAAGGCCGTTTTGACCATAAATTCTGCACCCGGAAGCTCTCCGGGCCGCTGTCCATGGCTTCGCAGGCAAAGCCCAGCGGCGCCAAGCGCGCTGTGAGCAGCGCCAGGCAGCCCGCGTCGTCGGGGGTGACGGAGGGGCGAGCAATCAGTTGTTCGGCCAGTGTGAGGGTGGGGGACATGGAATGCGTCAATCACCGCCCCTGACATCGAGCACGATTTCGGTGAACGACGGAGCTTCGTCCTGGGCCTGCGCCTCGCTGGCTTGCTTGTTGGCCTGCGCCGCTTTGGAGGCGAGCGAAAAGTCGTTTTGCAGGCGCCACATGAGGTTGGTGGGGGAGTCGGCGTAGGCCAGCCCCTCCTTGCGGTCGATGCGGTTTTCGAGGATGAGGCGCGCCAGGTCTTCCTCAAACGTTTGGGAGCCTTCGGCCATGGATTTTTCCATGGCCTCCCGGACGCCAGAAAAATCGCCGCCCTCAATCAGTTCGGCCACGAGTTTGGTGTTGAGCATGACTTCAGCAGCCGGCACGCGTTCGCCGCTCGTGGTGCGCACCAGGCGCTGCGAAATGATGGAACGCAGGGCCGCCGCCAGGTCGCCGAGCATGGTTTCGCGCACTTCCACAGGGTAAAAACTGAGGATGCGGTTGAGCGCCTGGTAGCTGTTGTTGGCGTGCAGCGTTGCCAGGCAAAGGTGGCCCGACTGCGCATAGGCAATGGCCGCCGACATGGTTTCGCGGTCGCGGATTTCACCGATCAGGATCACGTCGGGCGCCTGGCGCAGCGCGTTCTTCAAGGCCACTTGCAGCGACTGTGTGTCCGAGCCCACCTCGCGCTGGTTGACGATGGATTTCTTGTTCCGGAACTGGTACTCGACCGGGTCTTCAATGGTCAGGATGTGGCCGGTCTGCAGGTTGTTGCGCCGGTCGATCATGGCGGCAAGCGTGGTGCTCTTGCCCGAACCGGTCGCGCCCACCACCAGAATCAGGCCGCGTTTCTCCAGGATCAGATCACCCAGGATCGCAGGAAGGCTGAGCGATTCGAGTTCGGGAATCTGCTGGCTGATAAAGCGGATGACCACCGCGTAGCTGCCGCGCTGGCGCATGCCGCTGACGCGAAAGCGCCCGACACCCGAGAGCGGCACGCCCATGTTGAGCTCACCGGTTTCCTCCAGCTCCTCAATGCGGTCGGGTGGGACGATTTCGGACAGCAGGTTGCGCGGTGCTTCAGGCGGCAGGATCTGGTTGTTGATCGGCACGCATTCGCCATTGATCTTGATCAGTGCCGGTGCGTTGGCCGAAAGATAGACGTCGGATGCCTTTTTCTCGGCCATCAGGCGCAGGATTCGCTCCATCGTGCTCATGGTGTACTCCCTCGGGTGGTGTCGTGCGGACCTGCGCCAGTGTTGTTCTTCAGTCGCGCAGCAGGTCGTTCAGGCTGGTGGTCGAGCGGGTCTTGGCGTCCACCTTCTTCACGATGATGGCCGCGTACATGCTGTACTTGCCACCTTCCTTGGGCAGGCTGCCGCTGATGACGACCGAGCCAGCGGGGATGCGGCCATAGCTCACCTCGCCCGTGGCGCGGTCGTAGATGGGGGTGCTCTGGCCGAGGTAAACCCCCATGCTGATGACGGAGTTTTCTTCGACGATCACGCCTTCGACGACTTCGGAGCGTGCGCCGATGAAGCAGTTGTCTTCGATGATGGTGGGGTTCGCCTGCAGCGGTTCGAGCACGCCACCCAGGCCCACGCCGCCCGAGAGGTGCACGTTCTTGCCAACCTGCGCGCAACTGCCGACGGTGGCCCAGGTGTCGACCATGGTGCCTTCATCGACGTAGGCGCCGATGTTCACGTACGACGGCATCAGGATGGCACCCTTGGCGATGAAGCTGCCGCGCCGCGCCACGGCGGGCGGCACCACGCGCACGCCGGTGGCCGCCATCTCCTGCGGCGAGAGGTGCGAGAATTTCGTTGGCACCTTGTCGAAGAAGGCGAGATCGCCGGCCTTCATGATTTCGTTGTCCTTGAGGCGGAAGGAGAGCAGCACCGCCTTCTTGATCCACTGGTGCACCGTCCACTGGCCAACGGCCTCACGCGTCGCAACCCGCAGCTTGCCGATGTTGAGTTCGGCAATCACGTGCTCGACGGCATCCACGATCTCCTTGGGTGCGTTGGCCGGCGAGAGGCTGGCGCGGTCGTCCCACGCGGTGTCGATAAGTCTCTGGAGTTGCTGTGTCATGAGGTCTTTTGCAAGGGTAACGATTGGATGAATTGCACGATGCGCTGCGCGGCCTCCACGCATTCCGCCGTTTCGGCGACCAGGGCCATGCGGATGCGCTGCGCACCCGGATTGGCGCCCTGCGCTTCGCGCGCGAGGTAGCTGCCGGGAAGCACTGTCACATTGTATTGAGCCAGCAGCGCGCGTGCGAACGCCTCGTCCGACAGGCCCAGGGCATCGGGAATGCGCGCCCAGAGGTAGAAGCCGGCGTCTGGCAAGGCAACGTCAAGCACTGGCGCGAGCAGCGGGGTCACGGCGGCGAACTTGGCCCGGTAGAGGGCCCGGTTCTCGATGACATGGGCCTCGTCGCCCCAGGCGGCAATGCTGGCGGCCTGCACCGGCGGCGACATGGCGCCGCCGTGGTAGGTGCGGTAGAGCAGGAAGGATTTCACAAGCGCGGCATCGCCTGCAACAAAGCCGCTGCGCAGGCCGGGCACGTTGCTGCGTTTGGACAGGCTGGTGAAGGCCATGAGGTTGCGAAAATCAGTCCGCCCCAGCCGTGCCGCCGCTTCCAGACCACCCAGTGGCGGCGTATCGCGAAAATAGATTTCGCTGTAGCACTCGTCCGAGGCGATGACGAAGCCATGCCGGTCCGAGAGCGCAAACAGCTTCTCCCACTCGGCCAGCGGCATGACGGCTCCCGTGGGGTTGCCTGGTGAGCAGACGTACAGGAGCTGCGTGCGCTGCCAGACCTCATCTGGCACGCTGTCCCAATCCACCGCGAAATTGCGCGCTGGGTCGCTGGGGGCGTACCAGGGCGTTGCACCTGCCAGCAGGGCGGCGCCTTCGTAGATTTGGTAGAACGGATTGGGGCAGACGACCACGGGGCTTGCCCGCGAAGCGTCAACCACCGTCTGCGCAAAGGCAAACAGCGCCTCGCGCGAGCCGTTGACAGGGAGTACCTGCGTGGCCGGGTTCAGCTGCAAGCCGTAGCGGCGCGCCAGCCAGCCTGTGAATGCTTCGCGCAGCCTCGGCTCGCCTGCCGTGGCCGGGTAACTGGACAGGCCGCCGAGGCCGGCCACGAGCGCTTGGGTGACGAAAGCCGGTGTTGCGTGGCGGGGCTCACCCATACCCAGACTGATGGCGGGCAGATGCCCGGGAGGGACCACCTCGGAAAAAAGCTGGCGCAGGCGCTCAAAAGGGTAGGGTTGGAGCCGATTGAGCAAGGGATTCATCAGGGCATTATCGGTGAAGGCTCCGGCTGCAGTGGTGCCGTAAGCAATTGGAAACTTCGCGGGTCTACACTCAGAAAGGGTGTAATCCGAGGGTAACAAAAAGAAAGAGACCGAGATGTCTGCATCGTTGATCCTGCGGCCGGGCCGCTGGTTGCTCGAACGCCTGGGCGTCGCGCAGCAAATGCTTGCCGTGGCAGCCCTTGCCATCCTGGGTTTGCTTGGGCTCGCGGCTTTTGCCAGTTCAGGCGCGGAGGCGAGCTGGTTATGGGGAATTGCTGCGGCAATTGCCGCGCTCGTCGCCTATGCCGCCGCTGCCGCTGCGACAGGGGTTTCGTCAGACATTGCAGCGCTGACAGGTGCCATGGGCCAGGCCATGCGCGGTGACCTGCGGGCACGCACCGGTCTGCAAGGCAAAGGCGAGCTCGTCCGGTTGGCCGCCATGCTCGACGCCATGGTGGTGACCCTTTCGTCCATGGTGGCCGATGTGCGCAGCAATGCCGCGCTGGTCTCACATGCCGGCGATCAGCTGGCAAGCGACAACCGTGCCCTTGCCGATCGCACCGAGCAGCAAGCGGCCAGCCTGGAAGAGACGGCAGCCAGCGTAGAGCAGCTTTCGGGCACGGTGCAGAACAATGCGCACACCGCACAAGGCGCTGACGCACGCGCCAGCCAGGTGAGCCAGTCGGCGGCTCAAGGGGCCGAAGCCATGGCGCGCGCCGTTGCCTCTGTGGAGGCGATCCAGCAGGGCGCACGGCGCATGAATGAAATTATCGGTGTCATTGACGGCATCGCCTTTCAGACCAACATCCTTGCGCTCAACGCTGCTGTCGAGGCAGCACGGGCAGGTGAGCAGGGCCGAGGCTTTGCCGTGGTGGCGTCGGAGGTGCGCATGCTGGCGGGTCGATCTGGCGATGCGGCGCGCGAAATTCGCCAGCTCATTGGCGCTTCGGTGCAGCAGGTGGAAGAGAGCGCGGGCCTGATTCGAAAAGCTGGCGAGACCATCGTGGGAATGGCGTCGGGCATACGCTCGGTGGCGCTCACCATGTCCGAAATCGCCACAACGGGTGCCGAGCAGAGCACTGGTCTCTCGGAAATCACCGCGGCAGTGCGCCAGTTGGACCAGATCACGCAGCAAAATGCCCAAATGGTCGAGCACGCAGTGGAGCAGTCCGTTGCCCTCGGGGAGCGCGCGGCAACGCTCTCGAGCGCGGTGGCCTCGTTTCAGCTCCAGCAAGGCACGGCGCAGGAAGCGCGGGCGCTGGTGGAAGGCGCCGTGGGGCTGTACAACCGTGGTCTTTCGCGAGAACAGTTCCTGCGTACCCTGACCGATCCGAGCCAACCTTGGCACGACCGCGACATGTATGTATTTGCGCTGGACCGTCTCGGCACGTACCTGGCGTTTGGCGGCAACCCCGCGAAAGTGGGCACTTTGGTGCGTGACATCCCAGGAATTGCCGGCGACCAGTTGGTGGCCGATATCTTGGCGCAGGCGGAGCGCTCGCCGGGCTGGGTGGAATACGACATTGCCAACCCGATCACCGGCAAGGTGCAGACCAAGATGTCCTATGTGTGCTTGGTGGGCGAGCTGTACGTGGGCTGCGGCGTGTACAAGTCGCTGGTGTCCTGATGCGTTCGGGTGCGCGCCCTGGCGCGTGCCAACGCGGCTTCAATCACTGTTTGCCTGCTGCTTGGGCCGGTAGCCGGTGGCTGCTGAACGGCTGCCGTGTGGTCGTCATGCGCAAGGCGCGCCTGCCGCGCTTCGTAGCGTTGTTTGGCATGGTCTGCCTGCACGCTTGACCACGCTTGCCACCCTGTGGCCGCGCCACTGGCGTTGACCATGGCGATGCAGTCGATGGGGCACACCGGCAGGCACAACGCGCAGCCGGTGCAGTGTTCCTCGATGACCGTGTGCATGCGTTTACTGGCGCCGACGATGGCATCGGTAGGACAGGCATCCAGGCACAGCGTGCAGCCTATGCACCAGGCTTCGTCGATGACGGCGATGCTGCGCGGCGCTTCCTCGCCGTGGTCTGCGTTAAGGGGAATCACCGGCCTGCCAGTGATGGCGGAAAGCCGCGCCACGCCGTCGGCACCGCCGGGTGGGCACTGATCAATGCCGGCAGCTCCGTCAGCGATTGCCTGCGCATAGGCTTGGCAATCCGGAAACCCGCAGCGGGTGCACTGCGTTTGTGGCAAGGCGACGGCAATGCGCGCCGCCAGGCCGCCTGGCGCTGGCGGCACAGGCATGGTCAGACCTTCTTGCGCGATGCCGGCTTGGGCGTTTCAGACGATGGCGGTGCGTCCGTCACGACCGTGGCTTTCGCGTCGACCTCTGGCTCTGGTGCAGGAGCGGCCGCGCCGGTAGGGCGTTCGGCGGGTGCCGGGTCTACCCAGCGTGTGGCAAGCGTCGGCGCCACGGCAGTGGTGCGTGCAGGTTTTACTGGCAAAGGAAGAGCCTGGGCTGGCTCAGAAGCGACGGCTGCGGTGGCCTTCTTGCTGGCCGTCGCACGGGTAGCGGCAGATGCGACCCCCCGCTTGCTGGCAGGTTTGCGCGGTGCAAGTGCTGGCGCCACTGCGACGGCTTTCTTGGCAGTTGCGGCTTGGGTCACGGCCACTTTGGGTGCTTCAGGCGCAGGCACAGGGGCGCTGGACACCCCGAGCTGGTGCTCGGCAATGAAGTTGCGCACCTGAGGGTAGACCGTCTCGCGCCAACGTCGGCCGCTGAAGATGCCGTAGTGCCCTGCGCCCTTGACTTCGAGGTGCCGCTCCTCCTTGGCCGGAAGGCCGCTGCACAACGCGTGCGCGGCACGGGTCTGGCCTGAGCCGGAGATGTCGTCCAGCTCGCCTTCCACGGTCAGCAAAGCAGAGTGTTTGATGTCTTGGGGGCGCACGCGCTCAAGGCTGCCATCGGGTGCGCGCACATCCCAGGTGCCGTTCACCAACTCGTACTTCTGGAACACGGTCGCAATGGTTTCCAGATAGTAATCCGCGTCCATGTCGAGCACGGCGTTGTACTCGTCGTAGAAGGCGCGGTGTGCATCGGCGCTGGCGTCGTCGCCTTTGATGAGGTTCTTGAAGTAGTCGTAGTGGTTGCCCGCATGGCGGTCGGGGTTCATGGCGACAAAGCCCGTGTGCTGCAGGAAGCCAGGGTACACGCGCCGGCCTTTGCCCGGAAAACTGTCGGGGACTCGGTAGATGACATTGCTTTCAAACCACTCGTAACCGCGCTTGACCGCCAAATCGTTCACACTGGTAGGGGATTTGCGCGCATCGATGGGGCCGCCCATCATGGTCATGGACAGCGGCACCTGTTCACCCCGGCTGGCCATCAGCGAGACGGCTGCGAGGACGGGCACCGTGGGCTGGCAGACGCTCATGACGTGGCAGTTGCCGTATTTGCCTTGCAGGTGGCGAATGAAGTCTTCCACGTAGTTGACGTAATCGTCCAGATGGAAAGCGCCTTCCGAAAGCGGCACCAGCCGGGCGTTCTTCCAGTCGGTGATGTACACCTTATGCCCCTGCAGCATGGTGCGCACCGTGTCGCGCAAGAGCGTGGCGTAGTGGCCGGAGAGGGGGGCGACAATGAGCACTGCGGGCTGGTTTTTGAGCTTGGTCAGCGTGGCCGAGTCGTCCGAAAAGCGTTTGAAGCGGCGCAATTCGCAAAAAGGCTTGTCGATCTCTATACGCTCGTGAACGGCAATTTCTACGCCATCGACCTGTACGGTGTTGAGGTTGAACGCGGGCTTTTCGTAGTCCTTGTAGAGGCGGTACAACAAGTCGTAACCCGCAGACATGCGCTGTGCGAGTGCCGATTTCTGAAAAGGCAGTACCGGGTTGCTGTAGAGCTTGGACGCGGCGAGGGCGAAGTCGGCAAACGGCTCCATGAACGAGCGCTGGGTTTCGTAAATCTGGTAGAGCATGGGCGAATCCGTTTATGTTGCAGTGCAATATAGCAGCGATCTGTTACGACTGCAGCCCCGTACTAGTACGCATAAGAAGTCGCGTGAGGGACAGCGTGCAGACCTGTAATGGGAGAATTTGCCAAAGATAGCTATCTTAAAGAGAGCCAACAATTCAATATAGATAAGCGGTCTGGCCCATTTTATTGATTTTTATCTCGCCCTGCATTTGACTGAAGCCAGGTATCAAATCTTGTTCTGGCCACCTTGCGCAAGGCTGCAGTGAAGACCTGTTTGTTACCAAGGTACAGGCAATGGCGCATCACGGTGTAGGGGTTGAACGACCCCCCGCCATCCTTCTCCTCCAGGAACAGCCGGTAGCGTTTGACGGTTCCGATGTGGCTGCGCACCAGGTGATTGAAACGTGCGCGGTTGATATCCGGAGCCCAGCCGTGGATGTCTTCCACGAAGCCATCGACCTTGTGCGGCTCGAACTCGAAATCCTTGAAGAAGTGCGTCGCAATCTTCAGGAATGTGAAAGCATTGAGTTGGCTGTTGGCAACATCGCGCTGTGTGGCAGGGGCATCGCTTGGGCGCTCGTCCTCGCTCTCGTCTGGCGCTGCGCGCAATTCGAGCTCGGTCTCGTCGCGGATTTGCCTGAATTCCCGATCAGCCAGTTCAAACAGGGCTGCCAGCACATTGATACGGCGCTTGAGCGGACTGGGAATGGCTTTCTTGTACTTGATCTTGTGGTCCAGGATGGCCCAGGAGTCTTGTATGACGGTG
This sequence comes from Simplicispira sp. GW247-4R2A, assembly GCF_059424465.1. Classification (NCBI taxonomy): domain Bacteria; kingdom Pseudomonadati; phylum Pseudomonadota; class Betaproteobacteria; order Burkholderiales; family Comamonadaceae; genus Simplicispira; species Simplicispira sp. GW247-4R2A. The sequence continues at coordinate 133,301 of NZ_JBWKZM010000006.1, read as the reverse complement.
CGGATTTGCAATTCAAAGGCATCCCTGGGCCCGGTTACCGCGTCCGCTGCGTGTGTGGGTATCGGGCGCAGGTCTAAGTGCAGGCCTTTGTAGCCGAAAGACGCTTCCGTAGCCTCGACCGCGCTGACCTTATCGGTCATGTCGATCACTTCAAAATGGCCCCGCACGGTGGTGGCCACCTTCTCCAGTTCGTCTTCGTACAGGCAGACCACGCGCAGGCCGATCATGTCGCTCAGGTAGTGGCTAATTTCGTAAGGAGTTCCACTTTCTTCCAGGCTCGCGCGGTACTTGCGCGAGAACTTGCGTAGTGCCTCGTGCGGGTCCTTGATGCGCCAGTCCACCTTGCATCCAGGAACTGGCCCCGCCAGGATGCCCTGCAGCTGCGTTGCATAGGCGGCCGCTGCAGCGTGCCACTGCGCAGCATGCAGCGTATGAAATTCGAGGAATCGTGCTCGCTCGCGTTCAAATTCGGATGTGGGCATGGTGTCGTTGCGAAGGAGGGGCATTGTGGCTGGTTTGGCATTCGCGCGCAGCCAGACGGGTTCGCTTGCAACGCCAGTCGTGTCTGCACTGCGATGGCGATATTGACCCGGCCGCGCACCCAGTGCCGGCAACTGCATCAATAATGCACCACGGCACCTCTTTCGGGTGCATTGACTTGCCCTTGCATGTTTGCGCCGCATTTCTTCTTTCGACGCTTTCGGACCCAACAAGGCCATTGGCGCCTGCCGACCCTGATGGGGCCGGTGATCAGCCTTGTCTTGCTGCTGGCCACTGCGCTGTACTGGTCGGGCGAAGGCCGGCAGGTCGAGGCCAAGCGAAATGCGGCGTACAGCAGGGCACTGGAGCGCATTGTGGATGCGCTTGAGGACCGTGTGGCAGCTCACGAGATTGTGCTGCGTGGACTAAAGGGGTACTACGAGGCGTCTGAATCCATTGACCGTATGGAATTCCACGCTTATGTTTCCCAGCTCAAGCTGCAGCATGTTTTGCCTGGCCTGCAGGCAGTGGCCTACATCGTGCGCGTCACGGGCGGGGAGGCCGCAGCCCATGTATCGCGTATGCGTGCCATTGGTGTTCTGGACTATCGACTGCGAGCTCCGGCTGGTCGCGATGAGTACCGTCCGTTGACGCTGATCGAACCGCAATCGGAAGACAACCTGCGCGTGATCGGTGTGGATACCGCGACCGTGCCTGAAGCACTGGAGGCGCAGAACCAGGCGCGTGACTCGGGTCTTCCCGCCATGACCCGCAGCTTGCTTTTGCGCCAAGATGTAGGCCTGCGTACCGACCGCAGCGCGGTCATGTACCTGCCGATGTACGCTGCTGGCCAGCCACTTGGGTCGGTTGAAGAGCGAAGGGCTGCATTGACGGGATGGGTCTCGGGCCCGTTTCGCATCAAGGACTTTGTCGAAGGCATAGGACAACTGGTTGGCGATGAGGTTGCCATCGCAATCTTCGACGGGCCGATGAATCAACCGGCCTCCCTTATCTACCAAGCGCCAGGGTTCGTGACAGGTGCTCCGCTAAAGCGGCAATCCGTGCGTTCGTTGCCGGTGGCGGGGCGTACCTGGACCGTGGCGGCTCAGCCCCTGCCGATTATTGCCAAGCGATTTGACTCGGGCGAGCGCAACCTGGTCGCGCTATTGGCCACGGTACTGAGCCTGACGGTGGGGTGGTTTACCTGGTTCCTGTCCACTCGGCGCGATCACGCCGTGGCGCTGGCCGAACGCATGACACGGGAGTTGCGCCAGACGCGTGACGATTTGCAGGCCACGCTGGACGCTACGCCGGACTGGATGTTCGAACTCGATGCACAGGGATGCGTGCTGCATTGCCACAATGCCCCTGGGTCTGCGCTGCATGCTCAGGCAGTGCAACTGCTGGGCAAAAGCCTGCTTGACGCGGCCTCGAGCAAAACGGCATTCGGTTGCCGCGCGGCCTTGGAGACTGCAACTGCGCGCGGCTATTCGTCCGGGCATGAATTGCAGCTCATGGTGGACGGTCAGAGCCGCTGGTTTGAGCTGTCGGTGGCGCGCAAACATGGCGCGGGACTGGGCACAGAGACGCACTTCATTGCACTGCTGAGGGATATATCCGAGCGCAAGCAGGCAGCAGAACGAACGTACCGTCTGGCGTATTTCGATTCGCTTACGGGAATGCCCAATCGCAGGATGTTGCTCGATCGACTGGCTCAGGCGCTGAGCGCCGCAACGCATGCGGGCCGCGTGGGTGCTCTGATGTTTTTGGATCTGGACCATTTCAAGCATATCAACGACGCGCATGGACATTCTGCTGGCGATGCCTTGCTGGTGCAGGTCGCGCAGCGTTTGACACAGGCCGTGCCTGCTACCGACACTGTGGCCCATATTGGGGGGGGACGAATTTGTGGTGCTGGCCATTGATTTGTCAGACCAGCTCGATACGGCAAGCCTGCTGGCGTTGCGGCTTGCAGAGAGCCTGCGCGGAGCTCTGGATGCTCCGTTCAGCATTGGCGGATACGGCTTTGCAAGCAGCGTCAGCATTGGCCTGACCCTGTTTCCCAAACAAGGCGAAGCCGTGGAAGATCTTTTACGTGAAGCCGATACCGCCATGTACCGGGCGAAAGATCTGGGACGCAACCGCATTTGCTTCTTTGAAGCTGCCATGCAGGCGGACGTGCAGCGGCGTTTGGCGCTGGAGCAGGATTTGAAAGTGGGTTTTGCCACCGCCCAGCTCAGCGCCTTTGTACAGCCCCAGGTGGAACTGGGTGGTGCGGTGGTCGGTGCCGAGTTGCTGATGCGCTGGCAGCATCCGCAGCGCGGCGCCATTTCACCTGTCGAATTCATCCCTGTGGCCGAGGCATCGGACCTGATCGTGCATATGGGTGACTGGATGGTCGAGCAGGCCTGCACCGCGCTGGCGCAACTGCAGGCGGCTGGTGTGCTGGTGCCCTTGTCGGTCAACGTGAGCCAGCGCCAGTTTCGCCATGAGGGCTTTGTCACCAGGGTTCAATCCTTGCTTGCGCAGAGCGGTGCCCGTGCCGACCATCTGGTGTTGGAAGTGACCGAGAGCCTGCTGGCTGAGCAGATGGAGCAGACCATCGCGCGCATGGGAGAGCTGGTTGCGCTTGGGGTGCGCTTTTCCATCGATGACTTCGGCACCGGTTACTCGAGCCTGGCCTATCTCAAGCGCATGCCGCTCTATGAACTCAAGATAGACCGGAGTTTCGTGCAGGACACACCCATAGACCCCAGCGACACCGCCATCGTGCAGACCATTCTTGCCATGGCACGCAACCTCGGTTTGCGCGTCGTGGCCGAAGGCGTCGAAACGCAGGCACAGGCAGATTTTCTGGCGGCCAACCGCTGCGACGTGTTCCAGGGGTATTTTTTTGGCCGCCCGGAACCGCTTGCTGGGTGGGTTGCACGGCGTGTGGCTCAGGCGGGTTGATCGGCACGATCCTGCACGGCGTTTTGCGCGGCCCGGGCGCGAACCATGACCGCGTGCGCTGGCCATTCCTTGAGGTGGTGGTCACTCCATACCTGGCGCCACAGGCGTGCACCGCGCAGGCCGTGGCGCAGTCCCAGCATATGGCGCGCAACCGAGGGCCAAGGTGTACCGTAGCGTGTTTGTTCGCGTGCCATGTAGTCCACCATGGCCTCCTCAATGGCTTCGCGCTCAAGCGCCTGGGGCGCGGCACCGAAATACAGCGCATCCCAGCGTGCCAGCCACCAGGGGTTGTGGTACGCCTCACGCCCGATCATCACGCCATCGAGTCCGGCCAGCTGTGCGGTGACTGCGTCGTCACTCGCCAAGCCGCCGTTGAGGGCGAAGGTTAGAGCCGGAAAGTCGGCCTTGAGCCGGTGCACCACCTCGTAGCGCAGTGGTGGAATCTCGCGATTTTGCTTGGGCGAGAGCCCCTCCAGCCAGGCGTTGCGCGCATGCACGATGAAGACTTCGCAACCCGCATCGGCCACCTGGCCGACAAAATCGCGCACGAAGCCGTAGCTTTCATCGCGGCCTATGCCAACGCGGTGCTTGACCGTCACGGGAACTTGAACGGCATCGCGCATGGCCTTGACGCAATCGGCCACAAGCTGCGGCTCCTTCATGAGGCTGGCGCCAAAGGCGCCGCGCTGCACGCGCTCGCTGGGACAGCCGCAGTTGAGGTTGATCTCCTGGTATCCCCATGCCTCGCCCTGCCGCGCGGCGAGCGCGAGGTCTGTCGGTTCGCATCCACCCAGTTGCAGGGCCACTGGGTCCTCCTCTTCATTGCGCCGCAAATGTCTTTCCGTGCCACCGTGCAGAACGGCCCCCGCGTTCACCATTTCGGTATACAGCAGCGCATGGCGGCTGAGCAACCGGTGAAAGTAGCGGCAGTGGCGGTCAGTCCAGTCCATCATCGGTGCAACGGAGAGGCGCCAGGGCGAAAACGGAGGGGTAGGTGTGCAGGCGTTCACAGTAAAGATGCAATCCCCATGGGGCTATAAAAATGCCTTGCTGGCCGCATGATTGCTGGCCTTTCAAGTATGGGCAATCAGAAAATTCCGGCGACAGTAGCATCCTTTTTCAAGGGATGTCCTGCATCAGGCGTCGCGAGGCGTAATGCTGGGCATCCCAAGGCACCGGTCAGGTGCAAGGCAGTGCGCCATCCCATCCTGTCCCGCTCGGCGGAATGCATGGGTTGGCTCCATCGGGTGGCGAGCCAGGATCAAGCGTTCGCTGCGCCGGACAGATGCCGACGGTACGTAGGTGTCGCATCCCGGACGATCACGATCTAAAAAGCCGATGAAGTGGCGATGCTGGACACATCCGGATCTGTTTGAATGAAGCAAAGCGAGCGGACTGCTGGCGTTGACCGGAACTATTGAATCAGGCATTGATTGGCAATGCCGCCATTCTTTATCTTACATATACCTGACGGGCGCTGGCGTTTGCGGGGGTTCCATTTCAGGGTTTTCCAGTCTTTGAAGCCGTTTCTTGTAGTGCTAAATTGGTGCTGTTTCAGATATGAAACAACAAGCCATTATATATCTTACATATGCCTTACGAAAGACGGCATTTGTGGAGATTTCATTTCAGGGTTTTCCAGTCTTTCAAGACGCTTCCTGTGGTGCTAAATTGGTATTGTTTCGGATGTGAAACGACGAGCTATTATTTTAATGGCGTGTTTTTGTGGTTTTGATCGATGTCGGCGTGGCCCGATGGTCGGCAGATTTTCATCGCCGCAAATATTTGCAAACTATCGGGTCCAATCTGGGTTTATTCGGATTGAAATAATCAACGAGGAAACACATGTCAGATTTTAAATCTCAAAAGGAGATGACGGCTGTCATTTCACGTCGTGATGCTCTGCAGCTGAGTGCGGGCACTTTGTTGACGACTTTTGGCGGCGTGCAATGGGCCTATGCGGCCGACAAGCCCGCCATGGGTACGTGGCCTGAAGGGTCCAAGGGCGATACGGTGTATCTGGGGGCGGCTGTTCCCTTGACCGGTGCTTATGCGGTGCAGGGCGCAGACGAGCTCAAGGGCTGGGAGCTTGCGGTCGAGCACATGAATACCAACCACCCCCTGATGAAGAAGCTCGCGCCCAAAGTGAACAATGGCGTGCTCGGGAAGAAAGTGGGTCTTGTGTCTGCGGATTCGGCTGCCAAGCCCAACCAGGCGCTGCAGTCGGAGCAGACCTTCATCAACAACAACAAGGTTGTTCTGATGACTGGCTCCACCTCGTCGGCGGTGGCGGTGGCGCTGAACAAGTTTGCCCAGCGCGAAAAAATCCTCTACATGCCAGGAATTTCCGGTTCGAACGACACCACCGGCAAGGATTGTGTGCGTTACGGGTTCCGGCAGGGGTTTTTCGGGGAAATGGCGGCCAACGCGATCGGCCCGGTGTTGGTGAAGAATTTCGGCAAGAACCGCAAGGCCGCCTTCATGACGCCTGACTATACCTATGGCCATACCACGACCCAATCGGTCGCGGATTATCTGACCAAGGAAGCCGGATGGACGGTGGTGACCAATCAGGTTTCCCCGTTGGGTACGCAGGATTTCAGCCAATACCTGACCAACATCGCCAATTCTGGCGCCGATTTCCTCATTAACGTCAATTGGGGTCGGGATGCCGTGCTGTCAAGCCAACAGGCCAAGCAGTTCGGTCTGTTGCCCAAGATGACCTTGGTCCTTCCTTACCAAATCCCATTCTTTGCCAAGGAAGCCGGGGTGGATATCAGTGCTGGGGTGTTTGCGGCGACCGACTTCTGGTGGACGCTGGAAGACAAATACCCCCTCGCCAAGATGTTTGTCGAGGCCTTTTCCAAAAAATACGGCTATCGCCCAGAGTGGGGCGCAGAAAACGCCTACGTGAGCTTCGCCCACTGGGCTCGCATGGTGACCGAGGCGGGCAGCTTCTATCCGCCCGATGTCATCAAGCAGTGGGAAAAGGGCGAAGTCATCCCTTCATTGCTGGGTGATTTTGCCTACCGGCCGCAGGACCACCAGTACCTGCACCCCGTGGTCATTGTTCGTGGCAAGGCCAAGAAAGACATGAAGAATCCGGAAGATTTCTGGGAGGTTATCGAAGTCGTTGCTGGCGACAAGGTGATCCAGCAGCCGGACGCCTTCGGTTGCAAACTGGGTGACTACGCCTGACAGAAATGCTGGCGCACCGACAGCCTAGGCGCTGTCGGTGCGCCAGCAGCATGATTTTTCCCGTCTGAAGGCGGGATTTGGATCTCCTGATTGGTTCAGGGGTGAGTGGCTGTTGTCTCAATCTTTGAATCCATTTGCGATGAGGGCAGGTCAGCGTGATTAATTGGGCTAATTTCATCTCGCAATGTTTCAACGGACTGGTGTTGGGGGCGCTACTGGCGCTGATCTCCTCCGGTCTGACGATCATTTATGGCACGCTGGGCGTGCTCAATCTTGCGCATGGCGCGATGTTCATGCTGGGGGGGTATGCGGGCTGGGTGGCTTTTACCTACACCGGCTCCTTCGTCGTCGCTGTAGTAGCCGGCTCGCTGTTCGTAGCGCTTGTCGGTATCGTGATGGAGCGGCTGATCATTCGCCACTTCTACACCAGACCTGCAGAGGATCAGCTTCTTGTCACATTCGGCCTGGGGATCGTTTTTGTTGAGTTGGTGCGCTTTGCCTATGGCAGCTTGTCAAAGTCCGTGCCTCCGCCAGCGCCTCTGATGGGTATCACGAACCTGGGGTTCATGCTCTATCCGACCTACCGACTGGCATTGCTGGGCATCATTACCGTGGCGCTGCTTGCGCTCTACTTTGTGCTGTACCGCACCCGTATCGGCATGATCGTGCGCGCCGGTATCGAGGATTCGGTCATGGTCGATTCGTTAGGCATCAACGTCTACAAAATATTCATGCTGGTGTTCGGCATTGGGGCTATGGCGGCAGGCTTTGCCGGTATCGTCAATGCGCCGGTGGTGTCTCTCGCGCCAGATGTGGGGGAAGCCATTCTGGTGCAGACCTTCGTGGTCGTGGTCATTGGAGGGGTGGGGTCGTTCCCTGGAGCTGTGCTTGGTGGCTTGGTGGCCGGCGAGCTGATCAGCTTGACGTCCATGGTCAATCCCGCCTACTCCTACGTGATGCTCTTCGTGGTGATGACACTTGTGCTGGTCTTCCGTCCGCGCGGATTGCTTGGCGCTGTAGGTCGCGAATAAACAGGATCTTCAGTAATGCGCAGACAAATTCCTTTCTTGGTCGAGGCTCTGACGATTTTGGGCCTGGTGGCCGCACCCTTCGTGTTGCCACACCTGGGTTTCAACCCGACCACCATTAACCGCATCCTGGTGTGGGGCTTGGTGGGCATAGGCTTCGACCTGCTCTTTGGCTACACCGGGTTGTTGTCGTTTGGACAATCGGCTTTCTTTGGCAGTGGTGGCATGTTCGCCGCCTATCTGCTGACGCAAACTTCGATGCACAACACCGTTGCTGCCTTGCTGATCGGCACGGTGGTGGCGGGTGTCATCGGCTTCTTCATTGGCCTGATCGCACTGCGACGCACTGGCATCTATTTCGCCATGATCACGGTGGCCATTGCCGAAGTGTTCTTTTTTATCGAGTTCAACCCATTGTCGGCATTCACGGGTGGTGAAAATGGTTTGCCCGGCGTGCCTACACCCAACCTGAGCTTGGGTTTTACGACCATTGAGTTCAGCAGCAACATGGGGATGTATGGGTTCCTGGCATTCTGCTATTTCGTCGGCCTGATGATCGCACTGCGCCTCGTGCGTTCGCCCTTTGGACTGGTGCTGCGGGCTATCCGGGAAAACCCCTTGCGCGCCCAGGCACTTGGCCACAACATTCAGCGCTACAAGTTGGCGGTGTTCGTGGTAGCCGCCATGTACGCGGGTTTTGCTGGTGGCTTGCTTGCGTTGATGCAGGGGTTCATGCCGCCAGACGCGTTCATGTTCTCCACCTCGGGCGAGATCGTCATGCAGACGGCCATCGGTGGCGCGGGCACCTTGTTTGGCCCTTTGCTGGGCGCGGCAGTATGGCTCTATCTGAGTGATTTCTTCCAGACCGTGCTGAATTTGGGTGCGACCTGGAGACTCATACTCGGCATTGTGTTTGTGCTGCTGGTGGTTTTTTTGCGGCATGGTTTGGCCGGCGCGATTTCGGACACCTATCGCTGGATGCGTCGAGGCAGGCAAGGAGCTCAGCCGCAATCTGGCGCTCCTGTAGCTGGCCGCACGCCGGGAACTGCCAGCCACGCAAAGGTTGGACGCAAGCCCACGAAGAGCAAGGACGGTGTGTTGCTGTCAGCTACCGGGCTGACCAAGCACTATGGTGGCCTGGCGGCCAATAGCGATATCGATTTCAGTGTCATGCATGGCGAGATACGCGGCATCATCGGCCCCAACGGCGCTGGCAAAAGCACGTTCTTCAAAATGCTCACCTGTGAGGTCGAGCCTACGGCAGGCAAGATCGTCTTCGACGGCCGTGACATCACCAAAATGGGCGTCATTGATGCCTGCCAGATGGGCTTGACCAAGAGCTACCAGATCAATCAGCTCTTTGAGAAGCTGACGGTGCGCCAGAACCTAGAGATCGCCGTGCTTGGTGAGGTGCGCGGCAAGTTCAAGCTCGACATGTTCAGGAACCTGCACAAAGTCCGCAAGCTTGATCACCATGTGGAGGGCACAGCCGCCCTCGTGCACCTGTCCGACCGTTTGGATGCACCGGTATCGGAACTGGCTTATGGCGAAAAGCGCCGCCTTGAGATAGGGCTGGCGTTGGCAACCTCGCCTAGCCTGCTGTTGCTCGACGAGCCGCTGGCCGGCATGAGTACCCAGGAGCGCGTCGAAACCGTGGCGCTCCTCAAGGCGATTGCTGAGGGCCGTACGCTGATCGTCATCGACCACGATATGGATTCCCTGTTTGAGCTGGCCGGCAAAGTCACCGTGCTACAGGAGGGGCGTGTGCTGGTCGAGGGCACGCCTGAGGAAATCAAGAACAACCCCCTGGTGCAAGAAGCCTATCTGGGTGGTGTTCACGAGGAGATGGTATGAGCCTGCTCGAAGTCAACGGTCTCAACAGCTACTACGGCGACAGCCATATCCTGTTCGATGTTTCGCTGCGCGTAGAAAAGAATGAAGTTGTGGCGCTACTGGGTCGCAATGGCGCTGGAAAATCCACCACTTTCAAGAGCCTAATGGGCGTGGTCAAGCCCCGCACTGGCAGCGTCAAAATGGACGGCGTGGAGTTGGCTGGAAAAAAGGCGCATTCCATTGCACAGTTAGGGATGCAGCTTGTCCATGAAGAGCGGCGTATTTTCGGCAGTCTCACGGTGGAAGAGAACATCATTCTCGCCGGGCTGACAGCCCCAAAAAAATGGCCGCTTGAGCGCATTTATGAAATGTTCCCGCGGCTCAAGGAGCGGTGTTTTAGCCGCGGAACGGACCTGTCAGGCGGTGAGCAGCAAATGCTGGCGATTGCCCGAGCATTGGTGCGCGATCCAAAGATCATCTTGCTCGACGAGCCCTTTGAGGGGTTGGCGCCAGTCATTGTGCAGGACATCATGCGCATTTGCCGTGATCTGGCGCAGTCAGGTCAGACCATCTTCCTGATCGAGCAGAACTTGGCGGCCACGCTGGCTTTGGCCAACCGCATTTACATCCTGAACAACGGCCATATGGCGCACGAAAGCACGGCGGCGGAGCTCAAGGGCCAGCCCGAAATCGTGCAGCGCTATCTGGGCGTTTAATTGCGGCCTGCCGACTCTGTTTTTCTAAACCTTTATTTGGTTGCTATGTCTGCAGCTTACGTGGTGGGCCATATCACCGTCAGAGATCCAGATCGGTGGGACGAGTACCGGACCAGGGTGCCACAGACGCTGGAGCCATGGAGTGGTGAATTGGTGTTTCGTGGTACGCAAGTGGCAGTCCTTGCGGGCGAATGCACGCATCCGGACATTGTCGTGATCCGTTTTCCTACGGTGGCCGCGGCAGAAGGCTGGTTCTCCTCCGCGGCTTATCAGGCGCTTATTCCGATCCGGCATCAGGCTGCAGATGTGACGCTGGTGTCCTACGAAGTCTGAGGGTGCTGCTGCTACCATTCTGAGTGCGATCTGACGCTGCCCGATCCGGGTAAGGACTGCGCCACAAGCTACGCAGGTCCACCATTCAAAACATTTAAGGAGATACCGCACATGACCATCCTCGTCGCCTACGTTTCACGCCCCGAAGGCCGGGCCGCACTCGACAAGGCCATCGAACTTTCAAAGGAGCGCCAAGAGCGGATGCTGATCGTTAACGCTGGCCCCGGTGGTCAGCAGGAGGATGCATCCCTGGTACCCGCGTTTGAAGTCGAACAGATCGAGGAGCAGATCGCCGCACAAGGCATCCAGGGCGAGTTCAAGCAGTTTGTCCGTGGCAAGAATGCCGTGGAGGAAATCAACGACCTCGTCGAAATGGGCGATATTTCTATTCTGATCATCGGCCTGCGCAAGCGCACTGCCGTAGGCAAGCTCATTTTGGGCAGTGTTGCCCAGGAGATCTTGATGACGGTTCCGTGTCCCGTGCTGTGCGTGAAGGCTGCAGGCGTCTGACGGCAGCATTTTCTTTTTCACGCCGAAGGAGCATTTGTCAAGGTCGCGCGAGATGTGAAACGGTGTGACACGTTTTACCTGCCAATAGGGCGGCCAGACGGTGCGGGCTGTCACTGACGGCGGCCAGCGTCGTCCGCGTTTGGCCTTCGTGTTGGCGTTTGATTTGGCAGCGTAGCGAAACACGAAAAAGTGCCTTGCACCGAAGCAGGTTCCGAGAGGAGCCTGACCCCCTGATCTCTTGAGCCACAGTTTTGCCGGGGAGTGTGGATTGGCCAGCCAGGAGGGACTCGAACCCCCTACCCATGTCTTAGAAGGACATTGCTCTATCCGGATGAGCTACTGGCTGTCAAACTTGATTCTAAGCGGGCACACCGGGCTTGAAATGGCTCAGTTCGATTCTTCAAAGACCAGCGAGGGCGTGGAGACGATCCGCGCCACCTCGCTGACGTCTTCAATCACCTGGCGTGCAATGTAGCCCGCTGGGCTGTCGGGTTCCAGTGCAGCTACGGCAAGGTTGGCCAGCGGTTGGTTCAGGGGCACGTAGTAACTCCCGACGGGCACATCGATCGCATTGCGTCGCAGTTGCACTTGTGGCGCTTGGTCTGTGGCGCTGGCGCCTGTCTGATCGTAGCTGTCGGCGAGTATGGAGCCGGGCTCGGCCACGCGCATGACTTGCACGCCCAGCAGCTTGAGCCTGTCCACGACATTGTCCGCACGTGCTGCCAACCAGTACCCGCAGGGGCGTGGCCGTGCAGTCGTGGTGCGAAGCTTCAGAGGGCTGTCCCAGCTTACGTGTTCCGTGCGCTCAACGCCGGATTGCGCGTCCAGCAACTCGATATCGCGTTGCGCTGGCGTGGGCACCGCTTGCACCACCACCTGGCCGTGGCAGGCAAGCGCACGGGTATCGCGTGCCACAAAGCTGCGCACCTGATCCAGATTTGATGACCGCTCTGCAGTGCTGCGCAATGCGCTGGAGATGGCTGTGACCAGGGTATGAACCCGGCGCTGGATATGCTCGCGCCCCAGGCCTACGCCGCGGCTGGCAACGACGAAGCCCACGGCGTCCTTCAGTCCACTGGCATTGCGCACGCTCTCTGGCAGCACACTGCCACCCGCGACGCGGTCGCGCCCAGCACCAGCAACAGGCTCGAAATACCAGTCGTTGCGCAGGCGCTCGGTGTTGAGGGAGGCCGCCATGGGCTCGTAGTACCACTCGCGTGCGGCCTTGCTGAGAAATTCTGGAACATTGGCCGCCGTGGCGTACTGCAAGAGCGCGTCGTCGCTCTGCACCGCCCCAAATTGCTCGGTCAGTGCCCCTGCGGCCTGGAATTCGCGTGCGTCCAGCACCAGGATCGGCCGGTAGTCGCGGGTCAGCGTCGCAATGGCGCGCGCTTCTGGGGTGGACAGGGTCAGGTGGTCTTTGGCCATATCCACGCCGGAAGCGGTTGCGCTGGTGCCGGTTTCTGCTCCGTCCGGATTGGCGCGTGGCACCAGCACCACGTTGATGCGGTCCAGCAAAGGCTCCAGCAAGCCACCGGCCAACTCCTGGGCCAGTACCAGCAAGGCCTCCGCGCCGGCGGGTTCGTCGCCATGCTGCTGGGCCAGGAGCAGCACAGTCGGTCGGTGCGACGCCTCAAGGGCGTCCGGCGTTGTGCCATTGGCGCGTGTGATCACCAGCCCCAGGATGGGCTCGCCCTGCTGTGAAGGGCCGAGGTGCAGCAATTCGGTTCGGGTGCCAGCCCCTTGTTGCGCCGAGGCGATCGCCCCCAACCAATCAGCGAGCTCTGCGTTGGTGGTAAACGCACGGCGACCGTCGGCCAGGCCTGGGGTGCGGTAGCGCACCATGGGATCAGGAAAATGCGCTGTCACGGCACTCGGCTCGCCCGATGTGGGCACGGGAGGTGTTGCCGACGGTGCCTGCTCAGGCCACGCTGCTGGAACCGGTAAGGCGATTGCAGGCGATGCAGGTTGCGTGGCAAGTGGCGCCGTGGGGGTGACCACGCGACCCTGTTCAACAGGGGGCAGGGGAGCCTTGACTGGCCATGGCGGCAGTGGGGTGCTGCCGCAGCCGGCGAGCAGGGTGAGCATCAGGGCCAAAGGCAGTGCCCGGCTGGGGGCGGCTACACGAGTGCTGCGGAAACGGTGAAGCAAATGCATGGTGCGATCGGCGAAAGAACAGGGATTTGCCGGGCAACGTGGGCCGGCGCGTAGCCAGAATGGTAAACGCCGCCGCAAGCAGCGGGATGTCGGCGCGCACGCCGTCTGCAGGTGTTTGTTTGCGACAGTATCGCGGATGGAATCGATGCTACGAAAAAAATAGCTTCTAGCGCTTATGTAGTAAGCGCTAGAAGCTTATTTGATGAAATTTCTTTAAGTTTGCAGCTGGCGGTCAGTACCCGCCACGACGGCCACCGCCACCACTGCGTCCACCACCGCCGCCGCTGCGACCGCCGCCGAAGCCACCGCTGCGGTAGCCGCCGCCGCCACGGCGACCTGCGGACATGCTGTCAACGCTGGTGCGCATTGGGTCGGGCTGGGCTGCTCCGTGGCCGGGCACACGGGGCGGCGCCATGCTGTTCCCCGCTTGGGTTCCCAGATGCGCGTTCTCGCGGGCGGGTTGCCAATCGTCCGAATGGCGCGGTGGATTGGCGCCGCCACGTGGGTTGGGACGGCCGCCGCCGTTGCCTGTGGGGGCGCTACGGGGTGCGTTGCGAGGCGCATTGCGGCCACCGCCGCCGCCACCACCGCTGCGGCCTGGGTTGTTGCCATTGCCTTCGCCGCCCGAGGGTCGGGCGCCACGGGTACCCTGGCCCGCGGTTTTGCCAGCGCGCATGCGCTCCATCATCTCGCTGCGGGCGGCTTTGGCAGCGGCCTGCATCACGTCGCGGCTGGGTGGACGGCCTGCGCCGCCCCAGATGGTCTGTCGGCCCATGGCGATGGGTTCGGCTTTTTCACCCTCATCAGGCCCAAAGCCTTCAATGAGCTGCACGGGAATCGTTTGCTTGGTGAAGCGCTCGATCTCCATCATGAAGCCTTCCTCGTCCATGCACACCAGGCTCACGGCTTCACCGCTGGCGCCTGCGCGGCCGGTGCGGCCGATACGGTGCACGTAGTCTTCTGGGACGTTAGGGATTTCATAGTTCACTACGTGCGGCAGATCGTCGATATCGATGCCGCGCGCAGCAATATCGGTGGCTACCAGCGCGCGAATGTCGCCGCTCTTGAATCCAGCGAGTGCCTGGGTGCGGGCGCTCTGGCTCTTGTTGCCGTGCAGCGCCATGGCGTTGATGCCATGTTTGGTGAGAAATTCGGCCACGTTGTTGGCGCCGAATTTCGTGCGGGTGAACACCAGCACCTGGCTCCAGTTGTGCTCGTTGATGATGTGTACCAGCACTTGCTTCTTCTTGCCGCGGCCCACCGGGTGGATCACCTGCGAGATGCGCTGCACCGTGGTGTTGCTCGGCGTCACCTGGATGCTCAGCGGATCTTTCAGCAACGTGGCGGCCAGTTCGCGGATCTCGTCGCTGAAGGTTGCCGAAAACAGCAGGCTTTGCTTGTCCTTGGGGACCAGCGCCAGGATCTTCTTCACGTCGTGGATGAAGCCCATGTCCAGCATGCGGTCGGCTTCATCAAGAACCAGCACCTGCACCGTGGAGAGATCAAGAAACCCTTGCTGCTGCAGGTCGAGCAGGCGGCCAGGCGTGGCCACCAGTACGTCAACGCCGCGTTTGATGCGGTCAATTTGCGGGTTCATGCCGACGCCGCCAAAGACCACGGTGGAGTTCAGATCGAGGTGTTTGCCGTACTGGCGCACCGATTCCTCGACTTGTGCGGCAAGCTCGCGTGTTGGGGTCAGCACCAGGGCACGCACACCTTTGCCGCCGAATTTGCTTTTCGGCGCTTCTTCGCGTGAGAGGCGGTCGAGCAGCGGCAGCACAAAAGCGGCCGTTTTTCCCGTGCCGGTCTGCGCGCCAGCGAGCAGATCGTGCCCGGCCAGCACGGCCGGAATGGCCTGTGCCTGGATGGGCGTGGGGGTTTCATAGCCTTGCTCGCGCACGGCTTTCATGATGGCCGGAGCCAGATTCAGATCGTCAAAAGTCATTGAAGTGATGCGCCCATCCGGGCGCCGGGTATCGGCCTGTCGAGGCGCCCTGCGATGGGTGCCGAGCCAGTGTTAGGCTGATAAGGTTCAACAGTGGGCGCCAGCAAGCGGTGTTGCTTCGTCCCCAGCAGTTTGCTGATATCGCGCACAGCTGGAGTGCACGACAGCCGCTATTGTCGCATGGGTCGATAATTGAGCTTGTTCGCCGGGCACAACGCCCGCTCTTTTTTTGCACAGCAGGACCGACCTTCTACCGATGGCCCAATACGTTTACTCCATGAACCGCGTCAGCAAGACGGTGCCCCCGAAGCGCCAGCTCTTGAAGGACATTTCGCTCTCATTTTTCCCAGGCGCCAAAATTGGCGTGCTGGGCCTCAATGGCTCGGGCAAGTCCACCTTGCTCAAGATCATGGCCGGCGTGGACAAGGAGTTCGAAGGCGAAGCCCTGCCCATGCCAGGCTTGTCTATCGGCTACCTGGAGCAGGAACCCAAACTCAACCCCGAGCACACGGTGCGCGAATCGGTCGAGGAATCGATGGGTGCGGTATTTGCCGCCAAGGCCCGTCTGGAAGAGGTCTATATCGCGTATGGCGCCGAAGACGCCGATTTTGACGCGCTGGCCGCCGAGCAGGCCCAGCTT
Source organism: Simplicispira sp. GW247-4R2A (assembly GCF_059424465.1). NCBI lineage: Bacteria > Pseudomonadati > Pseudomonadota > Betaproteobacteria > Burkholderiales > Comamonadaceae > Simplicispira > Simplicispira sp. GW247-4R2A. The sequence continues at coordinate 117,509 of NZ_JBWKZM010000006.1, read as the reverse complement.
GAAGCCGTCATTGCCACCGCCGGGACCGACTCCGAGCACCAGCTTGAGATTGCCGCCGACGCACTGCGCCTGCCGCCCTGGGACGCCAAGATTGGCCTGCTCTCCGGTGGCGAAAAGCGCCGCGTGGCCCTGTGCCGCCTGCTTCTGTCCAAGCCCGACATGCTGCTGCTCGACGAGCCGACCAACCACCTGGACGCCGAGTCGGTGGATTGGCTGGAGCAGTTCCTGCAGCGCTTTCCCGGCACCGTGGTGGCCATCACCCACGACCGCTACTTCCTGGACAACGCCGCCGAATGGATTCTGGAAATGGACCGCGGCCGCGGCATTCCCTGGAAGGGCAACTACAGCACCTGGCTGGAACAGAAGGGCGAGCGCCTGGCGCAAGAGCAAAAGAGCGAAGAAGCCCACGCCAAGGCTTTGAAGAAAGAGCTGGAATGGTCGCGCCAGAACCCCAAGGCCCGCCAGGCCAAGAGCAAATCGCGCCTCGCCCGCTTTGAAGAGCTGAGCGACATGGAATACCAGAAGCGCAACGAGACACAGGAGATTTTCATTCCTGTGGCCGACCGTCTCGGTCAGCAGGTCTTCGAGTTCCACAACGTCAGCAAGTCGTTTGGCGATCGCCTCTTGATCGACAACCTGAGCTTCACCGTGCCGCCTGGCGCCATCGTCGGCATCATCGGCCCCAACGGCGCGGGCAAATCCACGCTGTTCAAGCTGCTGGCGGGCAAAGAGCAGCCCGACAGCGGCACCGTGGTGGTCGGCTCGACCGTGAAGATGGCGTTTGTGGACCAGCACCGCGATGTGCTGGCCAACGACAAAACCGTCTGGGAAGACGTCTCGGGCGGCCTGGACATCCTGACCGTGGGCAAGTTCCAGATGGCCAGCCGTGCCTATTGCGGCCGCTTCAACTTCAACGGCGCTGACCAGCAAAAGAAGGTGGGCATGCTCTCGGGCGGTGAGCGTGGACGCCTGCACCTGGCCAAGACGCTGATTGCGGGCGGCAACGTGCTGCTGCTGGACGAGCCCTCGAACGACCTCGACGTGGAAACCCTGCGCGCCCTGGAAGACGCCCTGCTGGAATATGCGGGCAGCGTGCTGGTCATCAGCCACGACCGCTGGTTCCTCGACCGCATTGCCACGCACATTCTGGCCGCCGAGGGCGACAGCCAATGGACGTTCTTCGACGGCAACTACCAGGAGTACGAGGCCGACAAGAAGAAACGCCTGGGTGAAGAGGGTGCGCGCCCGCACCGCATGCGTTTCAAGGCGCTGAAGTAGTATTCAAGCAGTTCATTGACTTTTTAGTTTCTGCCAACATGACTCTGTCTGCGGTTCGTTCCAGAGCGGTACTTCGGGCTTGTGTGGTCACGGCCGTGCGGGAAGGCGAGACGTTGATGGACCAGCTCGTCAAGTTCACGCTGGACGAGCTGGCCAAGCAGGAATCCGAAACCCGGGCCATCGCCAAGCGCGATCTCGCGCATGAGGCGCAGAAGCTGCTGCGCGAGCACCACGCGGGCCTGAACAAGGCGTACCCGATGGTGCTTCTGGAGCTGTTTGCCGATGGCTCGGGGGCGCCTGCTTCCAAGCCCGCAGCGTCCAGCGCACTGGATTTCGGTGAACTCACCTTGGTGGACGACGATGAAGTCCAGGCCCAGGTCGAACTCTCCCGGGCGCAGCAGATGGCGCTGCACACCACGGACGCCATCTTGTCGGAGCTCAATGGCCTGGTCAGCGCGGCCCAGGGTTTGCCACGCGTGCAGCCGGAGCGCAACCCGCTGCGGCCTGAGAACTACATTCGCGCGCTGCAGCGCGCCATCGCCGACACGCAAGTCATCGCGCCGATGCGCGAGGCGTGGATGCAGCATATGCGGCCCTACCTGAGCCAACAGTTGGTGGGGGTATACGAGCGCGCGGTGAAAGGTTTGCGCGAACATGGCGTTGAGCAGGTGGGTTGGGGCGCGCGCGTACCGCAGCAGCCCGCTTACCCGCAGGGCGCGCCTGGCAGTGGCTGGTACGGACCGGGCGCGGGGGAGGGGCGCTCGGGCTGGGCGACCGCTTCTGCCTGGGCCGGCAGCCAGGCGGCACCTGTGGGCTACCAGGAGGCGGGGGCTTCGGGCTATGCGCCCAGTGGCCAGGAGGCATTGCTGACGGTCAGCATTCTTCGCCAAATGCTGGCCGGCGCAGGCGACCCGTACCAGGAGCTCTATGCGCCAACGGGATCTGCGGGTTCCGTTTACGCGGGTGGGCAGCAGGCGCCTTCTCCGCAGGGATTCGACCGCTACGCGCCGGCCGGCGCGTCGGAGGCGATCGAAGACATCGCGCAGCTTGAGCGCCTGGTAGGGCGCCTGGCGAACAGCCAGTCAGCCTACCTGCACAGCGGGCAAGGCGCGCCGCGTACCGGCCAGGCCTCTTTGTATGGCGCTGCCGAGGCGGCGCCCAGGGGCGCGGAGGTTGTCGCACGCATGGTGGAAAATATCTCGCAGGATGCGCGCCTGTTGCCGCCGGTGCAGCAGGCGGTGCAAAACCTCGAACCAGCCATTCGCAAGCTGATCCGCCACGATTCGCGCTTTTTCAGCGATGCCAACCACCCAGCCCGCCGTTTGCTGGATGAGATCACCCAGCGCAGCCTCGCGTACACGCATGTGGAGGCGCCGGGCTTTAGCCGCTTCATGCGGTTGATCGATCAGGCCGTTGCCCACCTGAGCAAGTCAGAGATCACCAGTGCCGCTCCGTTTGAAACCGTGCGGCGTGCCTTGCAGGCGGCATGGGAGGCGCAGCAAAAGAAGCTTGAGGCCCGCCAGGAGCGCGAGAAGCAGGCCCTGCTGCTGGCGGAAGAGCGTGAGATGCGCGCTGAGCGCGTGGCCGCAGAAATCGGTGCGCTGCCTGAGTTTCCAGGTGCGCCCCAGGACATCACCGATTTTGTGCTGGGCCCTTGGGTGGAAGTGGTGGCTGCCGCGCCGCTGGACGCACAGGGCAAGCGCAGCCCACAGGCCGCAAGTGCACTGGCTTTGGTCCCCTTGCTGCTCTGGAGTGTGCAGCCGGACCTCGCATGCGAGCACCCCGACCGATTGGACGAAGCCACCATGCTGCTGCCGGTACGCTTGCGCACCGAGCTCGAAAACATTGGCCACCCACGCGAAGAGATCGACGCGTTTTTGGCGCGCCTCGCGCAATTGCACCGCCTCTCCTTGGCCGCCAGGCCGCCAGATTTCGAGTTGCCGCAAGCGTCTGTATCGGAGGACGGAGGTCCGGGTGACCCGGAGCAGGACGCGGCAAACGATGGCGACAGCGTGACGTCCCTGTACGGGCCCGAGCCGATGGCAGAGCCCGAGGTGCAGCAGGAGGACGCGCCGGCCCCTCGGCCACCCGAGAGCGACGGCTTTGTCATGGGCGCCTGGGTGGAATTGGTCACCTCGGGCAAATTGATGCGCACCCAGCTCACATGGTGCAGCCCGCACAACACGCTGTTTCTGTTTACCGCGCCAGATGGCAGCACGCAGTCCATGACGCGGCGCATGCGCGACAAACTGGTGGCTGGTGGCGCTCTGCGGCTGATGGACGCGCTGCCCGCGACTGAGCAAGCCTTGCGCAGCGCGGCCAAGCCGCAAGGCAACGAGCCGCCGCCTTTGGCCTGACGAGCGACTCAAGCGTGCGGCAACTTTTGCCTGATCAGGTGAATATGGTTGCGCAGCGCGTACAGTTCGTCGGCGTACGACAGCGGCACGTTGACCTTTTCGACCTGCGCCTCCAGCCGGTTCAGTTCCTGGGTGATCGATGCGGGTGTTGTGTGCCCGGCTTCCATCTCGTTTTCAATTTCGCGCAGCCGGCCATACCAGCGAAAGACGCGTGAGCGCACCCGAAACTGGTAGAGCGGTGGCACGATGCGCGAGAGCGGCAGCAGTGCCGCCAACAAGATGCCCAGCACCAGCCACATGCGCTCGATCAGATTGGCCAGCCAGAACGGCAGGTAGCGTTGCAGCAGCGGCACGGGCTCGTTGATGGCGCGGTCGGCTTCAGCGGCAATGGGCAGCTCGCTGTGCCGGGTGTTGGGAAATTCTCGCGCCCGGTTGAACCAGCCGGCCCCGCTGTGCAAACGCTGCCCGGCCTGCGCAAACAGTTGCAGCAGGGCCGGATGCGTGCCCGTGCGCGCGAGCAGCGCGGTCGTGGGCGCGAGCAGCCGCACGTCGGTTGGTGGCACGTCGCGCGCCAGGTCCACGACACCGCGGGGCAGAGTGACGGGGCTCAAAAACGCAAAACGCCGGCTGTAGGCTTCGTTCTGCGGAAAATCCATCAGCGCCACGCCCGGTGTCTGCAGCAGCATCTGCACCATCAGCGACTCAGGCGCCGAGGCAAACACCAGCACGTCGAGCTTGCCCGCAAGAAATTTCACGGTGGCGTCGGTCTGTCCGAGTTGCGAGAGCTTCAGATCGCCGGGTTCCACGCCGTTGGCTGCCAGCAGTTTCTCCATCAGCGTGGGAACGCCGCTGCCTGCCGTGCCCACATTCACGCGCAGGCCGCGCAGTTGGCGCAAGCTGTCCAGCGGCCTGGGGCGGCGGCCCTGGTGGCGCTCCAAGGCAGGTCGGTAGAACAGCCACAGCGGTTCAACGAACAGGCTGCCCAGCGACGTGAGATCTTCTCGATCGCTCTCCTGCAGATCCGCAGTGCCACCTTGCACGAACGCCAGGTCGGCGCGGCCGCTGCGCAGCAGCTCCAGGTTGGCCGACGAGCCTTCGCTTGGCAGCAGCACGACCTTGATCCCCTCGACCGCGAGTGCCTGCTGGTAGCGTTTGCCAAAGGTCTCGTAGGCGCTTTGCGCGGGTCCGGTGGCCAGCGTGACCTGCTTTGGAGGCGTGGGGTTGAGCCACCAGTACGCCAGCGCCAGAAGACCGATGGCCAAAAAGACCAAGGGCCCGGCGGATGCGAGCAGGTCGCGCAGCGAGAGCAGGGTGTTGCGGAAAACCTGGGGCATGGCTCGGGCTTTCATGCGCTGTGTGGCTGCCAGTCGGCCATCGCTGGTAGGTAAAGCCCTTGGGGGGTGGTCAGCGACCGCGCGGCTTGCACGGCGCGCAGCGTGGCGCGCGCCGTTGCCTCGGCGGCCATGGCGGCCAGCAGCAGCATGCCGGGGTGCTTGCCCGACCTGCCGGTGCCCAGTGCAAAGAGCGTGTCGCCATCGAGCTGGGTGTGGGCCGGGAAGATGCTGCGCGCCAGGCCGTCGTGCGCGGCCAGCGCCAGACGCTGCGCCTGTGCCTTGTCGGCGAGCATGGCATCGGTCGCGACCACGCCAATGGTGGTGTTGGTGCCCGGCAGCAGCGACTGCGGCAGTTCGCCGCCGAGCAACGCGCGGCGGCTGTCCAGCAAGGCCAGGCCGTCCTCGGTGCGTGCGCCCGCGACGACCTTGCCGGTGTTGGCGTCGAGCACGTCGCCCACGGCGTTGCAGGCAATCAGTGCGCCTACGGTCACGCCATCGACGGTGACCGAGGCGCTGCCAATGCCCCCCTTCATGGCGCGCGCCATGCCGAAAAGCTTGCCCACGGCGGCGCCCGCGCCGGCGCCCACGTTGCCTTCGGCGGGCGCTTGGCTGGAGGCGGCGGCACAGGCCGCGTAGCCTGCGGCGGCGTCGGGGCGGATGCTGGCGTCACCCACCATCAAGTCAAACAATACGGCCGCCGGCACGATGGGCACGCGCGCCACGCCGACATCCAGGCCCACACCGCGCGCTTCCAGCCAGCGCGCGGCGCCGCTTGCGGCATCGAGGCCGAAGGCGCTGCCGCCCGACAGCACGATGGCGTGGACCTCATTCACCAGGTTGCCCGGTGCGAGCAAATCGGTCTCCCGCGTGCCGGGCGCCGCGCCGCGCACGTCCACCCCGGCGATTGCACCCGCGCGGGCCAGCACCACAGTGCAGCCGGTGGGGCGGCGGGTGTCGGTGAAGTGGCCGACCTCAATGCCGGCGACGCGGGTAATGCTGCCGGGGTCGATGTGCTGGGAATTCATGCGCGCCGATTATGGGCGGCGTTGGTGTCGTGAGTTGAGGGTGCGCTAAAAAAGGCAAGGCGTCGAAATCGTCGTCAGGCAAGGCGCAAACCACAGCGATAGCCGTAGCTATCGCGAGGATTTGCAACGCGGCATAGCGGCAATTCTTGGCGTCTTTCTGAGGCGAACCTTCAATTCACGACACTTGGTTCAGGCGAACGTATCGAGTTGTGTGCCCAGCGGTCCGAGATTGGGCGCTGGGGGCTGCGGCAGAGCGTCGAGCAGCGTAGCGGCCGCAGTCGCCTGCACGTCAAGGGCCTTCTTGAGCACCGCTACATTGGCGGCTTGCGCGGTCTGGGCCTGGGTGTTGGCGCTGGCAATCTGCAGCAGCGAATGGGTCAAGGCGATATCCATGTTGGTATATCGGCAGAACGCACAAGGACTGTAGCGCCGGTGATTGCCTTCCAACGCCGCCGCGCCAGGCGCAGCGCAGCGGACGCAAGTCGTTCCCTATGGGCTGGCGTGGGCGATGGGGAAAGGGTCGGTGCAGCAAAAAAATTATTGAAAAGTGCCTCTAGCGCTTATGGAGTGTGCGCTAGTAGCTATCGAATCAATAGTCTTCGTGCTTCAACCCATGCTGTTGTCTTCCACGGTGCTGCAGACAATGGCCCCGTGCGAAAGGTCTGCCAGGCGCTGGATCAGCGCCGCAGCATCGCCTTCGGGCAGCGTGAACGCGAGGCGCACCACGCTGGCGTGCTCGGCGGCCAGCAGGCTGGCACTGGCGCTGGCCAGCTCGCGCCGTACCGCGCCTTCCAGGGCATACGGCAGGCTGCATTCCAGGCAGGCCATGCGCTGCAGTGTGATTTTTTCTGCGCCCAGCAGGGCCTGGGCCACGCAGTCGGTGTAGGCGCGCACCAGCCCGCCGGCGCCCAGCTTGACACCGCCGAAATAGCGCACCACGGTGGCCAGAACGCCCTCCAGATCCTGGTGGCGCAGCACCTCCAGCATGGGACGGCCGGCCGTGCCGCCGGGCTCGCCGTCGTCCACCGCGGCCGATTGGCCGCCTGCCAGCAAGGCCCAGCAAATATGCGTGGCGCCAGGATGCTGCTTCCAGAGCGCATCCACGGCGGCCTGGGCGCTGGCGCGGTCCTGCATGGGTTGCACGCAACCGATGAAACGGCTTTTCCGGATGGTCAGGTCGCTGTGGACGGCAGCAGCCAGCGTCTGCGCCATGCTTACTTGCGCACCCCGTTGGAGAGCATGCTGCGCACCAGCGCCCGGCTGTGGGTGCCGAAATGGCCCAGCAGCTCGGCGAGGGTGGTGTCCAGATGGGCGCGGCGCGCGGGGTCGATGGCCGAGAGTTCCTTGATCAGGTCGATCTGTGCGGAGTGCACGCCAAAGTCGAAGCTGGGGTCCGAGACATAGCGTTCCGGCAGCGTATCGACCAAGGCGCGGTCGGTCGCCGTGCCAGCGTCGTAGGCTTCTTTGCTGACCACGTCGCGCACGTAGCGCCCAGACCAGACGGGGTAGTGGGCGTCTGCGCTGGTGTCGTGCAGCTCGGCACCGAGGGCGCCCGGCTGGCGTGCCTTGGCAGCGCTGCGAATCAGCGCGCTTTCGTAGTTCTCCAACGCCAGATGCCGGTTGGAGAGCAGCACGATCATCTCGTTTTTCCACTTCGGCAGCCCTGCCATGGCCAGGGCGTTGATGCCGATCAGCTTCAAGGCGCTGGTGCCGGGCGCGACGCTGGCGTGGTAGGGCTGGGTCAGGTCCTGCACGTAGTGCATGGCCAGGCCCGTGAAGCGCCAGCCCCAGTAGGGGTGGCCGCTGTCGAAGGCCAGGCGCGCCAGGCTGGTGTACTGGTGCACGCGCAGCAGCGGGTAAGTGCGCTTGAGGAAGGGTGCCGCCAGGTAAATGAGGGCATCTTCATGGAAGAACCCCATGTGGAACGGGGCCTGGGTGCTAAAGCTCAGCGTGGGGTTGCCAAAGGGCAGGGCGCCGAAACCGTAGGTCCGGCCGGCCTCTGAAGGGCTGTCGCTCCAGAGGTTCAGGTCCATGCCGTAGTCGGGTTCGTCGCTGGCCGACGCCACCACGGCGAGGGCCGGGACCAGTTCACCCGGGTCGATACGCACAAAGACGTGGCTCGTCTCTTCGGGTTTTTCAAGGGCGTTGACGGCCGTAGGCGCCAGCAGCCGCGCCGGGTTGGGCGCTGGGCCCCAGGGGTCGGGCTGGACGTACAGCGCCAGCCGGCTCTCGGGCGAAATGCGCAGCGCGGCGAGGAAAGCCTTGCGGCGCTCGGCATCGCTGCGCGCCGGGTCGGCCTTGAAGGCGAGCGCTTCGGGGCGTGGTGGGTAAGTGTCGAGCGTCTGGCGCGCCCAGGCTTCATCGGTCACCATCAGATCGGCAATGGCCCTTTCCTCATTCTTCAGAAAGCCTTCCAAGGGCTCGGCCGGCACTTGTACGCTGGCCGCCAATTCAGGCATGCGTTCCAGCGCCCGGTAGGTCACCATGGCGTGGTTGCTCCAGGCGAAGGCGGTGCCGGCGAAACCGGTCAGCGCAGCAACAATCAGGACATAACGGGTGGTACGCATGGACTTGCTGTAGGTCGAAGTGGGCGGGAGCGCCAACGCCATTGTCAATCCTGTGAAGGGTAGCCGGTAATCGCGCGGATCTCCTGGTACAGCGGCTGCAGGCGCCGGTACATGCGGCAATACACGCGCCGGTAGAGCTGATCGTAAGTGTGTGCGTGCTGCGGCTCAGGCTCGAATCGGTCGCCCATGCGTGCCATCGCGGCCACGGCGGCGGCGTAGTCGGCGTGCAGGCCCAGGCCCACGGCGGCGATCATGGCGGCGCCCAGGCCGCTGGTTTCGTACAAATGCGGGCGCTCGCAGGGCAGGTTGAAGATGTTGGCGGTGATCTGCATGGCCGCATTGCTTTGCGAGCCGCCACCCGAGACGCGCACCAGGGTGATGGGCGCGCCGCCGCGCTTCTCAATCCGCTCCTTGGCTTCCCGCAGCGCGTAGGCCAGGCCTTCGAGGATGGCGCGGTACAGGTGGGCGCGGGTGTGCACGTCGCCAAAGCCAATCACCGCGCCCTTGGCTTCGGGGCCGGGCACCTTGATGCCGGGGTTCCAGAAGGGCTGCAGCATGAGGCCCTGGGCGCCGGGCGGTACGCGGCCGACCAGGGCGTCGAACAGGCTCTCGGGCGTCACGCCCTCGGCCATGGCTTGCTGCTGCTCGTGCAGGCCAAACTGCTCCTTGAACCAGTTGACCATCCAGAAACCGCGCGTGATCTGCACCTCGGTGTTGTAGTGGCCGGGCACTGCTGCCTGGTAGGGCGGGATGAAAGGCGTGGCTTCGAGGTAGCGCGGCGTGGTGGTGTTGATGGTGGCGGCGGTGCCGTAGGAGAGGCAGGCAATCTCGGGCGTCAAGCACCCAGCGCCCAGCACCTCGCAGGCCTTGTCGGCGGCGCCCGCCAGCACTCTCAGTCCGGCGGGAATGCCGGTGTCCTGCGCGGCCTGCGTGCTCACCTGGCCGATGACCGTGCCTGCGGGCACCAGCTCGGGCAGCATGGTGGGCGTGATGGGCAGGGCCTGCCATTTCCAGTCGTGCGGCGGCGCCCAGTGGCCCTTTTTGTAGTCGAAGGGCACGTAGCCCACTTGCGCGGCCACCGTATCGACAAACCGGCCAGTGAAGCGGTAGTTGAGGTAGCCCGAAAGCAGCAGGTATTTGGCGGTGCGCGCCCACAGCTCGGGCTGGTGCTGGGCAATCCAGTTGGCTTCGGCTTCCTTCTGGAAGTGGCGCACGGTGCCGCGCATGCCGATGGCGCGAAACGCCGCCTCCCACCACCAGGCGAGGCGCGGGGCATGCTCCGCACGGCGCTGGTCGAGCCAGACCATGGCCGGGCGCAGTGGCCGCCCTTCGGCGTCCAGCGCCAGCGTGGTGCCGCGCTGCGTGGTGATGACCAGGCCGGCGATGTCGTTTTTGTCGATGGTGGTGGTGTGCCACAGCTGCTGGCAGGCCTGGCACAGCGCCTGCCAGAATACTTCGGCCTCGGCCTCCATCCAGCCCGGCTCGGGCGACTGGTAGGCGATCGCCACCTGGGCCTTGTCCACCAGGTTGCCGTGCAGATCGAACAGCAGGGCGCGCACGCTTTGGGTGCCGTTGTCGATGGTGAGCAGGTAGGGGGCGGGCATGGTGTCTCCTGTTTGCTTTTGGTTTGATAGCTGCTTACGCTTTATGGATAAGCGCTAGAGGCTAATTTCATTCATATTTTTCCGTGCTTGACGGCTGGTAGTGCGCCACGTTTCACGGCAGGTGCGGAGCGCCGCGCCCACCGCTCCGGGATTGGGGTCGGAGCACGAGTTTCGCTGCGCGAAATCGTGATCCGACCCCAATGCCTGCGCCGCGCCCATGCCATGGCCGAGCGCAGCGATGGCCCGAAGGGCTGTTGGTCTCCCCATCCCCTCTGTCCGTGCCGAGAAGCACAGCGCCGGGCGGAAAAAGGGCCGCGCGTGTTTGAGCGAAACGCAGTGCAGCGAGTTTGCGCGGACCCCGCCCGGTGCGAGCATCGCAGGTTGCCCCGAAGCGCAGCGCAGGGGACACGGACAGCGGGGTCGCCTTCTCTTTGGTGACTTTCTCTTGGCGACGCAAGAGAAAGTTACTGCGCCGCCGGGCGCACATCCCGGCACCCGTCCTCTGCCAAGGCATGCGGCCAGAACAGAAAATGCGGCTCCAGTTAGCGCGTCGCATGCTGCGCAGTCGCTCCGGGATCGGGGCCCGTTCCGGCATTTGGGTCAGAGCACGAGTTTCGCTGCGCGAAATCGTGATCCGACCCCAATGCCTGCGCCGTGCCGGGCGGCTGGTAGTGCGCAGCGATGAGGGCGCGGTAACGCTCCACCTCCAGCTCCCAGCGGGCTTCGTCCCACGCCAGGTGCGGGGCGCAGAGCTGGTGGATGCGCGGCAGGTGGTCCAGCCCGCCACGCGGCAACAGAATGCCCAGCCGCGTGCGGCGCAGCAGCAGGTCGTCGAGGTGCTGCACGGATTCACACCGGGCGGCGATGGCCAGCTCCAGCCACAGGGTCTGGGTGCCGGGGATGGTGTGCAGGTCGTCGCAGGCGCCCGTGCTCCATTCGGCCGCGTACGCGCCGTAGCGCGCGGTGAGGCGCTGGCGCACGGCGGGGCTCCAGCGCGGGTTCAGCGGGGGTGCGGGGGTGAACAGCGGGGCGTCGCTCCTCTCAAACGCCTTGCCTGCATGCGGCGCCGCCAGTGCCAGCGCGTCCTGCGCCATCAGCCGAAAGGTGGTGAGCTTGCCGCCGGCCAGTGTGACCATGCCCGATTCGTCGCGCACCACATGGTCGCGCGTGGCTTTGGACGCATCCTGCTGGCCGTCGTCAATGACAGGCCGTACGCCGGCATAGCAGGCGCTGATGTCGGTGGACGTGATGTGTGCGGCAGGGAACTGGTCGTTCACAGCATCCAGCAAATAGGCCACTTCCGAAGCGGTGATGCTGGCCTCGGCATCCAGGTCGGCGCGGTGGTCCAGGTCGGTGGTGCCCACCAGCGTCGCGCCCTCCCAGGGGTAGAAAAAGACCGGACGGCCATCCTGGGGGTGCATGAAGCTGATGCTTTGCGCCACCGGCAGGCGCCAGAACGGCAGCACCAGGTGGCTGCCGCGCAGCGGGCGCAAGAGCGGCGCGGCGCCCACGCCCGCGCGCAGGCGGTCGGCCCAGGCGCCGGTGGCGTTGACCACGGCGCGGGCCTGCACGGCTTGGGTTTGGCCGGTGAGGCTGTCTTTGGCCACCAGGCCGGTGACTTTTCCGTTCGCGGTTGTCAGGCTTTCAACGGCCACGTAGTTAAGCAGCACGGCGCCGTCGCGCCGGGCTTCGAGCAGCACGCGCCAGACCAGGCGGGCGTCGTCCGTCTTGGCGTCCTGGAACACCAGGGCACCGCGCAGGCCCGGCGGCGCCAGGCCCGGCGCCAGCGCCTGCGCGGTGGCGAGGTCGGCGTAGTAGTGGCTGCGCTGCCCAGCCATCAGGTCGTACACCACCAGGCCGGTCTGCATCAGCCAGCGGCCGGGCTTGCGGCCTGGGCAGTCGGCAAACAGAAAGCTCTGCGGCTCCACCAGGCCCGGCGCTTCACGCAGCAGGCGCTGGCGTTCGCGCACCGAGTGCAGGGTGGTCTTGAGGTCGCCTTCCTTGAGGTAGCGCAGCCCGCCGTGTACCAGTTTGGAGGATCGGCTCGACGTGCCCCAGGCAAAGTCGCGTTGCTCCAGCAGCAGCACGCTCCAGCCGCGCCGCACGGCCTGCTGCGCCACGCCCGCGCCGCTGATGCCGCCGCCGATGACGACGAGGTCCCAGGTCTGCGCGGGCAGGCGTGCAAGCGCGTCAGCGCGCGTCGGGAAGAGGTTCACACGGTTTTGCATTCGGTCGGTTCACTAGGCCCAAGCCCAAGACAGTGCTGTTGCACGACGAGGCGCACCAACGACGTTAGACGATCGAAGGCAATGCCGTGTTCGCCCATGGCCCGCCGTCCTGTAATAGTTTTCCAGGATTCATGATGCCCTGCGGGTCGAAGTGGCGGCACAGCCCGGCCAGGGTGGCCATGCCCAGCGGGCCCTTCTCATCCACCAGATGCGCCGCGTGGTCGCGCCCCACGCCGTGCTGGTGGCTGACGGTGCCGCCATGCGCGGCAATCGCGTCGGCCACGGCGGCCTTGAACTTTTGCCAGCGCTCGAAGTTGGGCGCAAAGCCGCCCGGTGCAATGGGCCACACGTACTGCGAATAAATGCTGCTGCCCTGCGGGTACAGGTGCGAGAGGTGGGTGAAGGCGTGCACCCGCTGGCCATAGCCCTCAAACACATCGCGCGCGGCCTGCTCCATCGCCAGCATCAGCGGTTTCACCTGGGGCCAGTCAACCGCTGTTTCGATGGTGTCGGCCGCGTAACCCAGCTCCCACAGCGTGTTGCGCAGGTAGGGGCCTTTGAAGCGGTTGGCCGCCCATTTGCTGCCCATGGCGGGGCCGATGTGCACAGCGCCGTAGTGCGCCAGCAGGCGCCGGGCCTCGCGCAGGGTGTGGCGGGCGGTGTGCTTGTCGCTGCTGACGCCCAGCATCAGCATGCATTTGCCTGCGCTGCAGCCGCGCCAGGCCAGGTACTTTTCCATGGCGCCCACCAGCCGCTCGTGCCCGGCCAGCGTGAGGTTGGTTTCGGTCTCGATGCCGTTGGACAGCCGCAGCATCGACAGCGGTAACTTGCGCTGCACCAGCGCACGCACGGCGGCTTCGGCGCGGTCCCAATCGGGCAGGAAGAGGGCGTGAAAGCTCTCGTGCTCTGGCAGCGGTGTGATGCGCACCGTGGCTTCGGTGAGGATGCCAAAGCGCCCCTCGGAGCCCAGCACCAGCTCACGCAGGTCCGGTCCGGCGCTGGCAGCAGGAAACGTTGGCAGGGTGAGCGGCCCTATCGGCGTTTCCATGCGGCCCCCGGCAAACAAGGCTTCGATGCGTCCGTAGCGCAGCGACTGCTGGCCGCTTGAGCGCGTGACCACCCAGCCGCCCACGGTCGAGTATTCAAACGACTGTGGAAAATGGCCCAGCGTGTAGCCGTGCGCACGCAGTTGCGCCTCTACCAGCGGTCCCGGCGTGCCCGCGCCAAAGGTGGCGAGTTGGCTGGCGGTGTCCAGGTGCTGCAACTGGTTCATGCGCGTGAGGTTCACTGACAGGATGGGGCGTTCGCTGACCGGGCAATCGAGGTGCCCGGCGACGCTGGTGCCGCCCGCAAAGGGGATGACCATCCAACGGTTCGCGTGCGCCAAGTCCAACAGTTCGCGCACCTGCTCGCCCGATTCGGGATACGCCACGCCATCGGGTACCGGGGGCAGGGCCCCAAAGCGCTTCCTGATCCAGTCGGCGTAGCTTTCGCCGAGCGCCATGGCAAAGCGCTCCGAAGGTTCGCGCGAAATCAGAGAGTGCTCGGGCAGGCGCGACGGCGGGATGCACGCCAGCAGGTGTTCGCGCCGCGCGTCCTGCCCCGGCAGACCCGGGCCCAGGCGCCCGGCCAGCATGGCGCGGGCGCTTTCGGTCAGGTTCATCGAAGTGGCGTCGTCGCCCCAGCCGTTCCAGCGTCGCATGACATACTCCCTTGCACATTTTTCAGGCTCTGGCCGCGCGCCGCGCCTGGATGCTGCCGAATGTAGACCCGCGCACGCCCTTTGCCATTCCGCAATGCCGCCACCCACTTGTTCTATCGCGCCAAACCGCTTCCCGGGCCGCGTCGTCGCGCCGTATGCGCACACGCTCATTGAACTGGCGCGTGCTGAAGGCGTTTCGCAGGATGGAGGTGCAGCAGCCGATGCGGATATGCCGGTGGCGCAGTACCTTGATCTCCTGGCGCGCGCCTGCGAACACGCCGGGCCCGCCTTCGGCTGGCGCCTGGGGCAAAGCGTGAAACCTACTACCTATGGCGTCAATGGCATCCTGCTGCTGGCCTGTGCGACGTTGGGCGAGGCGCTGGCGCAGGTGCTGCGCTTTGAATCGCTGGTGCACGACCTGGGCCGCTCGCAGTTTGCTCTGGAGGGCGGCCATGCGGTGTACGCCTGGCGCAATGATTGCGCGGGCCACGCGGCGGCATCTGCCCTGAGCGAGTCGGTGTTCTCGGGCATCCTGACCTGCGCGCAGTGGCTGCTGGGCCGGCCAGTCGAGAGCTTTGCACTCGAATTCACGCATGCGGCCAACGCGCAGAGCGCTTCCTATATCGCGCAGGCCTGCGCCGCGCAAGTGCGCTGGGGCGCGGACGCCAACCGCGCCATCTTCCCCTCCGCACTGCTCGATTGGCCCTTGCCCCAAGCCCAGCAGGGCGTGCTGGCGCTGCTGCAGCGCCATGCGGACGCGCTGCTGCAGGCACGCCACCCGCGCGATGCGGGCATTGCGGCGCAGGTACGCCAAAGCCTTTCGGGCCGACTGGGCCGGGGCACGGTGAAGTTGGCGGACGTGGCGCAAGACTTGCACCTCTCCACCCGCACGCTGCAGCGCCGCCTGGCAGACGAAGGCCTTGCCTACCAGACGTTGCTCGACGCCACGCGCCACGAGCTGGCCTGCCACTACCTGAGCGGCTCGGCCCTGCCGATTGCCGAGGTGGCCTACCTGCTCGGATTTCAGGATGCGCCGGCCTTTACCCACGCCTTCAAGCACTGGCAAGGGCAGGGGCCGGGGCAGTACCGGGCAGGGACATCCCGGAAAAGTTTGCGTCCGCTTGCGGATGCTGAGAATCGCACCCGCCGGGGACTTACAGCTTGAGTGACCAGGTTTCGCCCACCAGGCTTTTCCCAAACCCGTCATAGGGCTCGGATTTCACCAGCCGGAAGCCCCGTTTGGCATAAATGGCGCGGGCCGCCACCAGGCAGCTATTGGTCCACAGCACCATCTTTCGGTAGCCCTTGGCGCGTGCGAAGGCGAGGCACTCGTCGGTCAGGCGTCCGCCCAGGCCCAGGCCGCGGGCCGAAGGCGAGAGAATGAGCATGCGCAACTGCGCCGTGGAGGCCGACTTGCGCACCACGAACACGGCGCCGACACGCTCGCCGTCCAGCTCGGCAATCCAGCAGCGCTCCCAAGCTGGCTGGAACTTGCGCACGAAGCGCGCGGCGATGTCGGCCACCAGCGCCTCGAAGCGGGCGTCCCAGCCGTACTCGCGCCAGTAGGTTTCGCCGTGCTGCTGCACCACCCAGCCCATGTCGCCGGGAAGCGGTTCGCGCAGCATGGCCATGCGAGGGACAACGGGCGCGCCGGTTCCGGGTGTCAACAAGGTTTCGATGCGTTCCATCGCGCTCACCAGTTCCCGTTGGCGCGCCGGGGGCAGAGGCGCCAGCAGTGCGGCGGCCTCGTCCCGGGAGCGTTGCTGCAGCGGCTCGAAGGTTTCGCGTCCCAAGGGGGTCAGGCCGAGCACTTGTTGGCGCGCGTCCTTGGCGCTGGCGCTGCGCTGCATCCAGCCCGCGGCTTCAAAGCGGCGCAGCACGCGGCTGAGGTAGCCGCCATCCAGTCCCAGATCGCGCCCAAGCTCGCTCGCCACGGGCGCATCGCGGTGCGCCAGTTCGTAGAGTACGCGCACGTCGGTCAGCGACAGTTCGCTGCCCAGATAGGGGTCGAGCACGCCGACGCGCCGGGTGATGAAGCGGTTGAACTGCCGCACGGCTTTGACGGCGGCGGCAGGGACGGGTGCAGCAGCGGGTGCAGCATCGACTCGCGGTTTCATTGTTGCCTTTGTCATATTATTAATTGACAAAGGCAAGTATATGCTCTGTAGCGTTATGTCGATTTGACGACTCGGGTCGCTGCGAGCCAGTTGCTCGCGGCGATGTCAGGCCTCGTCGCCTCCGCGCGTCTTGGTCACGCGTAGGCACCCTGGCGACGGTAAAAAGGCATGTAGCCTTAAAATTGCGGGTTACCCATTAATGCGCCGGACGCTGCCCTCTAGGGGCATCGTGGGAGCGCGCACCACTTTTGCATGAACGCCCCCGTCGACGTTTCCTTTTTCGCGCGCGCCGCCAAGCCGCTGACCAGCTACCGCCCGTACTGGGCCAAGCGCTTCGGCACGGCCCCCTTCCTGCCCATGAGCCGCGCCGAGATGGAGCAGCTCGGCTGGGACAGTTGCGACATCGTGCTCGTCACCGGCGACGCCTACATCGACCACCCCAGCTTCGGCATGGCCGTGATTGGCCGCACGCTTGAAGCCCAGGGCTTTCGCGTCGGCATCATTGCCCAGCCCGACTGGCAAAGCGCCGAGCCCTTCAAGGCGCTGGGCAAACCCAATCTGTTCTGGGGCGTGACGGCGGGGAACATGGATTCCATGATCAACCGCTACACGGCCGATCGCAAGATCCGCAGCGACGACGCCTACACGCCCGGCGCCGAAGGCAACCGCCGCCCCGACCGCGCGGCCATCGTCTACAGCCAGCGCTGCCGCGAGGCGTACAAGGACGTGCCCATCGTGCTCGGCGGCATCGAAGGGAGCCTGCGTCGCATTGCCCACTACGACTACTGGAGCGACAAGGTGCGCCGCTCCATCGTGGTGGATGCCAAGTGCGACCTGCTGCTCTACGGCAACGCCGAGCGCGCCCTGGTCGAAGTGGCGCACCGCCTGGCGGCGCGCGAGCCGGTGGGCAACATCACTGACGTGCGCGGCACCGCCTTTGTGCGCCGCAGTTCGCCCGAGGGCTGGTTTGAGATCGACTCCACCGACGTGGACCAGCCGGGCCGGGTGGAAGACCACACCAACCCCTACCAGACCACCAGCGAGCAGGCGGCGGAGCAGGGCGGCACATGCAGTTCGCAAGATACTACGGTTTCGATAGCTTCTAGCGTACAACCAGTAAGCGCTAGAGGCCAAAAACAGTCTGAAAATGGCACCACCACCCACACGCTGAACTTCGTGCCCAACCCCGCTCTTGCGGGCAAGCGCAAGGCGCCGCCGCAAGACCGCACCGTCATTCGCCTGCCCAGCTACGAGCAGGTCAAAAGCGACCCCGTGCTCTACGCCCACGCCAACCGCGTGATGCACCTGGAAACCAACCCCGGCAACGCCCGGGCCATGGTGCAGGCGCACGGCGAGGGCACCACGGCCCGCGACGTGTGGCTCAACCCGCCGCCCATCCCGCTGACCACGGCCGAGATGGACCACATCTTCGACCTGCCCTACGCACGCAGCCCGCACCCGCAGTACCAGGATGAGCGCGGCCGGCACGACGGCGCAACCAAGATTCCGGCGTGGGAGGTGATCCGCTTTTCCATCAACATCATGCGCGGCTGCTTCGGTGGCTGCACCTTTTGCTCGATCACCGAGCACGAGGGGCGCATCATCCAGAGCCGCTCGGAGGAATCCATCCTGCGCGAAATCGAGGACGTGCGCGACAAGGTCCAGGGCTTCACCGGCACCATCTCCGACCTGGGCGGCCCGACGGCCAACATGTACCGCCTGGGCTGCCGCACGCCCGAAATCGAGGCCGCCTGCCGCAAACCGAGCTGCGTCTACCCCGGCATCTGCCAGAACCTGACCACCAACCACGATCCGCTGATTTCCATTTACAGGAAGGGCCGGGCCATCAAGGGCATCAAGAAGATCCTCATCGGCTCGGGCCTGCGCTACGACCTGGCCATCCAGTCGCCGGAATACGTCAAGGAGTTGGTGCAGCACCACGTGGGCGGCTACCTGAAGATTGCGCCCGAGCACACCGAGGCCGGCCCGCTGACCAAGATGATGAAGCCGGGCATTGGCAACTACGACAAGTTCAAGCAGTTGTTCGAGAAGTACACGCAGGAGGCCGGCAAGAAGCAGTTCCTCATCCCGTATTTCATCGCCGCCCACCCCGGCACCAGCGACGAGGACATGATGCACTTGGCCATCTGGCTCAAGAAGAACGGCTTTCGCGCCGACCAGGTGCAGACCTTCTACCCCAGCACCATGGCCACGGCCACGGCCATGTACCACACCGGCATCAACACCCTCAAGGGCGTGCACCGCGATGAACGGGGCGAAAAGGTGGACGTGGTGCGCGGCGAAAAACGGCGCCGCCTCCACAAAGCCTTCCTGCGCTACCACGACCCCAAGAACTGGCCGCTGCTGCGCGACGCGCTCAAGGCCATGGGCCGCGCCGACCTGATTGGCAACGGCAAGCACCATTTGATTCCGACCTACCAGCCGATGGCGGGAAGTTGCAGCGGCAACAGCAAGGAAAAGTTCCTGACGATTCCCTCGATGGTGATGGAAAAAAACAGCCCAAAGCCCGGCCAGACGTTGACACAGCACACTGGGCTTCCACCGCGCCCGGGAACTGGGCCCAAAAAGCCGAGCTACCGCCCAGTGGGCAAACGCGGGCCGGCGTAATCCGCCTGCGGCCCCGCAGTGCTGCTGGCCGCATGCCCCTTTGCCTGGGCGGATGTGGGCGCCGGGCCTGCCTGCACGTCTGCTGCCCAATGGCGCAGTGTGCCGCATTCTGAACGGCACTGTGTCGGCCGAGAAATAGCCTTGCTTGTGCCCACAATTACCCTGTTCAAAGCCTCAGTGAGGTGCTACAAAGGGCCGAGCCGCTAGCATTTTTCCATTGCAATTCGGTGGCACCGCCGGGCTTGCCAGGGGTGCTGCCACAGGAGGCCGTATGGATGCCATCAGCAACTTCGCTGCCCGCTATGCCCGATCGCGCGAAGAGGAGATGTCGGTCGACGAGTACCTCGCCGAGTGCCAACGCGAACCCATGGTCTACGCCACTGCTGCGCAGCGCATGCTGGCCGCCATCGGCGAGCCTGAGATGGTGGATACGCGCGACGACCCACAGCTCTCGCGCATCTTTGCCAACAAGGTCATTCGGCGCTACCCCACTTTTGCCGAGTTCTATGGCATGGAAGACGCCATCGAGCAGGTGGTGAGCTTCTTCCGCCACGCGGCGCAGGGGCTCGAAGAGCGCAAGCAGATCCTGTACCTGCTGGGCCCCGTGGGCGGAGGCAAAAGCTCCATCGCCGAGCGGCTCAAGTACCTGATGCAGACGGTGCCCTTCTATGCGCTCAAGGGCTCACCGGTCAACGAATCGCCTCTGGGTCTTTTCGACCCCTTGGAGGACGGTCCGGTACTCGAAGAGCAGTTCGGCATTCCCAGGCGCTATCTGCAGCGCGTGCTCTCGCCCTGGGCCGTCAAGCGTCTGGAGGAATTTGGCGGTGATATCCGGCAGTTCCGCGTCGTCAAGCGCTACCCCAGCATCCTCAAGCAGGTGGCGCTGGCCAAGACCGAGCCGGGCGACGAGAACAACCAGGACATCTCAAGCCTCGTGGGCAAGGTGGATATCCGCAAGCTGGAGAATTTTGCCCAGGACGACACCGACGCCTACAGCTACTCAGGGGGCTTGTGCCTGGCCAACCAGGGCTTGCTCGAATTTGTCGAGATGTTCAAGGCGCCCATCAAGGTGCTGCATCCGCTGCTCACCGCTACGCAAGAGGGCAACTACAAGGGAACCGAGGGCTTTGGTGCCATCCCTTTTGATGGCATCGTGTTGGCGCACAGCAACGAGAGCGAGTGGAAGGCGTTTCGCAACAACAAGAACAACGAGGCCTTCCTGGATCGCATCTATATCGTCAAGGTGCCTTATTGCCTGCGGGTGAGCCAGGAAATCAAGATCTACGAAAAGCTGATCCGGGAGTCGTCGCTGGGCCATGCCATGTGCGCGCCGGGCACGCTCAAGATGATGGCGCAGTTCGCAGTCCTCACACGCCTTAAGGAGCCGGAAAACTCCAGCATCTTCAGCAAGATGCAGGTCTACGACGGCAAGAACCTCAAGGACACCGACCCGCGTGCCAAGAGCTACCAGGAGTACCGTGACTATGCCGGCGTGGATGAGGGTATGACGGGCATTTCCACCCGCTTTGCCTTCAAGATACTGTCCAAGGTGTTCAATTACGACAGTACCGAAGTGGCCGCCAACCCGGTGCATTTGATGCATGTGCTGGAGCAGCAGATCCAGCGTGAGCAGTTTCCCGCCGAGCTGGAGACCAAATACACCAGCTACATCAAGGAATACCTAGCCCCGCGCTATGCCGAGTTCATCGGCAAGGAAATCCAGACAGCCTACCTGGAGAGCTACAGCGAGTACGGGCAGAATATTTTTGACCGCTACGTCACCTACGCCGACTACTGGATCCAGGACAGCGAGTACCGCGATACCGACACTGGCGAGGTGTTCGACCGCAACGCGCTCAATGCCGAGTTGGAAAAAATAGAAAAACCCGCTGGCATTGCCAACCCCAAGGATTTTCGCAACGAGATCGTCAACTTCGTGCTGCGCGCGCGCGCCAACAACCAGGGCAAGAACCCGAGTTGGACCAGCTACGAAAAGTTGCGCTTGGTGATCGAGAAGAAGATGTTCTCCAACACCGAGGAACTGCTGCCTGTCATCAGCTTCAATGCCAAGGCCAGCGCCGAGGACGCGCGCAAGCACGAGGATTTCGTCACCCGCATGGTGGACAAGGGCTACACCGCCAAGCAGGTGCGGCTGCTGTGCGAATGGTATTTGCGCGTACGCAAGAGCAGTTGACACACTACGGGCGCTTCCAGCGGGAACGTTCGTGCATGCGTGAAGGCAAGCAGATGGCATTCCAAATCATCGATCGCAGGCTCGCCGGCAAGAACAAGTCGGTGGGCAACCGTGAGCGCTTTGTCCGCCGCTACAAGCAGCAAATTGTTGAAGCGGTGCGCCGTGCGGTGTCCGAGCGTGACATTCGCCACATCGAGCAGGGGGAAAACATCACCATTCCCAGGAAAGACATCAGCGAGCCGGTGTTTCGCCACGGTCAGGGGGGTATTCGGGATGCGGTGCACCCCGGCAACACCGAGTATGTGAGCGGTGACCGCATTGCACGGCCCCAGGGGGGTGAAGGCGGCCGAGGCTCGCAGGCCAGTGACAGCGAGGGCGGTGAGGACGACTTCACCTTCACCCTGTCCAAGGAAGAGTTCATGCAGCTCTTTTTTGAGGACTTGGCCTTGCCGCGTCTTCTGCGTACGCACATCGGCGAGACGCCGCAGTGGAAGTGGCGCCGTGCCGGTTACAGCCAGGATGGCACGCCCCATAACCTGGCCGTGGTGCGCACCATGCGTGGCGCCCTTGGGCGGCGCATTGCATTGACCAAAGCACCGCACCGAGAACTGCAAGCGCTGCAGGCGCAGCTCGAAGGCTTGCTCGCACAGGACGATGGCACCAGCGAGGCTTTGGCCGAGCTGCAGCGGCGCATGGAGCGGCTCAAACAGCGCATCGCCAAAACGCCTTTTCTTGATCCCATCGACCTGCGCTTTCGGGCACGCACAAAAGTACCGGTGCCCATCAGCCGGGCGGTGATGTTCTGTCTGATGGACGTATCCGGATCCATGGACCAGGAGCGCAAGGATCTGGCCAAACGGTTCTTCATTCTGCTGTACCTGTTCCTGACACGGCACTACGAGAAAATTGACATCGTTTTCATCCGCCACCATACGCAGGCAGGCGAGGTGAGCGAAGACGAATTTTTTCACTCCACTGAAAGCGGAGGCACGGTGGTCAGCAGCGCCCTGGTGTTGCTGGACCAGATCATCCAGGATCGCTATCCTGCGGGCGACTGGAATATCTACGTGGCGCAGGCCAGCGATGGCGACAACTTCCCCGCGGATAGCGGCAACTGCCGCAAGCTTCTGGCAGAAAGCATCCTGCCATTGGTGCGCTATTTTGCGTACGTGCAGGTGGCCCAGGAAGAGCAAAACCTTTGGCACGAATACAGTCAGCTTCTGCCCTTGTTTGGCAACTTTGCCATGCGAAAGGTCTCTGAATCCGGCGAGATATACCCGGTATTTCGCGACCTGTTCAAGAAAGAAGGGGTGCCGGCATGAACATGGTGCAGTACCCGGTCCTCGAACGGCGCAGCAGCGACAACCCCTGGAAAGCCGCCCAGGTAGGCGAACGCCGCCATAGCGGGGTTCCCAAGGAGCCACTGCCAGCAGGTGCACGCCCGGCGCAGACGCTGCCCGATCCCAGCGACTGGACCTTCGAGCTGATAGAGCGCTACCACAGCGCCATTGCGGCCACGGCAGAACGCTTTGGCCTCGATACCTACCCCAATCAGCTGGAAATCATCACTGCCGAGCAGATGATGGACGCCTACTCCAGCGTAGGCATGCCGGTGAACTACCGCCATTGGAGCTATGGCAAGGAATTCCTGGCCACCGAGCGGCGTTACCGGCGCGGCCACATGGGGCTGGCGTACGAGATGGTGATCAACGCCAACCCCTGCATCAGCTACCTGATGGAGGAGAACACCACGGCGATGCAGGCCCTGGTCATCGCCCACGCCGCCTACGGACACAACAGTTTCTTCAAGGGCAACTACCTGTTTCGCATGTGGACGGACGCCTCCAGCATCATCGACTACCTGGTGTATGCCAAGGACTATGTGGCCAAGTGCGAGGAGCGCTACGGCCTGGATGCCGTGGAACAGTTGCTCGACTCCTCGCACGCCCTGGCCAACTATGGCGTGGATCGCTACCGCAGGCCTTCAAAAAAGAACCTGGCACACGAACGGCTGGAGCGCGAGCGGCGCGAAGCCTACGCGCAGCAGCAGGTCAACGAACTCTGGCGCACCTTGCCCACCCCCGCTGGCAAGGACACTGCGGCCCAGGAGCTTGATCGCTTCCCCAAAGAGCCGCAGGAAAACATCCTGTACTTCATTGAAAAGAACGCGCCGTTATTGGAGCCCTGGCAGCGTGAGATTGTGCGTATCGTGCGCAAGATAGCGCAGTATTTCTACCCCCAGCGCCAGACGCAGGTCATGAACGAAGGCTGGGCCACTTTCTGGCACTACACCATCCTCAACACCTTGTACGACGATGGGTACTTGAGCGATGGCGTGATGATCGAGTGGCTGGGCTCACACACCAACGTCATCTACCAGCCCCCCGTGGGCCACCGTGCCTATAGCGGCATCAACCCCTATGCGCTGGGTTTTGCCATGTACCGCGATATCCAGCGCATTTGCCAGAACCCTACCGAGGAAGACCGGCGCTGGTTCCCCGACCTTGCCGGAACCCCCTGGCTACCCGCCCTGGATGGCGCCATGCGCAACTTCAAGGACGAGAGCTTCGTGGGCCAATTTTTAAGCCCCCACCTGATGCGCGAGATGCGCCTGTTCGCTCTGCACGACGATGCCAGCGCGCCCGACCTGGTGGTCAGTGCCATCCACGATGAAGCGGGCTACCACACCTTGCGCCAGACGCTGTCGCAGCAGTATGACCTGGGAACGCGCGAGCCCGATATCCAGGTCTGGAACGTCAATCTGCGCGGCGACCGAAGCCTGACGCTGCGCCACACGCAGTACCACGGCCGTCCTCTGGCCGACGACACCGCAGAAGTCCTCAAGCACGTGGCGCGGCTGTGGGGCTTCGGTGTGCAGATCGAGAGCATGGGCAGCGATGGCAAAATTTCTGCCCTGTCGCAGGCTATCGCCCAGTAGGAAAGCGCTGGCAGCTATTGGTTCGATAGCGTCCTGCCCCTGGCATTGGTTAATGCGGGTCGCCGAGCAGCGTCTCCTTCCAAGGGGGGGCTGGTTGTGGTGCCACGGCGTGCGTACCCACCCCATTTGCCAGGGCATCTTGCACAAGCAGCTCAGGCGCTCGCGGGCGCTGTCTGGCGCCGTGATCTGCGCCGGAACTGGCCTGCGCTTGGCCTTCCGCTGGGCGACAATTCGGGCCTCGCATCCTTCAACGCGCCCCTGACGGGGCCCCACAACCCATGGCCCGTGCCCCGCAGCTGCTGATGCACCTGCCC
Organism: Simplicispira sp. GW247-4R2A; assembly: GCF_059424465.1. Classification (NCBI taxonomy): domain Bacteria; kingdom Pseudomonadati; phylum Pseudomonadota; class Betaproteobacteria; order Burkholderiales; family Comamonadaceae; genus Simplicispira; species Simplicispira sp. GW247-4R2A. The sequence goes on along the minus strand of NZ_JBWKZM010000006.1, from coordinate 93,223 downwards.
ACCTACCTGCTCAACGGCGCGCTGGTCGCCGCGGGGGTGGCGATGGTGCATGGTACGGTGGGCGCAGCCGCGGGCGCCGGTGCCGCCGGTCTGGCCCTGACCGGTGCGGTGTGCACCAGCCTGGCCGACGCGCCGGTGCCCATGGTCAGGGCTTGGCGCCAGCTGCTGGCTGGCGCGCTGGCCGCACTGGCCGGCACCGCCCTGGTGCTCCTGGCCCAGCCATCACCGGTGGTGCTGGGCCTGGCGCTGGCACTGGGCGGTGCACTGGCGATGATGGTGATGTCCTGGGGTCTGCGGGCCGGCGCCGTGGCTTTTGCGCCGGTGCTGGCGATGGTCTTCACGCTGGCCTCACCGGCGGGCAGCGTACCGCCGGTAAGGATGCTGGGCTGGCAAGCCGTGGGCGCGGCGCTGTACGGGCTGTGGGCTGTCGCGACGGGTTGGCTGATGCAGCCGCGCTGGCGCACGCTGGCGGTGGCATCGGCGCTGCAGGCCTCGGCCGCTTTGCTGCAGGCCCGGGCCGAAGTCTGGCGCGCCAGCGCAGCCGCCCCGGCCCAGCCGGGCGCCGACGACCCGGCCCGCGCAGCCTGGCGATGGGTCCAGCAGGAAGCCGAGCTGGCCGACCTGTTGCAGGCGGCGCGCGACCTGGTGTTTGCCGCACCCAGGGCAGCGCACCACCAGCGCCTGTCCGCCGTGCTGGTGTACACCATCGAGCTGCGTGACATGCTGCTGGCGGTGCGCCTGGACCTCGACCTGATCGGCCACGACGCACCCGGTCGCCAGACCATGGCCGAGATGGCCCAAGCCCTGGGCCGGCTGGCCGACCAGCTGTCGCAAGCCGCCAGCACTCTGCGCCTGGGCCAGCTCGGCTCTGCACCAGCCACGGGCGCGGACCCAGCCGCGCGGGACGCGCTGCAGGCGCCAGGCAGCAGCGTGGCCTGGCCCGAGCATGACCCACGGGCGCGCCTGGTGCCCGTGCTGCAGCTGCGGCTGCAGGCCCTGCGCCGCGTTGTGCAACAGGTGCACGACGCTCTGCAGGGACCGCCTCCATCCGCGGTGCTGTCGGCTGAGCAGTTGCGCCGCTTCGTGGCCCCCAGCGACTGGCCGCTGTCTGCGCTGAAGGCCCAGTTCAGTGGCCATTCGCCGGTGCTGCGGCATGCGCTGCGCACCGGCCTGGCGTTTGGCTGTGCCTATGCGCTGGCGCAGGTGCTGCCCTGGTCTGCCCACCCGCATTGGCTGGTGCTGAGTGTGGCGGTGGTGCTGCGCGGCAACCTGGCGCAAACCCTGGCACGGCGCAACCAGCGGGTCGGCGGCACGCTGCTGGGCTGCCTGCTGGTGGTGGGCCTGGCCCGCCTTCCCGCAGAGCCGTGGCAGACGCTGGTGTTTTTACTGGCTGTGGGCACTGCCCATGCCTTCGTGGTGCGCCGCTACTTGGTTACCGCCATTGCCGCCACCGTGATGGCGCTGTTGCAGGCCCACCTGATGTACCCGGCCGGCGGCCTGGCCGTGACCGAACGGGTGGCCGATACGGTGCTGGGGGCGGCCTTGGCCTGGCTGTTCAGCTATGTATTGCCGTCCTGGGAGCGGCGCCAACTGCCGCGCCTGGTCAACCAGGCACGGCAGGCGCTGTTCCACTACGCGCTGGCGGTGCTGGGCGCGGCAGGGCCGGATCAAGTGGACCAGCGCCTGGCGCGCCGGCGCGCCTACGACGCGCTGGGTGCGCTGGCCGCCGCCGCCCAGCGCAGCGCCGCCGAGCCCCGCAGCGAGCGCCTGCCCACGGCTCAGGTGCTGAGCCTGCTCGACCGCGGCCAGCGGCTGATGGCGCACCTGTCGCTGGTGCGGCTGAGCCTGGCCGGGCCCTGGGTGGCCGGTGCCGGATCGGCGTTGACCGACAGTCTGGCCCAAACCCGTCGCGCCTTGGCCCGTCTGTTGGCTGACCCGGCGGTGGCCCACACCGAGGTGGCCGGCGGCAGCGCGGCAGCACCCGTTTCCTACTCCTGGTCAGACGGTCTGGATACGCTGCCGTTGGCAGCGCCCGATCAGGACAGGCTGTCCTGGCTGCAGCGCCGCCTGGGCGTGTTGCAAAACGACGCGCAGGCGGTGCAGCAGGCCGCGTGGGCACTGAGCCACGCACGCACCTGAGGCGGCGTGTGGGCCGTGAGGTGAGATGCCAGGAACCTGCCTTTCGCCAGTGGCGGCAGTGGCAGCAAACGGTCGAGTGACGTTTCCGTGAAGCCCGTTGCCAAGGACGTGAAGAGCACACCTCCTCTCGACGTTTTGTTCGGCTTCATTTAATGCAAAACTGATAGCAGCTAACGTACGTCCATCAAGCGCCATGGCCCTATTCGTCGTCTTGTATTGGTGTCATCAGGGATATCTGCTCATTGGCTACAGCGGCGGTGCCCATCACGGCGTGGTGCAGTTGGCGGGCGGTGCAACGAAGGCAACCCTGGGAATCGCGGCCTATCCATTCTTGCGCCCAGGCAGTTCCCGAAGTGCGCACGGTTGTAGTTTGTCCGGGTTCCGCTGGAAATACACGCCGCGCACCCGACCTGTCGTGTCGAACGCAAGTGCCACCACCTGCTCCATGCGTCCCTGCGCATCAAACAGCACAGCGCCTGGCATACCGTTGATAGATGCTGGACGCGGAGCTTGCGGCGCCCCTCCGTGTGTTTGCCAGGTGGTTGCAAAGCCTATCAAAACCTGCGCTACCCGCGCCAAGCCGCCCAGTGGCCGCGGCACGGCGCACACCACGCCGCCACCGTCGCTGTACAGGTACACGTCGTCCGCCAGCAAGGCCATGAGCGCCTCCAAGTCGCCCTGCGTGACCGCTGTGGCGAACGCAGCAAGCAGGCGGGCGGTATGTGCATCGTCCATGGGCCGACCGGGCGTTGCTCTTGTTTCAGAACGCATGCGCTGGCGTGCGCGTGAGGCAAGCTGGCGGCAAGCGCTGGAGCTGCGTTGAAACACTGCGGCAAGCTCCTCAAAGGGGATATCAAATACGTCATGCAACAAGAAAACGGCGCATTCCAAAGGGCTCAGTCGCTGCAAGGCAAGCATGAACGCAAAAGACACATCCTGTGCGCGCCCCAAGGCGACCTCTGGACCTTCGCAGTAGGCCCCCAGTTCGCTGTCAATCAGGGGCTCTGGCAGCCACAAACCCACGTACTGCTCGCGCCGCGCACGTGCCGACCGCAAGCGGTCGAGGCACAAATATGTGGCGATACGGGTCAAGTAGGCGCCTGACTCCTCAACGGCCTGGGTATCGGCGCCCTGCCAGCGCAACCAGGTGTCCTGCACCACATCTTCGGCCTCTGACCGGGAGCCCAGCATGCGGTAGGCCAATCCCCGCAGGCGACGGCGATGCGATTCAAAAAGTGCAGCCATTGAGCAGTAGCCGTTGTGTTACCGGGATCCGTGATTCTCGCTGCCAAGGGCCCCTGGCGTCAGCATCGCAATGGCACGCGACCGCACTACACGAATGGCCTCAATCACGGCCTGCGGTTGATCCACATGGAGGTAATGCCCGCTCCCTGCTATGGCTTGCACCGAAACCCCGCCTTCAGAAGCCAACTCCTGTTGGCGCTGCGCCCACAGTGCCCGAAGTGCTGGCGTCTGCATGCCGGGCGGAAAATCGCGTGCCTCCGTGCTGCTCAGTACTACCATAGGCAATGGGGGCAACGCAGGAAGTGTGCGTGAATGCGCCAACCATGCGTCAAATTGGGCGTTTTCATCTCGCAAAGCATGGTAGCTGGATGTGCGCCAAGCTTGGGCTACGGCCGAGCTTCTGGCGGGTTCTGGCAGGCGTTCTGCCACCAAATTGGCCGGCTGGTTGGTCACGCGCAATATGCCCAAGGGAGCAACGGCAGCGGCCAGATTCAGCAACCGCGCCAGGCTACGGCGCTGCGTAGCATAGGCACCGCTGGTCACGGCGGGAGCGTCGGTGAGGTCCTGGGTGCGGTTGACAGCATCCACCAGCACCAAACCCGCTACCTGCTGCGGATGGGTTCGCGCATAGTCCGCCACCAACAGTCCGCCCATCGAATGCCCCACCAATATCAGCGGGCCCGCCAAGTCGGCAGCCTTGATGAGTTGTTCAAGGTCTGCATGCGGCGTGCGCATGGCACCTTCTGGCATAAGGTCGGACCAGCCATAGCCAGCTCGGTCGTATGCGCACACTCGCCCGTCGCGTGCCAAGGCCGGTTGCACTGCCGCCCAGTCGCTCGACCAACCGCTCATGCCCGCTTCCAGCAATATGGTGGGCACACCGCTACCCAAGCAATACAGATGCAAACGCCGCGCCCCTTCTATGGCAACGAGCTGGCCTGGTGGCGCCAGCGCACCACCGGCGTCGGCGCTCCGCAGGTGGTGACATGCACTCGCGCCGAGCACCGACAACAGAAGGACGAACTTCCCACCAATTCTGCTAAGGAGCCTCTGCACGAATCGTCGCGCCGTGTGCATCTGCGGCCTCGGGCGATCTGCAGCGTTGCAAATCCTCGCGATAGCTACGGCTATCGCTGCGGTTTGCGCCTTGCAGATCATCCCGATCCGCAGCGCCCACTTGCCACGCGATTCGTGCAGAGGCTCCCTAAGAACGATTTGCAACCCCGCAAATGCCGCCTTTGCGGGGCAATGGGCTCCATGAAAAGATCGTAAACACGTTCTCAGCAATCTGCGCTTCGGCGCAGTCGAACTCTCACGCAGGTTGGCACTAGGGCGAGAAAAATAGGTCATCACGTGCTTCTCATTCTGGGTTGGTACCCATATGACGACGTAGCCCGTGCTGATGTGACATCGGTGCAGCGCTTGCTCAGCTTTGATCGACCGCTTGTGGTCGCAAACCGTCCTGGGGCGTTGCTATGAAGAACGGCGGATAGAAGCATGCACCAGCGGCCTGCGCGCGCTGCGTTCTTGTTGGTGGTGTACATCCACAGCATGACGGCATTCAAGGTCGCCAGGGCAGCCAGCGTCCAGAGCGAGAGGCGCTGCGTCCACACGCCCCAGGCCAGCAGAGCGGCCCATACCAGCATCAGGCCAAAAGCCAAGGGGGCGTCGGTAGCGGGCGATGGCGCTTTGCTTTCGCGCTGGGGCGTAGCGCCGCCGCAGTCGCGCAGGCAGAAGAACACGTCACCAGCGGAATCGGCGCTGCGAATCAAACCAAACGCGCGCGTGGCGTCCCAGCGGACGATGGAGCCGCGCTTGGTCATGCGGTGTCGCTTATTCAGGGGGTGGGCGTTTGTGCAATCGGGATCGCAATAGCGACAAGTTACTATTCAAATAATAGCTGCCTGCGCTTACTGGTAAAGCGCTAGAGGCCAAAAACACCAAAACTTTTCAACAAAAAACCGCCCGTAGGCGGCTGGCAATGCCCAGGGTGCTGCGCACCCCCGGAAGGCATTACATGACCTTGGCGATCGACGCGCAGACGTAGTCGATGTTTTGGCTGTTGAGCGCCGCCACGCACATGCGGCCAGTATCCGTGCCATACACGCCAAACTCGTTGCGCAGGCGCACCATCTGGTCTTTGGACAGGCCCGAGTAGCTGAACATGCCAATCTGGCTGGTGATGAAGGACATGTCCTGTTTCACGCCGGCAGCCTTCAGGCCGTCAACCAGCTTCTGGCGCATGGCTTTGATGCGCACGCGCATCTCGCCCAGTTCCTTTTCCCACAGCGCACGCAGTTCCGGGTCGCTCAGAACGGCGGCCACCACGGCACCGCCGTGGGTGGGTGGGTTGCTGTAGTTGGTGCGGATGACGATTTTGAGCTGGCTCAGCACGCGGCCAGCTTCTTCCTTGTCCTGGCACAGCACCGAGAGGCCGCCCACGCGCTCGCCGTACAGGCTGAAGCTCTTGGAGAACGAGGTGGAGACAAAGAAGTTCATGCCAGACGCCACGAATTTGCCGATCACCGCGCCGTCCTCGGCAATGCCGTGGCCAAAGCCCTGGTAGGCCATGTCGAGGAAGGGCGTGAGTTTGCCGGCCTTGAGCACTTCGATGACCTGGTCCCACTGCGTGGCGGTGATGTCGTAGCCCGTGGGGTTGTGGCAGCAGGCGTGCAGCACCACGATGGTGCCGGGTGCGGCGGCCTTCAGGCTGGCGAGCATGCCGCCAAAGTTCACGCCGCGTTTTTCCGCGTCGTAGTAGGCGTAGGTGCCGACTTCGAAACCGGCGTTGGTGAACAATGCGCGGTGGTTTTCCCAGCTCGGGTCCGAGATGAGCACCTTGGCATTCGGGCTGAGCTTCTTCAGGAAGTCGGCGCCGATCTTCAGACCGCCAGTGCCGCCAATGGCTTGCACGGTGGCGACGCGGCCGCTTTTCACGGGCTCGCTGTCTGCCCCGAACACCAGCGCCTTGACGGCATTGTCGTATGCCACGATGCCGTCGATGGGCAGATAGCCGCGCGCCGTGGGCTTGGCCATCATCTTCTGCTCGGCCGTTTGCACGCATTGCAGGAGCGGAAGTTTGCCGTTGTCGTCGAAGTACACGCCGACGCCCAGATTGACCTTTTTGGGGTTGGTATCGGCGTTGAATTGTTCGTTCAGACCCAGAATGGGGTCGCGGGGCGCCATTTCGACAGCGGAAAACAGAGACATGAAAAGTCCTCGAAGGGTGGAAATTGGGCTGCCCGACCTCAGATGGGCGACTCGGCTACGCTTTGTGGCTTCGGGCAAACCCGAATTTTAGAACCTGTTCTTGCTCCAGTGGCCCATCCCCTACGCTCACCCTATGCACGAAGTCACTTCTGAGCCCGCCACGGGCGAATTTCTGCGTTTCCCTGGCTCGCCGTTCGAGCTGTACCAGCCGTACCCGCCGGCGGGCGACCAGCCCGAGGCCATTGACCAGCTCGTCGAAGGCGTGCGCGACGGCGAGGTGTTCCAGACCCTGCTGGGCGTGACCGGCTCGGGCAAGACTTTCACCATGGCCAACGTCATCGCCCGCCTCGGCCGGCCGGCCATCGTGTTCGCGCCCAACAAGACGCTGGCGGCGCAGCTGTATTCGGAGTTCCGCGAATTCTTCCCGCACAACGCGGTGGAGTATTTCGTCAGTTACTACGACTACTACCAGCCCGAGGCCTACGTGCCGCAGCGCGACCTGTTCATCGAAAAGGACAGCGCCATCAACGAGCACATCGAGCAGATGCGGCTCTCGTGCACCAAAAGCATCCTGGAGCGGCGCGACGTGGTCATCGTCGCCACGGTCTCGGCCATCTACGGCATCGGCAACCCCGAGAGCTACCACCGCATGGTGATGACGCTGCGCACGGGCGACAAGCTGGGCCAGCGCGACGCCATCGCCCAACTGGTGCGCATGCAGTACCAGCGCAACGATACCGATTTCGCGCGCGGCACGTTTCGGGTGCGCGGCGACACCATCGACGTGTTTCCGGCCGAGCATTCCGAGCTGGCGATTCGCATCGAGCTGTTCGACGACGAGGTGGAAAGCCTGCAGCTTTTCGACCCGCTGACCGGCCGCGTGCGCCAGAACATTCCGCGCTTCACCGTCTACCCCAGCAGCCACTACGTCACGCCGCGCGACCAGGTGCTGTTGGCTGTTGACGCGATCAAGCTGGAACTGGCGGAGCGCCTGAAGCAGCTGGTGGGCGACGGCAAGCTGGTGGAAGCCCAGCGGCTGGAGCAGCGCACCCGCTTTGATCTGGAAATGCTCAGCGAAGTCGGGCACTGCAAAGGCATCGAGAACTACTCGCGCCATCTCTCGGGATCAAAACCGGGCGACCCGCCGAGTACGCTGACCGACTACCTGCCGCCCGACGCGCTGATGTTCCTCGACGAGAGCCACCAGATGATCGGCCAGCTCAACGCCATGTACAACGGCGACCGCTCGCGCAAGACGACGCTGGTGGAATACGGCTTTCGCCTGCCCAGCGCGCTCGACAACCGGCCGCTGAAGTTCGAGGAATTCGAGCGGCGCATGCGCCAGGCCATTTTCGTTTCGGCCACGCCGGCCGACTACGAAAAGCAGCACGCCGGCCAGGTGGTCGAGCAGTTGGTTCGGCCCACCGGGCTGGTGGACCCCGAGGTGCAGGTGCGCTCGGCCACCAACCAGGTGGACGATGTGCTGCAGGAAATTCACATCCGCGTGCAAAAGAACGAGCGTGTGCTCATCACGACGCTCACCAAGCGCATGGCCGAGCAACTGACCGACTATTTAAGCGACAACGGCGTGAAGGTGCGCTACCTGCATTCCGACGTGGACACGGTGGAGCGGGTCGAGATCATTCGCGACCTGCGCCTGGGCGCGTTTGATGTGCTGGTGGGCATCAACCTGTTGCGCGAGGGGTTGGACATCCCCGAGGTCTCTCTGGTGGCCATTCTGGACGCGGACAAGGAGGGCTTTTTGCGATCCGAGCGCAGCCTTATCCAGACCATTGGCCGCGCCGCACGCAATGTGGCTGGGACGGCCATTTTGTACGCCGACCGGGTGACCGATTCCATGGAGCGTGCCATGGGCGAAACCCAGCGCCGGCGCGAGAAGCAGGTGGCGCACAACCTGGAGCGCGGCATTACGCCGCGCAGCATCGTCAAGCAGGTGCGCGACCTGATCGATGGCGTGTACAGCGAAAAATCCGGCAAGGAAGCCGAGCGTCTGGAGCAGGGCGCGGTCGAGAAAGCGCGCATTGAGGACATGAGCGAGAAGGACATTGCGCGCGAGATCAAGCGCCTGGAAAAGCAGATGCTGGAGCACGCCCGCAATCTCGAGTTCGAGCAGGCGGCACGCGTGCGTGACCAGTTGGCAACGCTCAAGGATGCGGCCTTTGGCGCGCACGGTGGTGACCACCTCGTGCCTTTCCCCGCATCATGAAAGGCGTATTCATACGCAAACGGCTGTCTTGTGACTGTTCGTTCGAATATCCGACAAATTTGATCTGACTTTGTGCTATACTCACACAACTTAGTCGGGTTTTCTCTGTTCCCGAAAAAGGGTGCCTTTTCCCAGGCAGACAAGACGGAGAACGGGTGGCGGCCTCGCACTGTGTGCGGCCTGTCACATAGAACCCAAAGCACAAGGAGCTTGCGATGCGTCTTACCACCAAGGGCCGGTTTGCTGTAACCGCCATGATCGATCTGGCCCTGCGCCAGGGCAATGGTCCCGTTACCCTCGCCGCCATCAGCCAGCGCCAGCGCATTTCGCTGTCCTATCTGGAGCAACTGTTTGGCAAACTGCGCCGCCACGAGCTTGTCGAATCGACGCGTGGTCCCGGCGGCGGCTACACCCTGGCGCGCACGGCTGGCGACATCACGGTGGCCGACATCATTGTGTCCGTGGACGAACCCATGGATGCGACCCAGTGCGGTGGCAAGGAAAACTGTCTGGGTGAGGCCGGCCGCTGCATGACGCACGATCTGTGGGCCACGCTGAACCAGCGCATGGTCGATTTCCTGGCTTCGGTCAGCCTGCAAAAGCTGGTCGATGAGCAGCTCGCCAAAGGTTTGCAGATTGAAGACAAGCCTGTTTTGCGCCGCGCCATCTCCACCCAGCCGGTGATCAAGCCGATTCGCGTGAACGCGCCCAATTCGGTATTTGCCCTGGGCAACGTGTTCGCCAAATCCTGAAGACCCTGATGCGGCATGGGTGGCAGCGCGTTGCAAGGCGCGCGCCAGCTTTTTGCTGCAAGCTCGCAACGTCGCACTACCCGCCAGCCCGCCTTATTGAACGAGCCAGCCATGGACATGACCCCGCACTTCCCGATATACCTTGACTACGGTGCCACCACGCCGGTGGACCCGCGCGTGGTCGACGCCATGATCCCGTGGCTGCGCGAGCATTTTGGCAATGCTGCCTCTCGCAGCCACGCCTGGGGCTGGGAAGCCGAAGAAGCGGTGGAGCGTGCCCGCGGCCAGGTGGCCGACCTGATCGGTGCCGACCCGCGCGAAATCGTTTGGACCAGCGGCGCCACCGAATCCATCAACTTGGCCCTCAAGGGCGCGGCCCAGTTCTACAAAGGCAAGGGCAAGCACCTCATCACCTGGAAAACCGAGCACAAGGCCGTGCTCGACACCATGCGCGAGCTGGAACGCCAGGGCTTTGAGGTCACTTACCTCGACGTGCAGGAAGACGGCCTCGTCAATCTTGATGCGTTCAAGGCCGCGCTGCGGCCCGACACGGTGCTGGTGAGCGTGCTGTTCGTCAACAATGAAATCGGTGTCATTCAGGACGTGGCCGCCATAGGCGCCATCTGCCGCGAGAACGGAACCCTGCTGCATGTCGATGCCGCGCAGGCCACGGGACGGGTCGAAATCGACGTGAAAACCCTGCCCATCGATCTGATGAGCATGACGGCGCACAAAACCTACGGCCCCAAGGGTGTAGGTGCGCTCTACGTGCGCCGCAAGCCCCGGGTGCGCCTTGAAGCGCAGATTCACGGCGGCGGTCACGAGCGCGGCATGCGCTCGGGCACCTTGCCCACGCACCAGATCGTCGGCATGGGCGAAGCGTTTCGCATCATCAAGCTCGAAATGGACGAGGTGAACGCCAAGGCGCAGGTGCTGCAAAAGCGCCTGCTCGATGGCCTGAAAGATATTGAACAGGTCTTCATCAACGGCAGTCTCGAACGCCGCGTGCCGCAGAACCTGAACATCAGTTTCAATTTTGTCGAAGGTGAATCGCTGATCATGGGCATCAAGGGCCTGGCCGTGTCGTCCGGTTCGGCTTGCACCTCGGCCAGCCTGGAGCCTAGCTACGTGCTGCGGGCCTTGGGCCGCAGCGACGAATTGGCGCACAGCAGCCTGCGCATGACCATCGGGCGCTTCACCACCGAAGAAGAGATCGACTACGCGATCTCGACCATTCGCGAAAACGTGGCGCGCCTGCGTGAACTCAGCCCGCTCTGGGAGATGTACCAGGACGGCATCGACATCAGCACCATCCAGTGGGCTGCCCACTGAAACCGGACTTTGCAAGGAGCACACCATGGCTTATTCAGAAAAAGTAATCGACCATTACGAAAACCCGCGCAACGTGGGCTCGTTCGACAAGGGCGACGAATCGGTGGGTACCGGCATGGTTGGCGCCCCGGCCTGCGGCGACGTGATGAAGCTGCAGATCAAAGTGAACGCCGACACCGGCGTGATCGAAGACGCACGCTTCAAGACCTATGGCTGTGGCTCCGCCATTGCTTCGTCGTCGCTGGTGACCGAGTGGGTCAAGGGCAAGACGCTGGACGAAGCGGCGGCCCTCAAGAACAGCGAAATCGCGCAGGAACTGGCTTTGCCACCGGTGAAGATCCATTGCTCCATCCTGGCGGAAGATGCCATCAAGGCCGCCGTCAGCGACTACAAGGCCAAGCACGGCGTGGCCGCTGCCGCAAATGCCTGAGAACGCCATGGCCATCACCCTGACCGAAGCAGCGGCCCGCCACGTGAGCCGCTATATGGAGCGACGCGGCAAGGGGCTGGGCGTTCGCCTGGGCGTGAAGACCAGCGGCTGCTCGGGCCTGGCCTACCAGCTCGAATACGTCGACGAAGCAGCGCCCGAAGACCTGGTGTTTGAAAACCATGGCGTCAAGCTGCTGATCGACCCCAAGAGCCTGGCCTACCTGGACGGCACCGAACTCGATTTTGTCCGCGAAGGCCTGAACGAAGGTTTTAAATTCAGCAACCCCAACGAGCGCGACCGCTGCGGCTGCGGCGAGAGCTTCAGGGTTTGATTCGGACAACCCCCTGAGCGGCTTTGCCGCTTCCCCCTTCTCTCGGCTTCGCTGGGAAGGGGGACACCACCGGCGCTGCGGGGCGGCCCTTGCGCGGTGGTCGCTGGTTGGGGATCACGTCCCAGGTGTTGGCCAGCGACCCATACGAACACAGCAATACGCGGGCATGAACCTCCAATCCGACGATTTCGAACTGTTTGGCGTGGAGCGCCGCTTCGCCCAGGAGCGGGCGCAACTCGACGCGCGCTGGAAGGAACTGCAGCGCCAGGCCCACCCAGACCGCTTTGCGTCCGAGGGCGCCGCCGCGCAGCGCGTGGCCATGCAGTGGTCGGTGCGCATCAACGAGGCGTACCAGCGGCTCAAGGATCCGCTCGCCCGCGCCGCCTATCTGTGCGAACTCGGTGGGGCGCCGGTGCGGGCCGAAGACAACACGTCCATGCCGACACAATTCCTGATGCAGCAGATGGAGTGGCGCGAGGCACTGGACGACGCCCACGACGCGCAGCAGATCGATGCCCTGGGCCTGGTGGTCAAGAACGCCGAGCGCGATGCGCTGGCACGGTGCGCCGCCTTGCTCGACGAAGCGCACGACCATGCCGGGGCCGCGCAGCAGGTCAGAGCCCTCATGTTCCTTGCACGTTTTGCGCGCAGCGTGGAGCAACGCGCCGATCAACTGGGACAATAGGCGGTTGCCCGGCAGGCCGCTTCGTATGCGGTGGCCCCGGCGTTTTCGATCACGACAGGATTCCATGGCGCTGCTGCAGATCTCCGAACCCGGCCAATCCCCCAAGCCCCACCAGCGGCGCTTGGCGGTAGGCATTGACTTGGGCACCACGTATTCCCTGGTGGCGGCGGTGCGCAATGGCGTGGCCGATTGCCTGCCCGACGCGCAGGGCAGGGTGCTGCTCCCCTCTGTCGTGCGCTACCCTGAAGCCGGCGGGCGCCAGATCGGCTATGACGCTGTCCCTTTTTTGCAGCAGGATGCCGCCAACACCATTGCCTCGGTCAAGCGCTTCATGGGGCGCGGCCGGGGCGATATTGCGGTAGCCGATAAATTGCCTTATGCGCTGGAGCACGGCGAAGAAGCCGACGCCGCCAGCGGCGGGCCTTCGGCTGGCATGCTGCGCATTGCCACCGCGCAGGGCGCCAAGTCGCCCGTCGAAGTGAGCGCGGAAATCCTCGCCACACTGCGCCAGCGTGCCGAAGACAGCTTTGACGACGAGCTGTACGGCGCAGTCATCACCGTACCGGCCTATTTCGACGACGCGCAGCGCCAGGCCACCAAGGATGCAGCGCGCCTGGCCGGCATCGACGTGCTGCGCCTCATCAACGAACCCACGGCGGCAGCCATTGCCTACGGCCTCGACAACGCCAGCGAAGGCGTCTACGCCGTGTACGACCTGGGCGGCGGCACTTTCGACATTTCCATTCTTCGCCTCGCGCAAGGCGTGTTCGAAGTGTTGGCCACGGGCGGTGATTCGGCCCTGGGCGGCGACGATTACGACGCCGCCCTGGCCGATTGGGTGCTGGCGCAGACCGGCACCTTGCTGGCCAGCCCTTCCGACAAAGGTGCTGCTCGCGTGGCCGCCAGACAGTGCAAAGAGGCCTTGACTGCTAGCAATATTGGAGCATTCAACGCAGACCTATCAAGCGCTAGCGTGCATTTTGACGTCAAACTTTCAGAGTTTGACGCAGCCACTGCGCCGCTCACCGCCCGCAGCCTGGCCGTGGTCCGCCGCGTGCTGCGCGACGCGCGGCTCACTCCCGCCGACGTCAAGGGCGTCGTCATGGTCGGCGGCGCCACGCGCATGCCCCAGGTGCAGCGCGCGGTGGCCGATTTCTTTGGCCAGCAGCCGCTCACCAACCTGAACCCCGACGAAGTCGTGGCCCTGGGCGCCGCTGTGCAGGCGAACCAGTTGGCCGGAAACGCGGGCGCCGAAGACCTGCTGCTGCTCGACGTGATTCCGCTCTCCCTGGGCCTGGAGACCATGGGCGGCCTGGTCGAGCGCATCATTTCGCGCAACGAAACCATTCCCACCGCCAAGGCGCAGGACTTCACCACCTTCAAGGATGGGCAGACCGCGCTGGCGATCCACGTCGTGCAGGGCGAGCGCGACCTGGTGCAGGATTGCCGCAGCCTGGCGCGCTTTGAACTGCGCGGTATTCCGCCCATGACGGCCGGCGCGGCGCGCATCCGCGTTACCTTCACCGTGGACGCCGACGGCCTGCTGAGCGTGAACGCACGCGAACAGACCAGCGGGGTTGAAGCGCGCATCGACGTGAAGCCCTCGTACGGTCTCAGCGACGAAGAAATCACCCGCATGCTGCAAGAAGGTTTTGCCACGGCGTCCGAGGACATGCGCGCCCGTGCCGTCGCCGAGGCGCGGGTGGACGCCGAGCGCCTGCTGGCGGCCACGGCCAGCGCGCTCGCTGTGGACGGCGATCTGCTGGAGCCGCCCGAGCGCGCCAACATCGACGCCTGTAGGCGCCAGCTCGACACCGCCCGCGCAGGCAGCGATGCTGCGGCCATCGAAGCCGCCACCCAGGCCCTGGCCGCAAGCACCGAGGCCTTTGCCGCCGAGCGCATGAACCGCAGCATCCACGATGCGCTGGCCGGCAAGCGCATCGACACCCTTTGACCACCGAGACCCGATTCATGCCCGTCATCAAAGTCCTGCCGCACCCGGAATACTGCCCGAACGGAGCCGAGATCACGGCGCCCGCCGGCACCACCATCTGCGAGGCCCTGCTGGAGAACCATATCAACATCGAGCATGCCTGCGACATGAGTTGCGCCTGCACCACCTGCCATGTGGTGGTGCGCGCCGGCTACAGCTCGCTCAACGATGCCGAGGAAGAAGAAGAAGACCTGCTCGACCGCGCCTGGGGGCTGGAGCCGCAGTCGCGTCTCTCGTGCCAGGCCATTCTGGCGGCAAGCGACGTGACGGTGGAGATTCCCAAATACTCCATCAACCACGCCAAGGAAAACCACTGATGGACCAGGCGAGGGCGCAACCATGAGCCGGCAAATCATCCTCGACACCGAAACCACGGGCCTCTCGGCCGAGGCGGGCGACCGCGTCATCGAGATCGGCTGCGTCGAGCTGTTCAACCGCAAGCTCACCGGGCGCCATTTCCACTATTACCTGAACCCCGGCCGCGACAGCCACGAAGACGCACTCAAGGTCCACGGCATCAGCAACGAGTTTCTGCGCGACAAGCCGCGCTTTGAGGCCGTGGCTGCGGAATTCCTCGACTACGTGCGCGGTGCAGAAGTCATCATCCACAACGCGGCGTTCGACGTCAGCTTCCTGAACAAGGAACTCGAACTCGCCGGCCTGCCGCCTTTTGCGGCCCATGTCGAGAGCGTCACCGACACCCTCGCCATGGCCAAGGAGCTGTACCCCGGCAAACGCAACTCGCTCGACGCCCTGTGCGACCGCCTCGGCGTGGACAACTCCAGCCGCACCCTGCACGGTGCGCTGCTTGATGCCGAGCTGCTGGCCGACGTGTACATCAACCTGACGCGTGGCCAAGAGGCCTTGCTGATCGCCGAAGACAGCGCGCCAGGCAGCGAGTTCCACGTGGCCGCGTTCGACCTGCGCACGCTCAGCTTGCGCGTGGTTCCCGCGAGCGAGGGCGAGCTCACGGCGCATCAGGCGGTGCTGGCCGAGATTGACAAAGCCAGTGGTGGAAAAACAGTCTGGAAAATGGATTTAGCCACCTAAAGCTGTGCCATAATAGCGGGCTGATAGCAAACGCAATCAGGGCGATTAGCTCAGGGGTAGAGCACTGCATTCACACTGCAGGGGTCGCAAGTTCGAAACTTGCATCGCCCACCAGAAAACCCATTAAAAGCGCCGTGAGGAAACTCCCGGTGCTTTTTTTTTGGCGCACGCACGCGGCGAATGCGGGCCCACTGGGCAGCCGCCTGTGGCCGCGCCACAATGTGCCCATGATTGCCTACTGGAACCCCCTGCACACCGGACACGCGCCCGCGCACGAATTTTTTCGTGGCGACAAGGTGGCGTGCTTCGAAACCCCGGCGCGCGCCGACTTTGTGCTCTCTGCCTTGCAAGGCGCTGGCCACGAGCTGCGCAAGCCTGACCAGGACGGCGCCAGCGCGCTGGCGCAGATTCACGGTGACCGCTACCTCGATTTCCTGCGCACCGCCTGGTCGCAGTGGCTCTCGCTGGACCCTCAGAATGAGCAGCGCCAGCCTTTCCCTTCGGTCTGGCCGGTGCGCAGCCTGCGCAGCGATATCGAGCCGGTGAACTTCGTTGCGCGGCTCGGCCTGTACTCGATGGACAACGGCTCGCCGCTGGCGCACGGCACCTGGGCGGCCGCGCGTGAGGGGGTGGATGTGGCGGCCAGCGCGGCGCATGCCGTGGCGCAAGGTGCGCGCGCCGCATTCTGTGTGTCGCGCCCGCCGGGCCACCATGCCGGGCGTGACTTCATGGGGGGCTACTGCTTTCTCAACAATGCCGCCATCGCTGCGCAGACGTTGCGCAACCTTGAGTTTGAGCGCGTGGCGGTGCTGGACGTGGACTACCACCACGGCAATGGCACGCAAAGCATCTTCTACGAGCGCTCGGACGTATTTTTTGCCAGCATCCACGGCGATCCGCTGACCGAATACCCGTTTTACCTGGGCTATGCGGATGAGACGGGGGAAGGCGAGGGCGCTGGCTGCAACCTCAACCTGCCGCTGCCGGCAGGCAGCAGCGTTGCCGCCTGGTTCGAGGCGCTGGAGATTGCCTGCAAACGCCTCGGCAAATGGGGGGCCACTGCGCTCGTGGTGTCGCTCGGGCTCGATACCTTTGAAGGCGATCCGATTTCGCACTTTGCTCTGGCAGCGGGCGATTTCGTGCGGCTTGGCGAGCGGCTGGCGCGCTTGGGGCTGCCCACCGTCTTTGTGCTCGAAGGCGGTTATGCCGCTGCCGAACTTGGTCACAACGCCCTGTGCGTGGTGAATGGGTTTGAAGCGGTTGCCGGCACCGCATGAGTCGCTCGGACGGGAAATGAGCGACACGGAGGTTTCCGAGTGAGGGAACAGGTGGAGTGCGTGGTCGTGGGGGCGGGCGTCGTGGGCCTGGCGGTGGCGCGTGCGCTGGCCATGCAGGGGCGTGAGGTGCTGGTGCTGGAGGCCGCGCAGGCCATTGGCACCGGCACCAGTTCGCGCAGCAGCGAGGTAATTCATGCGGGCATCTATTACCCCACCGGCTCGCTCAAGGCGCGGCTGTGCGTGCGCGGGCGCGCGTTGCTGGTGGCCTTTTGCGACCGCCACGGCGTAGAGCACCGCCGGACTGGCAAATTCATTGTTGCCACGTCGGCCAGTCAATTGCCCGCCCTCGAAGCGGCCAACTTGCAGGCGCAGGCCAATGGCGTGCGCGATCTGCAATGGCTCGATGCCGCGCAGGCGCGTGCACTCGAGCCCGCGCTGGTCTGCGAAGCGGCGCTGCTCTCGCCTTCCACGGGCATTGTGGACAGCCATGCTCTGATGCTGGCGCTGCAGGGCGACGTGGAGCGTCACGGTGGATTTTTAGTGAAAAATACGGCTCTAACGCATGTTCAGCAAGCGGGGAGTGCTGTTTTTATGAGAGCATCAGACGACACGGAGTTTGAGACGCGCATGCTGGTGAATGCGGCCGGTTTGTCGGCGCCGTGGCTAGCCCAGCACTTTGAAGGCTTGGCGCCAGAGCACATCCCTACGCCGCAGTACGCCAAGGGCAACTATTTTTCCTTGAGCGGCCAGGCGCCGTTTTCTCGCCTGATCTACCCGGTGCCGGAAGCAGCAGGGTTGGGCGTGCACCTTACCCTGGACCTGGGTGGACAGGCCAGGTTCGGGCCGGACGTGCAATGGGTGGACGCGCCGGACGACCTGGCAGTGGATGTGCAGCGTGGCGATGCTTTTTACGCCGAAATTCGCAAATACTGGCCGGCACTTCCCGACAACAGCCTGGCGCCTGCGTACGCCGGCATACGGCCGAAAATTGCATTCGGCGCTTCGGTGTGCAGCGACTTCGTTATTCAGGGGCCCCAGGTGCATGGTGTCGCGGGGCTCGTCAACCTCTTTGGGATCGAGTCGCCTGGCTTGACCAGTGCCCTGGCGATTGGCGAGCATGTCGCGGTTTTGTGTAAGAGCTGGTAGGCCTCACCTGTCAGACAGTGACGCAATCGGCTGGCGCTGCGCCCATTCGTCGCTAAGATGGGACGACAAGCATCGGTGAGGGCCATAAGGCCCATCAGCACGGTTTTTATTCAAGAAAGGGCACACCATGGCACATTCCGCATCCGACACACTCTCCAGCACCCAGCACGAGCTTGAAAAACTCGTGTCCGACCTGCGCGGTCTGATTTCCAACCGCGACCTCGACAGCGTGCCCGAGATTCGCGCGCTGCGCCAACGCCTGGACGATGGCATGCAGATGGTGCGTGACTCGACCGTGCGCGCGGCGCAGGAAGCAGCGCGTCAGGCCAAGGACGCTGCCCTTGCAGCCGATCGCTACGCGCACGACGAGCCTTGGCAAGTCGCAGGCGCCGCGCTGGCGGTAGGTGCTGTGATCGGCTTTCTGCTCTCGCGCCGCTAAGCGCTGCACCGCTTGCAGGAAAACCCATGGATTGGTTAGCGCTTTTAGGCCTTGGTGCCTTCGTGGACCGCTGGCGCGCCCACGCCATTGAGGCGGCGATTGCGGTAGAGGACAGAACCACGCTGTTCCGGCTGGAGTTGCGCGACTACAGGCGCAGCCTGGCCCTGATCGTGGGGCTGACCATTGCGGCTGCCGCTTTGACGGTGGTGGCGCTGACCGTGCTCTCTGGGGCCATCATGGTGCATTTTTGGGAGACATCCGAACGCATTACCGCCGCTTGGTCAGTGGCTGGGCTTTGGGTGCTGCTGTGGGCTGTAGCGGTTGCGGCACTATGGTCTACGGCGCGCAAGGCAGGCAATGGTTTTGCGCTGACGCGCCAGGAACTGGGCCGAGACTGGCAAGACATCAAGGAACGCCTATGACCGCCGCCAGCACCCCCCCTGCCGTGGCGGCCAATGCGGAGCAGCAGCAGGTGCTCGATCGCATTGCCGCGCAGCGCCTGCGCCTGCGTGAGCGCAGAGCCCGACGCGCCCAAGCGGTAGCGGCAGCGCGCGAGGCCCAGCAGATGGCAGGCTTGGGGCCAGACGCTTCCCTCGTTTCACGCTTGGCCGTTTTTGCACGCCTGCATCCGGTTGCGGTGACCGTAGCTGCCGCCACTGCGGTGGCGGTGGGCCCCAAACGCGTGCTGCGCTGGGTGGGTGTCGCCATGCCCATGCTGATGCGGCTTCGCAGCCGATAAGTCGCCAGAGGCTTGCCGCGAAACTTACCGCGGCATGGCTTTGATGGCCTGGGCGGCGCGGCCCACCAGTGCTGGGCCTTGGTAGATCAAGCCGGTATAAATCTGCACCACATCCGCCCCGGCGCGGATTTTTTCGACCGCGTCGTCCGCGCTCAGGATGCCGCCCACGCCAATGATGGGAAAGGCTGCGCCCAGTTCCGCGCGCAGCAGGCGGATGACGCGGTTGCTGGCCTCCCGCACCGGCGCACCACTCAGGCCGCCCATCTCTTGCGCGTGTGGCAAGCCCTTGACCGCCTCGCGCGAGACGGTGGTGTTGGTGGCAATGACGCCATCCATGCCATGCTGCAGGAGGCTGTTGGCGATAGAGCGCACCTGGGCTTCGTCCAGGTCGGGCGCAATCTTGATGAATATCGGAACACGTTTCGCGCCTGGGCGCGCAGCGAGCATTTCGCGCCGCTCGGCCAGCGCCAGCAACAGGCCGTCGAGTGCTGCGTCGGACTGCAGCGCGCGCAGGTTCTGGGTGTTGGGGGAACTGATGTTCACCGCCACGTAGTCAGCGTGCGGGTACACACCTTCGAGCCCGATAAGGTAGTCTGCCGTGGCGTCTTCGATCGGCGTGCTGGCATTCTTGCCAATATTGAGGCCAAGGCGCATGGCACTGTGCTGGCCGCTTTTGCGGCAGCGGGCACGCTGCACGTTGTCAAGGAATGCGGCCAGACCGTCGTTGTTGAAACCCAGCCGGTTGATGAGGGCCTGGGCCTGGGGCAGGCGAAACATGCGCGGTTTAGGGTTGCCAGGCTGGGGGCGGGGGGTCACCGTGCCCACTTCGACAAAGCCGAAGCCCATGGCTGCGAGCGCATCGATGCAGCGCGCATTTTTGTCCAGTCCAGCGGCCAGGCCCACACGGTTCGGGAACGTGAGCCCTGCGAGGGTGATAGGGTCGTCGACAGTGCTGGCGCACCAGCCCAATTGCAAGGGCGTTCCCTGGCCGCGCGCCAGGGCGCTCAGAGTGAGGTCGTGGGCGGCTTCGGGGTCGAGGCCAAACAAAAAGGGGCGTGCGAGGGAATAGGGAATCAGGGGCATGGCGATAATTCAGGCTTCAACCCCCGATTCTCCGCCATGACACCTTCTCCTACTCCGACCCAAGACGAACTCAAAACCCAGGTGGCACAAGCCGCACTGGCCTATTTGGTGCCGGGCGACATCATCGGCGTGGGCACGGGCTCGACGGTCAACAAGTTCATTGAAGCGCTGGCCGGCATCAAGCAGAACGTACGGGCCGCCGTATCGAGCTCGGAGGCCAGCACCGAGCGCCTGCGCGCGCTGGGCATCACGGTGCTGGACGCGAACGATGTCGAGCGTTTGTCGGTCTACGTGGACGGCGCAGACGAGATCGACGGCAGCGGCTGCATGGTCAAGGGCGGCGGTGCGGCGCTGACGCGCGAGAAGATTGTCGCAGCGCTTGCCGATCGCTTTATTTGCATTGCCGACGAATCCAAGCTGGTGGCCAGGCTTGGCGCATTTCCCCTGCCGGTGGAAGTCGTCCCCATGGCCACGGCGCATGTGGTGCGGCGGTTTCGCGCCATGGGCGGCACGGCCAGCCTGCGCATGCGGGGAAGCGCACCGCTCGTGACCGACAACGGCCAGCACATTCTCGATGTGCGCGGGTTGACGATTGAGGATCCGTTGGCAATGGAGTCGGCCATTAACCAGTGGCCAGGCGTCGTCACCGTGGGCATTTTTGCCCACCAGCGTGCCCAGGTGTGCTTGCTTGGCACGCCCTCAGGCGTGCGCACCATTCAATATTGAGGTCAGAACTGGATGCCTGCCGGATTGGAGGGCGTAGGCCCAGAAGGTGCTGCAGTGGGTGGACGCTGCCGGGGGCGTGCGGTGGTGGCGGCGGCTGCCGGTTTGGATGCTGCCTGCGCGGGTGTGACCGCGACCAGGGGCATTGGCGCGGCGCGGCGGTAGTTGGCAGGCAACTGCGATTGCTTGGGGTAGCCGGCAGCATCCAGGTACTGTGCCCATTCGGTGGCTGAGTAACCCGAAAGCTGCTGCCCGCCGATGGTGGCAAAAGGCAGATTGGTGTTGCCGCTCAGGCGCTGCAGGGCTTCCACATCCTCATTGGTATTCACGGTGCGCTCGGAAAAGGGAATGCCGCGCGTGGACAGCATGCTGCGTGCACTGTCGCACGGTGCGCATTTGTCGCCGGAATACAGCGTGACGGGAAAACGCTGTGCCACCTGGCGCAGATCGAAGGGCAGGGTGGACGTGCTGGTTGCAGACTCGGTTGGCGTGACCGTGCTGGTGTGCGCACCGGGCTGGGCCACCTCGGGTGCGCGATCGGAAAAGGTCACTTTGCCGTCAGGCCCGACGATGCGGTACACCGGCTGGGCCTGCACGCTTGCAGCAACGACCAGTGCGGCTAGCGCCAGGATCGAGGGAATCCAGACCGTGCGTGAAACTGTCATCAAGCGTCTCCTGATTGCCAAAACCAATAGGGGGATTCTTGCACCGAAATTCGGCCCTGGGCGCGAATGCCTCAGGCCATGCCCTGGTGGCGCAGCAAGGCGTCCAGGCTGGGCTCACGGCCGCGGAACGCCTTGAACGACTCCATCGCCGGGCGGCTGCCGCCTGATTCCAGAATGGCCTCGCGGTAGCGGCGGCCGGTTTCCGGGTTGGGCAGGCCGTCGGCGCCGGTGGTTTCCTCGAAGGCTGCATAGGCGTCGGCGGAGAGGACTTCGGCCCACTTGTAGCTGTAATAGCCTGCGGCATAGCCGCCGGCGAAGATATGGCTGAAGGTGTGCGCCGTGCGGCTGAAGGCCGGCGGCTGCAACACGGCCACCTCGGCACGCACCAGGTCGAGCAGCGGCATGAAATCCTGCGCCGGGTCGTGTTCTGTGTGCAGCAGCATGTCAAACAGGGCGAACTCGATTTGCCGGAGCGTTTGCATGCCGCTCTGGAAATTCTTCGCGGCAATCATCTTGTCGAACAGACTGCGGGGCAGCGGCGCGCCCGTGTCGGCGTGGGCTGTCATGTGGCGCAGCACGTCCCATTCCCAGCAGAAGTTCTCCATGAACTGGCTGGGGAGTTCGACCGCATCCCATTCGACTCCGGCAATGCCGGAAACGTCGCGTTCGTTCACCTGCGTGAGCATGTGCTGCAGGCCGTGGCCAAACTCGTGGAACAGGGTGATGACGTCGTCGTGCGTGAGCAGTGCAGGCTTGCCTTCGCTGCCAGCGGAGAAGTTGCACACCAGGTAGGCGACGGGTGTTTGCAGCGCGCCGGTATCGGGCCGCAGCCAGCGGGTGCGTGCGTCGTCCATCCAGGCGCCACCCCGCTTGCCATTGCGCGCGGGCATGTCGAGGTAGAACTGGCCCACCAGACTGCCGGCGCGTTCGATGCGGTAGAACTGTACAGCCGGGTTCCAGACGGGCGCCTGGTCGGGGCGAATCGCCACCTCGAACAGGGTTTCGACAATCTTGAACAGCCCGGCAAGTACCGTGGGGGCCGGGAAATACTGGCGCAGCTCTTGCTCGCTGAAGGCGTAGCGCGCTTCCTTGAGTTGTTCAGAGATATAGGGCCAATCCCAGGGTTGCGGATCGGCAAGCGAGAGCTGCTCAGCGGCAAAAGCACGCAAATCCGATACGTCTTTCTCCGCGTACGGGCGAGCGCGTTGCCCCAGGTCGCGCAGAAAACTCACCACCTCGGCCGTCGATTGGGCCATCTTGGGGGTCACCGACACCTCGCCAAAATTGGCGTAGCCAAGCAAATGCGCTTCTTCCTGCCGCAGGGCGAGAATCTCACGGATCAGGGCGCTGTTATCAAAGCGCTGGGCTTCGCCCTCGGCCTGGTCAGAGGCGCGCGTGGCGTAGGCGCGGTACAGGACCTGGCGCAGGGCGCTGCTGCGGGCGAACTGCATGATGGGCAGGTACACCGGCATTTTGAGGCTGAGCTTGCAGCCGGCCTTGTCCTCGGCCTTCGCCGCGTCGCGGCAGGCCTGGATGACGTCTGCGGGGACGCCATCGAGTTCCTCCTCGGGTACGTAGTAGGCGAAGGAGTCGGTCGCATCGAGCGCGTTCTCGCTGAACTTCTGCTGCAGCTCGGCCATGCGCTCCTGGATCTGCGCGAAGCGCTCTTTCGCCGCTCCTGTGAGCTCGGCGCCCGACAGCACGAAATTGCGCACGGCGTTTTTCCAGGCCTGCAGTTGCTCGGCATTGAGGCTGGCAGGCGTGATGGCCTTGTACTTGGCGTACAGATGCTCATCGGCACCCAGGCGCGTCCAGAAGTCCGTCACGCGGGGCAGGGCAGCGTTGTAGGCGCCCCGCAGCTCGGGCGTGTCGGCGACGCTGTTCAGGTGGCTGACGACGCCCCAGGCGCGGCCCAGTTCTTCGGTGGCCACGTCCAGCACGCGGGCGATGGCGTTCCAGTTGGCGGGAAATTCGGGTGCCGTGACCGTTTGCAGCGCGGCATCGGCGCGCGCCAGCAGGGTGTCCATGGCGGGCGCGACATCCGTGGGCGCGATGCGGTCGAAGGCCGGCAGGCCGGAAAAGTCGAGAAGGGGATTGCTCATGCGGGTATAGATGGTGCCCGCAGGCGCGGGTTCAAGGAATATGAGGCGCTTGCAACACGTCACGCGGCCGCGCGTTCGGCGGCTTGCAGTGTGTTGACCAGCAGCATGGTCACGGTCATGGGGCCGACACCACCAGGCACGGGCGTGATCCAGCCGGCGACCTGCTTGACACCTTCGAAATCCACGTCGCCGCAGAGCTTTCCGGCGGCGTTGCGGTTCATGCCGATGTCGATGACCACCGCGCCAGGCTTGACCATGTCGGCCGTGACGGTGTTTTGCCGCCCGACTGCCGCGACGATGACGTCGGCCTGCAGCGTGTGGTGCTTGAGGTTGGCCGTGGCGCTGTGGCACACGGTGACGGTGGCGTTCTTTTGCAGCAGCATCAGCGCCATGGGCTTGCCGACGTTGTTGCTGCGCCCGATGACCACGGCATGCTTGCCGCGCAGGTCGATGCCCGTGCTCTCGATCAGCTTCATGCAGCCGTAAGGCGTGCACGACCAGAAACCGGGCGTGCCGGTGAGCAAAGCGCCGGCGCTGGCGACATGGAAGCCGTCCACGTCTTTCTCTGGCGCAATGGCTGCAATGACCTTTTGCGCGTCAATGTGCTTGGGCAATGGCAGTTGCACCAGAATGCCATGAATACGCGGGTCGGCGTTGAGCGCTGCAATGCGACTGAGCAGGTCGGCCTCGGTCAGGTCGGCGCCATAACGCTCCAGCACCGAATGAAAGCCTGCATCGGCGCAGGCCTGTACCTTTTTGCCCACGTACACCTGGCTTGCCGGGTCTTCGCCCACGAGCACCACGGCCAGGCCGGGTTGCGTACCGCGTGCAGTGAGTTCGGCGGTGCGGCGTGCCACATCGGCGCGCAGTTGCGCTGCGAGCGCGTTTCCATCAATGATCGTCGCCGTCATAAAAATATCAATCAAATTGGCCTCTAGCGCTTATTCTATATGCGCTGGCAGCTATATAAAAAGGAGCAATCAAGGGCGCGGAGCAGCCTGACCCAGTGCGATCTTGAGCAGGTCTGCCACGGTGTTGGCGCCGAGCTTTTCCATGATGTTGGCGCGGTGCGCCTCCACCGTCTTGATGCTGATACCCAGGTCGTCGGCGATCTGCTTGTTCAGCCGCCCGGCGACGATGCGCTCAAGCACCTGCGCTTCGCGCGTGGTGAGCTTGGAGAGCAAAGCCTCGCGGCTGGCCGCTTGCTGGTAGTCGGCGAAGGACTCGCGTGCACGCTCAAGCATACGGTCCACCAGAGTGAGCAGCGCTTCTTCATCAAAGGGCTTTTGAATGAAGTCGAGCGCGCCTTTCTTCATGGTGTCCACCGCCATGGGCACGTCGCCGTGGCCGGTGATGAACACGATGGGCAAGGGAGATTTGCGCTCAATGAGGCGTTCCTGCAACTCGAGCCCCGTCATGCCGCCCATGCGGATGTCGACGATCAGGCAGGCGACTTCACGCGGGTCGTAGCGCGCCAGAAAGGACTCGGCGGAATCAAAACATCGAACCCGGTAGTCTTTCCCTTCGAGCAGCCATTGCAGCGAATCACGCACCGCTTCGTCGTCGTCGACAACATAGACGGTACCTTTTTTGGGAATCAAACTCATGCAATTGTCCTTGGGGAGTCGGTGTTTGCTACAACATTTGTAGTGTCAATGGCAGGCGCAGCGAGCGGCAACCAGAAGGTGAAGCGGCAACCCGTAACCTCTGGGCCATTGTAAATGTTCTCTGCCCGCATCCTGCCCTGGTGCGACTCGACAATGCTGCGGCACAAGTTGAGCCCCATGCCCATGCCTTGCGTCTTGGTCGAGAAGAAGGCTTCAAACAGGCGCTCCAGCACTTCGGGGGCGAGGCCGCGTCCGCTGTCCTGTACGGAAAATTCGAGCCCTTCCACGCCATTCATCTGGCGCGGCACTACGCGCAGTTCCACGCTGCGCTGTGCCGGTGGGCGAGCGGCGTTGGCGATGGATTCGGCGCCGTTCTTCATCAAGTTGACCAGCACTTGCTCGATCAGGATGGAATCGGCCATGACAGGAGGCAGTCGTGCGGCAAGGTACTGCGTCAGGCGCACGTTGTTGCGGCGCAGTTCAATACCGGCCAGTTCGACAGCTTCGGCCACCATTTGCTCGGCGTTGGCGAGCTGGCGCTTGGGCTCGCTTTTCTTCACGAATTCGCGGATGCGCTGGATGATCTGGCCGGCGCGCTGCGCCTGGTGCGCTGTCTTCTCCAGCGCGGCCAGCAAGGCAGGCTCGGTGATTTGCCCGCTTTTGACGCGCGAGATGATGCCGCTGCAGTAGTTGCTGATGGCGGTGAGCGGCTGGTTGAGCTCATGCGCCACGCTGGATGCCATCTCGCCCATGGTGATCAGGCCGCTGACGGATTGGGCGCGCTCGGTCTGGCGCGCAGCCTGCGCTTCGGCCAGGCGGCGCGGCGTGATGTCGGTGGCAATCACCATTTGCGCCAGGCGCCCATCCACCCAACTCAAATAGCGAGAGCGCACTTCCAGCCACTTGCCCAGATCGGGCAGGAAGATTTCTGCGTTTTCGGTGTTGGCGCTGGTCAGGCTGTCGGTGGGCAGGCCCATCAGCGGGTCTTCGTCCGAGGGGTGGCCGGCATCACCGGCTGGCAATACGCCAGCCTGCGCCACGAGTTGCAAATGGCCGTCGGTCTGGGAGCCAAACCATTGGCGGTACAGCTTGTTGGCAAACAACAGCTCGGCACTGCCCAGCGGCGCGACCGAAACCGAGGCGTCCAGCGCTTCGAGCACGATCGTGAAGCGCTCGTGCGAGGCGGTGAGTTGCTCGCGGATGCGGTTGGGCTCGGTGATGTCGGTCATCGAAGTCATCCAGCCGGTCTGGCGGCCGCGCGCATCGATCAAGGGCGAGACGTAGAGCCGAGCGTCGAACACGGAGCCACTCTTGCGCCGCACCCGCACTTGGAAGCCGCCAGCGATGCTCTTGCCACTGAGCTCGTCCTGTAGCCGGGCGCGCAGCGTTTCGTGGTCGGAGTCGGGCCAGTAGGGAAAAGGGGGCATCTGGCCGACGAGTTCCTCTTCGGTCCAACCCGTCATTTGGCAAAAGGCGGCGTTGACGTAGGTGATTTGGCCGTTCAGGTCCAGCGCGCGCATGCCGGTGAGGACGGAATTTTCCATCGCACGGCGGAAATTCGTTTCCTGCACCAGTGCCTCCTGGGCCTGCATGCGCCGGCGCGTATGGCGCCAGGTGGCGATCAGCATCCAGGCCGTCATGGCGCTCAGCGCGCCTACCAGCCAGAACAGGCCGCTGCCCACCAACCCGAGCGAGGTGCGATAGGCCTGGGCGCGCAGCACCAGGCTATCGCCCACGGGCGAGACCGGCACCTGGTAGGCCGTGGTGCGGCGGTCACCCGGCATCCATTCGGGGGGCTCGCGTGGTGCCAGGGGCACGCCGGCGAGGACCTTGCCCTTGGCGTCAAGCAGCGTCATGGCATAACGGGCCAGCAGCTCGGTGGGCGTGCCATAGCGCAGCAGGTTGTCCACGGAATACTCCCCCAACACCACGCCAGCGAAATTGCCCTGCGCATTGATGGGGACCTGCAACTGTAGCAAGGGGACCGATTCGTCATCTGCCAGTGCAGGCTGGGAGTACACCGGCTGCTGCGTTGAACGTGACAGCGCGAACACGGTTTGCGTTTCGCCCTTGTGCAACACCTCGCCGGCCACGCGCACTTGGGCGCTTGTGATGGTCGGTGTCGCATGGCTCGCGAGGATGCGGCCGGTTTCGTCGATCCAGGTGATGGCCTGGAGCTCGGGGTATTGACCGATCAGAGCCTCGGCACGCTGGTGGAACTGGGGCAGCTCGATGTCCTTGTTGGACAGATCGCGCGCAATCCGCATCAACTGCTCCTGGCGCTCCAGCAAACGCAGCCGGATGCGCTGCTGCGCATATTCAACGTCGCGGCGCACCGCCTCCTGCTCGCGGTAGGCCTCTTCGACGCGCAAGTACCAAAAGGCCGCGACGATGGCCGCAAGAAACAACAGAACGGCCGCCAGCGGCGCCAGCGCAGCAAATCGGTCTTGCCGGTTGGGGGACAGGCTGCGCCACCAGGTGGCCCACCAGCGCGCCACCGCACTGCGCTGCGAGGGCGCACGGATCGGGGCCGGAGCTTGGGAAGTCTTCAAGGACATGGAGCGAGTGTAGAGGGGAGCGCGCTTCGTTTCTGGTAGTGGAAGTGGCTGATTGATTTCAAAATATCACAATATGAAATGAAAATGCACTATTTGAAATTTTGGAAAAATGTGCGAAACTAGAGGAACCGTACTAAATTGTGGTCAAACACATAGGAGACAGAGCATGGCAGACGCGTCCCAGACCCCCGCCCCCCTTGCGGCAGCAGGCATTACAGATACCGACCAACAGGAAACGCGCGAGTGGACAGATGCCTTGTCCGCCGTGATCGAAAGCGAAGGCCTGGAGCGTGCGCACTTCCTTCTTGAGCAACTGCTGGAACATGCGCGCCAGAACAGCCTGGACATGCCGTTTTCCGCCAATACCGGCTACGTGAACACGCTCGAGCCCGACCAGGAAGCGCGCTGCCCGGGCAACATCTCGATTGAAAAGCGCCTGCGCGCCTACATGCGCTGGAACGCCATGGCCATGGTGGTGCGTGCCAACCGCCTGCACCCGGCCGACGGCGGCGATCTGGGTGGGCATATCGGCTCCTTTGCCTCGCTGGCCAGCATGTGGGGTGCCGGTTTCAACCATTTCTGGCACGCCGAGAGCGAAACCCACGGCGGCGACTGCATCTACTTTCAGGGCCACAGCGCACCGGGCATCTACGCGCGCGCCTACCTGGAAGGGCGCATTTCCGAAGACCAACTGGAGAATTTCCGCCAGGAAGTCGGCGGCAAGGGCCTGTCGAGCTACCCGCACCCCAAGCTGATGCCGGGCTTCTGGCAGTTCCCCACCGTCAGCATGGGCCTGGGGCCCATGATGGCGATCTACCAGGCGCGCTTTCTTAAATATTTGCACGCGCGCGGGATTGCCGACACGGCCAACCGCAAGGTCTGGGTGTTCCTGGGCGACGGCGAAATGGACGAACCCGAGAGCAAGGGTGCCATCAGCTTGGCGGCGCGTGAGCAGCTCGACAACCTGATTTTCGTTATCAATTGCAACCTGCAGCGGCTCGACGGCCCGGTGCGCGGCAACGGCAAGATCATTCAAGAGTTGGAAGGCGACTTCCGCGGCGCGGGCTGGCACGTCATCAAGCTCTTGTGGGGCAAGGGCTGGGACGACCTGCTGGCGCGCGACAAGAGCGGCAAGCTGCGGCAGGTGATGATGGAGACGGTGGATGGCGACTACCAGACCTACCGCGCCATGGACGGCGCCTATATCCGCAAGCATTTCTTCGGCAAGTACCCGGAAACGTTGAAACTGGTCGAACACCTGAGCGACGACGACATCTGGGAACTGCGCCGGGGTGGCCACGACCCGGAGAAAGTCTTCGCGGCCTTCCATGCTGCCAACGCGCACAAGGGCGACCCCACCGTGCTGCTCGTCAAGACCGTCAAGGGCTACGGCATGGGCAAGGCCGGCGAGGGCAAGAACACGGTGCACCAGACCAAGAAACTGGCCGACGAGGACATCCGCTACATCCGCGACCGCTTCGCCATCCCCATCCCCGACAGCGAGCTTGAAAAGCTGCCGTACTACAAACCGGCCGACGACACGCCGGAAATGCGCTACCTGCACGAGCGGCGCAAGGCGCTGGGCGGCTACCTGCCCAAGCGCCGGGAGAAGGCCGACGAGCATTTCACCGTGCCGTCGCTGGAGACCTTCAAGGCCATCCTGGAGCCCACGGCCGAAGGCCGCGAGATCAGCACCACCCAGGCCTATGTGCGCTTTTTGACGCAGTTGCTGCGCGACAAGGCGCTGGGTCCGCGCGTCGTGCCCATCCTGGTCGATGAGGCGCGCACCTTCGGCATGGAAGGCATGTTCCGCCAGATCGGCATCTACAACCCCAAGGGCCAGCTCTATACCCCGGTGGACCGCGAGCAGGTGATGTACTACAAGGAGCAGGCCAACGGCCAGATCCTGCAGGAAGGCATCAACGAAGCCGGCGGCATGTGTTCGTGGATTGCCGCGGCGACGTCGTATTCGACGAACAACCGCATCATGATTCCGTTCTACGTGTACTACTCGATGTTCGGGTTCCAGCGCTTTGGTGACTTTGCCTGGGCGGCCGGCGACATGCAGGCGCGCGGCTTCATCCTGGGGGGTACCTCCGGGCGCACCACGCTCAACGGCGAAGGCTTGCAGCACGAAGACGGCCACAGCCACATTCTGGCCAGCGTGATCCCCAACTGCGTCGGTTACGACCCGACCTTTGCGCACGAGGTGGCTGTCATCATGCAAGAAGGCTTGAAGCGCATGGTTGAGCGCCAGGAGAATGTGTACTACTACATCACCCTGCTGAACGAAAACTACGCCATGCCTGGCCTGACGGCGGGCACCGAAGAGCAGATTCTCAAGGGCATGTACCTGTGCAAGCAAGGCGCCGAGGGCGACAAACGCGTGCAGTTGCTGGGCTCGGGCTCCATCCTGCGGGAATCCCTTGAAGCGCAAAAACTGCTGGCCGCCGAGTGGGGCGTGCAGGCCGATGTCTGGAGCTGCACCAGCTTCAATGAGCTAACCCGTGAGGGCCAGGATGCCGAGCGCTGGAACCTGCTGCACCCATTGGAGACAGCGCGCGTGCCTTTTGTCACACAGCAACTGTCAGGCCGCAGCGGCCCGATCGTGGCGTCGACCGACTACATCAAGGCCTACGCCGAGCAGATTCGTCCGTACATTCCTGCCGGGCGCAGCTACAAGGTGCTGGGCACGGATGGCTTTGGCCGCAGCGATTTCCGCTACAAGCTGCGCGAGCATTTCGAGATCAACTGCCACTACATCACGGTGGCCGCGCTCAAATCTCTGGCGGATGAGGGCAAGCTGCCGCAAGCCAAGGTGGCCGAGGCCATCCAGAAGTACGGCATCCAGACCGAGAAGGTGAACCCTCTTTACGCATAAGCGCACATCGAGACCCACTTTTCAGCCAGGACACCGCCCCGCCAGCGCAGGGCGGTGTCCCAGTTGCAAGTCGTCTCCCGAAAAGAAAGCGAGACAAACATGGCATTGGTAAACATTCAGGTTCCCGACATTGGCGACTTTGACGAAGTCGGCGTCATCGAACTGCTGGTCAAGGTGGGCGATACGGTGCAGGCAGAGCAGTCGCTGATCACCGTCGAATCGGACAAAGCGTCGATGGAAATTCCGTCGAGCCACGCAGGCGTGCTCAAAGAGCTGAAGGTGGCTCTGGGCGACAAGGTCAAGCAAGGCTCTGTGATCGCCGTGGTTGAAGCGGCGGACACCGGAAATTCAGACCAAGAAGTGGCTCCAGCGCAGGCTGCACAAGCGCCAGCAGCTAGCAAATCAGAAGCGCCCGTGGCCGCACCCGCAGCGTCTGCGGCAGCAACTGCGCCTGCGCAGGCTGCAGCACCGTCCGGCCTGCTGGAAGTGCGCGTGCCCGATATTGGCGATTTCAAGGACGTGGCCGTCATTGAAATCCTCGCCAAGGTGGGCGATGCGGTGAAGCTTGAACAATCGCTGTTCACCGTCGAGTCGGACAAAGCGTCCATGGAAATTCCTTCGCCCGCCGCTGGCGTGCTCAAGGAGCTCAAGGTCAAGGTCGGCGACAAGATCAATATTGGCGATTTCGTCGCCGTGCTCGAAGGGGCCGCCCCCGCAGCAGCGGCGGCTCCCGCAGCACCGGCCGCTGCCGCTCCTGCCCCGGCAACTGCGCCGGCACCGGCAGCGCAGGCCGCTGTGGCCCCAGTACCCGCTGGCGCGCAAGCCTCAGTGCCCGCGCCCGTGGTGGCCGCGGCCGCCCACCAGCCGGGCGCGGCCGTGCTGGGCCTGCCGCACGCATCGCCCTCGGTGCGCAAGTTTGCGCGCGAGCTGGGCGTACCGCTGGCCGAAGTCAAGGGCAGCGGCGCCAAGGGCCGCATCACGCAGGAAGACGTGCAGAACTTCACCCGTGCCGTCATGGCCGGCAGCCAGCGCACGCAAGCGCAGGGCGCTGCGCCCGTCGCCGCGTCCGGTGGCGGCGAGCTGGGCCTGATCGCCTGGCCCAAGGTGGACTTTGCCAAGTTCGGCCCCATCGAACGCAAGGAGATGGGCCGCATCAAGAAGATCAGCGGCGCCAACCTGCTGCGCAACGCCGTGATGATCCCGGCCGTCACCAACCACGACGACGCCGACATCACCGAGCTCGAAGCCTTCCGCGTGCAGCTCAACAAGGAAGCGGAGAAGAGCAAGAGCGGTGTCAAGGTCACCATGCTGGCCTTCCTCATCAAGGCCTGCGTCGCGGCGCTCAAGAAGTTCCCCGACTTCAACAGCAGCCTGGACGGCGATGCGCTGGTGATGAAGAACTTCTGGCACATCGGCTTTGCCGCCGACACGCCCAATGGGCTGATGGTGCCGGTGCTCAAGGATGCCGACAAGAAAGGCATCTTCCAGATCAGCCAGGAAATGGGCGAGCTGGCCAAGAAGGCGCGCGAGGGCAAGTTGAGCCCGGCCGAGATGAGCGGCGCCAGCTTCACCATCTCCAGCCTGGGCGGCATTGGCGGGCGCTATTTCACGCCCATCATCAACGCGCCTGAGGTGGCCATTTTGGGCGTGTGCAAGAGCCAGATGGAGCCGGTGTGGAACGGCAGCGCCTTCCAGCCGCGCCTGATGCTGCCGCTCTCGCTCACCTGGGACCACCGCGTGATCGACGGCGCCTCTGCGGCGCGCTTCAACGTCTATCTGGGCGAAATCCTGAGCGACTTCCGCCGCGTGCTTCTTTAACTCCTGGGGGTCGGACCACGGCGCAGCCGTGCTCTGACCCACACACTTCAAGGCACCACGGCGCCGTGCTCTGACCCCCACACTTCGAGGCCTCCCAATGGCAATCATCGACATCAAAGTACCCGACATCGGCGACTTCGCCGAAGTGGCCATCATCGAAGTGATGGTCCAGCCCGGCGACACCATCAAGGCCGAGCAAAGTTTGATCACCGTGGAGTCCGACAAGGCCTCAATGGAAATCCCGTCGAGCCACGCTGGCGTGGTCAAGGAATTGAAGGTCAAACTCGGCGATAAGATCCATGAGGGCAGCGTAGTGCTCACGCTGGAGACGCCGGGCGCAGGCATGGCGCCAGCACCCGTTGCCGCCCCGGCATCTGCCCCCGCTCCTGCACAGAATTCAGAGCCAAAACAGGCTCTAGCGCAGGCGCCACAAGCGCAAGCAGCTACGAATCCAATAGCATTCGCCTTCTCGGGAAATACCGATCTGGACTGCGACCTGCTGGTGCTCGGCGGTGGCCCCGGCGGCTACTCGGCCGCCTTCCGCGCGGCCGACCTGGGCCTCAAGGTGGTACTGGTCGAGCGCTACGCGACATTGGGCGGCGTCTGCCTGAACGTCGGCTGCATTCCGTCCAAGGCGCTGCTGCACGTCGCGGCCGTCATGGACGAAGTGGGCCACCTGGCCGCCGCAGGCATCGAATTCGGCGCGCCCAAGGTCAGCGTCGACGGCTTGCGTGGCCACAAGGAAAAAGTCGTCGGCAAGCTCACCGGCGGCCTCGCTGCCATGGCCAAGATGCGCAAGGTCACCACCGTGCGCGGCTACGGCAGCTTCGTCGGCGCCAACCATCTGGAGGTTGAGGAAACCACCGGTACGGCGCAGGAAAAAACCGGCAGCAAGAAGACCATCGCCTTCAAGCGCGCCATCATCGCCGCCGGCAGCCAGGCCGTGCGCCTGCCCTTCATGCCCGAAGACCCGCGCGTGGTGGACAGCACAGGTGCCCTGGCGCTGCAAGGCGTTCCCAAGCGCATGCTCATCCTGGGCGGCGGCATCATCGGCCTGGAGATGGGCACCGTCTACAGCACGCTGGGCGCGCGCCTGGACGTGGTCGAAATGATGGACGGCCTGATGCAGGGCGCCGACCGCGACCTGGTCAAGATCTGGCAGAAGATGAATGCCAAGCGCTTCGACAACATCATGCTCAAGACCAAGACGGTGGGGGCTGAAGCCACGCCGGAGGGCATCAAGGTGACGTTTGCCGCAGCGGAAGAGGGCGGCACCGCCCCCGAACCCCAGGTGTACGACCTGGTCTTGCAGGCCGTGGGCCGCACGCCCAATGGCAAGAAGATCGCCGCCGACAAGGCCGGCGTGGCTGTCACGGACCGCGGCTTCATCAACGTCGACATCCAGATGCGCACCAACGTGCCGCACATCTTCGCCATCGGCGACATCGTGGGCCAGCCCATGCTGGCGCACAAGGCGGTGCACGAGGCACACGTGGCCGCGGAAGTCATCGCGGGCGAGCTGCAGGGCAACAAGGAGCTGGCATCCGCCGCCTTTAACGCCCGTGTGATTCCGTCGGTCGCGTACACCGACCCCGAAGTGGCCTGGGTGGGCTTGACCGAGGACCAGGCCAAGGCCCAGGGCATCAAGGTCAAGAAGGGCCTGTTCCCTTGGACGGCCTCCGGCCGTGCCATCGCCAATGGCCGCGACGAGGGCGTCACCAAACTGCTGTTCGACGACTCGCCCGAGGCGCATGGCCACGGCAAGATTCTCGGCGGCGGCATCGTCGGCACCCATGCGGGCGACATGATCGGCGAGATCGCCCTGGCCATCGAGATGGGCGCCGACGCGGTGGACATCGGCAAGACCATCCACCCGCACCCCACGCTGGGCGAGAGCATCGGCATGGCGGCTGAGGTGGCGCACGGCAGCTGCACGGACGTGCCGCCGGCACGCAAGTAGGCGGGAGCGCACCCCCTCATCGAGCGCAGCCGTGGCAGCCAAGAAGTTCCCCAAGGCCCCCGCGCACCCCGAACGGGTGTGCTGGGGCTGCGACCTGTACTGCCCTGTGGGCGACATGCGCTGCGGCAACGGCTCGGACCGCACGCCGCACCCGGCGGAGTTGTTCGGGGAAGACTGGGCCGAGTGGGGCTCGGAGAACGACGGCGAAACCCAGGCGCCCACAACCACCTGCCATCCTGGCGCTGAACGCCCCACGCATTGACCGCGCCGCTCCTGCGCATCATTGCCCGAACAGGCCGGCTAGATCGTGCCCATCGTCACGCTGAGCTCCGACATCCTAGCCCGGTGATGTAGAACCTGCCTTAAGGCGATGCTGAACAAGTCCCCGCGATGACGCGCGCCGTGCATCGGGATGGGAGGCAAGGCGCAAATCCTCGCCATAGCCGCAGCTATGGCGAGGATTGGCAACGCCGCAGACCGCCCGAGGGACGGATACGCGGCGCGTGAGGGACTTGTTCAGCATTGCCTGAAGGTCGGTTCATCTCCCGCGGGGCGGCCCTCCTGGTGCCAACAGGCCACTGGGCGTGCTGCGGCAGCACAAGCACGCCTTTGCCGTCCGATGGCCAGGCCCGAACCTTCATGGGGGTTCGGGCTTTTTTGTTTTCCGGGTTCGAATAGCCAAGGGTTTTCACCAGATCGTATTTCGGGATGACCGTCCTATTATTCGGGACGTTATCCCGATTTATGAGCAAGTCCATGTCCACTCCCAGCCCCCTTGCGCGCTACCACCAGGTGCTGTTGGCGGTGTCCAAAAGTTCCGTGGGACTCACCCTCGGTGAACTGACCCGCGATACACGGTTGCCCCGCAGCAGTGCGCACCGCATTGCCACGGCGCTGTCCGGAGTGGGGTACCTGCAAACCGATGCCGCAGGGTCGTACCTGCTCGGGCCGGCGTTCAAGGAGCTGCTGCGGCGCAGTCTCACGGCGGACAACCGGACCAAGGCCTTTCAGCCTGCCCTGCAGTTCCTGGTTGCGGAACTGAAGGAGACCGCCTTTTTTGCGCGCTTTGTCAACGGTGCGGTCACCCTTGTCCACGCCGTCACCCCGGCGCAGGCCGAGCGTTCGTACATCCATCCCGGCACTGGCGAGCGCCCGCTGGACACCTGCTCATCGAGCAAGGCCATCCTCGCGTACGCCGACCAGCAATTGGTGGAGAACATGTACGAGGCCGGCAGCCTGCCCTTCGAAGGCAACCAGAGCCTGCGCAGCTTCATGACGACGCTGCGCAAGGTCAGCCATGACGGCTACGCGGTGTGCGACGGCGAAATCGACGAAGGCGCCTACAGCCTGGCCTGTCCAGTGCCCGTGGGCCCCATGCTGGGCTTGTTCAGCATCGGTGTGGTGGGTCCGTCCAGCCGCATGAAATCGGTGGGCGTGGAGCATTTGGCGCAGGTTGTGCAAACCGCCGCCGCCATGGCTTCGGCCCACCTGCTAGAGGATTCGGCCCCCGCCGCCTGACCGCGGCGCGAGGCAGTCTAGGTGCATGGGAGCGTTGGAAACGTCCAGCACACCATGCGAAAAGCTTCCATTTTTCAGGAGACCCACATGCAAACGCCTTACTCCTTGTGCCGCCGTACCGCTTTGAATGCCCCTTTGCACCACACCCTGAGAGCCGGCGCCGCCGCCGCCGTATTGCTGGCCCTGGCGCTGCAGGGCGCGCCGGTGCATGCCCAGGAGGCCGTCAAGCTCAAGTTCGCCGATTGGATGCCCGTGTCGCACTACACGGTGACCAATGCCGCATACCCCTTCATGAAGAAGGCGACCGAGCTGTCCAAAGGGAAGATCGAATTCCAGTACTTTCCCGCGGAGCAGCTGGGCAAGGGGAAGGACTTACTGACGCTGCTGCAGACCGGGGTGGCCGACATCGCGGACATCTCCCCTTCCTACATCAGCGACAAGTTCCCGATGTCCTCGGTCGCCGAACTGCCGGCCATGTTCAACAACGCCTGCCAGGGAACCTATGCCTATGCCTCGCTGGTCAAGGCCGGGGGCGTGCTTGCGGAAAAGGAATTCAAGCCCAATGGGGTGCGCGTCCTGGTGTCCGTGGCCTACGCACCCTACAAGGTGCTGACCACAAAGAACAAGATCGAAAGCATCCAGGACTTCTCCGGGCTCAAGCTGCGCACTGCGGGCGGTGCGATGGATATCACGGCCAACGTGGTCGACGCGGTGCCGGTGCGCATGCCTGGCCCGGACATCCTGCCTTCG
The DNA here is from genome assembly GCF_059424465.1 of Simplicispira sp. GW247-4R2A. Lineage (NCBI taxonomy): Bacteria > Pseudomonadati > Pseudomonadota > Betaproteobacteria > Burkholderiales > Comamonadaceae > Simplicispira > Simplicispira sp. GW247-4R2A. The sequence continues at coordinate 56,563 of NZ_JBWKZM010000006.1, read as the reverse complement.
CTCAGCCGCGGCACGCTTGATGGCACGCTGGCCCCGCTGCAGAGCGTGAAGGTCTTCGACATGCAGACGCAGCTCAGGCACATGACGACAGACGTCAGCCTGGGCAGCTTCATCACGGTGTACGCGATCAGCGACCGCGCCTGGAAGCGGCTACCGCAAGAGCTGCGTGCAACGCTTGTCGAAGCCGGCGATTTCGCCACCAAGAACCACTGCGAGTACGTCGATGCGCAGGAAGTCAAAGTGGTGCAAGAGCTCGAAAAAGACGGCGTGAAGGGCAACACCATGGCCCCTGGCCAACTGGCTGCGCTGAACACGAAGCTTCAAAACGTCGCCGCCGAATGGGCCACTTCCCTTGACAAGCGCAACAAGCCGGGCACCGCCGTGCTGAGCGACTTCCGCAAGGCTGTCGCCCAATGAAAGCCCTGCTGTTCAGGTCCGACCGCTGGCTCTGGAAGATGGACTTCGCGTTCATCGCCATTGCAGGTCTGGCGGTGCTGGCCATGATGGGCATAACAGCTGCGGACGTGGTGATGCGCTACGCCTTTCAGCACCCGATCCGCTGGGCTTTCGATCTGGTCACGCAGTACCTGCTGATCGGTTCGTTCTTCTTCGCGTTCTCGTACACGCTGCGCACCAACGAAAACGTGGCCGTGGACTACTTCGCGCGCCACATCCCGCTGAACGTCTACCACCCGGTGATGGGGGCGGGGTTTCTTGTGGCGGCGGTCATATTTGCCGGCATCTGCTGGCTCAGCGCGTGGGATGCCTACGAAGCCTGGCACAACAACGATGCGCTCATGGGCGCTCTGATCTGGCCGACCTGGAGTGCCAAGATCATCGTGCCCATCGGTGCCGCGTCGCTGTCGCTGCGCCTGCTGCACCGCGCCCTTGCGCACTGGTGCAGCGTTGCGGACGAGGAATTCCGGGAAGCCATCGGCCTGGAAAACTCCCGCCAAATCCTCGTGAAGGACTGACATGACGCTCGCTCTGGTTGTTGTGTTGCTGATGGCGCTGCTGGCGGTCGGCTTGCCCGTGGCCTTTGCACTGGGCATTGCCGGCTCGATCGGCCTGGTCTTCTTCGGCGGAACCGACTTGCTGACCGGCATCCTCGCGACGGCACCGGCCTCGGCCGTCGGTAGCTACGAGTTCATGACCATCCCGATGTTCCTGCTGATGGCCGAGTTCATGGTTGCCAGCCGGATCTCCGATTCGCTGTTCATGGCGATTGCCGCCTGGGTGGGCCGCCTGCCGGGCGGGCTCGGCGTGGCGACGGCCCTGACCGGCGCGGCCTTCGGTGCGATTTCGGGTTCCAGCACGGCGGCGGCCGCCACACTGTCCAAATCCAGCATTCCGTCGATGATCGCGCAGGGCTACGAGCCGCGTTTCGCCAAGGGCATCGTGGCGATTTCCGGCACGCTGGCCATGCTGATTCCCCCCAGTGTCGCCCTGATCTTCTACGGCCTTCTGAGCGGCACCAGCGTGGCCAAGCTGCTGGTCGCCGGCATCATTCCCGGGGCGCTCGTCACCCTGGTCATCGTCTTCACCATCTGGCTGCTGCTATGGCGCGAACCGTCGCGTGCGGGCGAAAGCCGGGCCTACAGCTGGAAGGAAAAGATCGACTCCATCAAGGTGGCGGGGCCGTTCTGCGGACTCTTCCTGCTGGTGACGGGCCTGATCTACCTGGGTATCGCCACGCCGGTCGAGTCCTCAGCGCTGGGTGCACTTGGCGCTCTGGTCTTCACCGTGACCTCGGGCCGCATGACGCGCAAGGTATTCCTGAGCGCAGTCTCGCGCGCCTGTGCCACCAGCGCCATGATCGGCCTGATCGTCATCTGCGCGCAGATGTTCGGCTACTTCATCACCATGACCGAAGCGACGCAGCGGCTGGTGGATTTCGTCGGCAGCTCGGGCGTGTCGCCCTACACCGTGCTGGCGTTCCTGGTCGTGCTGTACCTGGTGCTCGGCTGCTTCCTGGACCAGCTCTCCATCCTCATCCTCACCATTCCCATCGTTTTGCCGCTGGTCGTCAAGCTCGGCTTCGACCCGGTGTGGTTCGGCATCCTCGTGATTTTGTTGGCCGAAGTGGGCATGGTCACGCCGCCCGTGGGTCTTAACGTGTTCGTCGTCGCCAAGAGCACCGGTACGCCGGTGGGCGAGGTGTTCGCCGGGGTCTGGCCGCATGTGGTGGCCCACGTGCTGCTGATCATCGTGCTGATCCTGTTCCCGCAAATCATTCTTTGGCTGCCTTCTGGCATGAACCAATGACGACGACCAATCCCTCCGGCAACACGATGCGGGCCCTGCTGGTCCGCGAAACCGGCTGGCCCAACGGCATGCAGGTGACCGAAGTGCCGCGCCCGCAAGCGCAGGCGCTGGACGCGGACAGCGTGTTGGTGCAGGTGCGCGCAGCCGGTCTCAACTTCGCCGATACCTTGAGCATTGGCGGCAGCTACCAGGAAAAACAGGCGCTGCCGTTCGTGCCGGGGGCCGAGCTCTGCGGCGAAGTGGTGGCTGTGGGTGCGGGCGTGCAGGGCCTGACAGCCGGCGAGCGGGTCATGGGGCAGGTCGGCGCCGGCGCCTATGCCGAATGGGCCGTGATGCACCAGCACCGGCTCGCACGCGTGCCCACAGCCATGCCCGACGATGAGGCCGCCGGTTTCTACATTCCCTACGGCACCGCGCTCTGCGCCTTGCGCGAACGCGGCCGCCTGGTGCCCGGGGAAACGCTGCTGGTGCTCGGTGCCGCCGGGGCGGTGGGCCTGGCCGCCGTGCAAGTGGGCAAGGCGCTTGGCGCCCGGGTGATCGGGGTCTCGCGCAGCGAATCCAAGCGCGGCGCCGTCATGCAGGCTGGCGCCGACGCGTTCGTGGCGTGGTCGGCGGGCGACTTGAAGCGCGCGCTGCAGCAAGCGGGCGTGGGCGCTGGCGTGGATGTCGTGCTCGACATGGTCGGTGGAGACGCGACCGCCGCCGCCATGCGCTGCCTGCAGTTCGAGGGCCGGCTGGTCGTCGTGGGCTTCACCAGCGGGCAGGCGCCGACGCTGCGCGCCAACCACATCCTCGTCAAGAACATCGACATCGTCGGCTGCTACTGGGGGCCCTACCAGCAACTGCGCCCCGCGCAGACCCGCCAGTCCTTTCAAACGCTGTTCGATTGGTACCGCCAAGGCCGCCTGAATCCGCGGATCGCAGACACCGTACCGCTCGAAGGCGTTGCCCACGCGCTGGAACAACTGGCCTGCGGCGCGTATGCCGGCAAGGTCGTTGCCACCCTTCCCATTCCCTCTGGAGTCACCGAATGACGCACCCCCTTGTAAGTATCGAGAAGCCGGCCACCGGCATTGCCCTTGTCACGCTGCAGCGCCAGGACAAGCGCAATGCCTTGAACGACGCGCTGATCAGCGCCCTCATCGACGCCGCTGAGACGCTGCGTGAGGACGCTTCGGTCAAGGCCATCGTGCTGACCGGTGGGCCGCAGGCGTTTTCCGCAGGCGCCGATATCAGCACCTTCGACGCCATCGAGAAAGAGCCGGACGTCAACCAGGTGCGCCGCATGACGGACAAAGGCGCGCGCATGGCCGAGCTGTGGCAATCCATGCCGGCGGTGACGATTGCCGCGGTCGAAGGCGGCGCGGTGGGCGGCGGCTTCGGGTTGGCACTGGCGTGCGACTGGCGCGTGTTTGCGCGCAATGCCTTTGCCTATGTGCCGGAAGTCCGCCTCGGCCTGAATTACGGCTGGAGCACGTTGCCCCGCCTGGCCGCGCTGGCGGGCCCGGGCCGTGCGAAGTGGATCTCCATCCTCTGCCGGCGCCATGGCGCCGAAGAGCTGGCGGCATGGAACATTGCCGAACACGTGGCTGAGCCCGGCGGCGCGGTGGCCGCTGCCATGGAGCTAGCCCAGGAAGTGGCGGCGCTGCCCGCGCTGGCGGCGCAAATCATCAAGCGCTCGGTCAACGCCTACAGCCTCGCGCTGGCAAAAACCGCCAGCTACAGCGATATGGACGACATGCTGGTCTGCATGACCGACGACGAAGGCCGGCGCGCGCGCGAAAGCTTCACGCAGCAACTGACGGGAAAGGCCGGTCATGCTTGAAACCCCACTCCAATCTCGGCAGAGCGACCCGTCCGCCTACCGGGTACTGGCCGACTGGCTGGACGCGCACGCCGCGCAGCACCCCGAGCGCGATGCCATCCTGTTCGGTGCCATGCGCATCACCTATGCAGAGCTGCGCCGCAAGGTGGACCAGTGCGCGCGGGCCTACCTGGCCCATGGCCTCCAGGGCGGCGACTGCGTCGCCATGCTGTGCCCGCCGCGCCCCGAGGCCTTCATCAGCTTTCTTGCCGCCGCGAAAATCGGCGTGTTGTGGCTGGGTCTCAATCCCCGTTACCAATTGCCCGAACTGAGCTATGTGGTCGGCGATGCGCAGCCCAAGCTGCTGCTGTCCATCGATTCCCTGGAGGGCCGTTCGTACGCGCCCGACATCGAAATCCTGGCGCAGCAGAACCCCGGCATCCGCGCCACCGTCCTCATTGAGCGGCGCGGCCCCGACGGCTCCAGTTTCGACGATTGGGCGGTCTCGTTCGCCGATCCCGCGCTCGACGCACAGCTTGCCAGCGCCCGCGCGGCAGTGCAGGACACTGCGCCCGCGCTGCTGGTCTACACCTCGGGCTCCAGCGGCAAGCCCAAGGGGGTGCTGCTGCGCCACCGCGAGCTGATCCGCCGCAGCCGTACGCAGAACGAACGCTTTGCCACCCGCAGCTACCCCCGCGTCATCAACCCGCTTCCGGTGAACCACATCGGCGGCATGCATTTCCTGGGGCTGTTCACCTTCATTGGCGGCGGCACGCTGCGCTTTACCGAGCGCTTCTCAGCAGCGGAATTCGTTGCCGCCCTCCAGGCAGGGAGCATCAACGCCCTGATCCTGCTGCCCACGATGTTCAAGATGATGGTGGACGAGCCCGGCTTTTCCAAAGAGTTGCTGGCCAAGCTCGACTGGTTCGTATTTTCCGGCGCCGCCATGGCGCCGGAACTGCTGGAGCTGATCCGCAGCACCGGCTGCCCGCTGGGCCTCACGTACGGCATGACGGAAACCTGCGGCTCCGTCACCTATTCCGACCCGGACGCCGACGTGGAAACGCTGGCCAACACCATCGGCCGGGCCACGCCTGTGGGCGAGGTGCGCGTGGCAGACGACGATGGCCAGCCCTGTGCGCCCGGCGTGCCCGGGGAGCTGCAGGTGCGCGCCGAATACTGCATGGGTGGCTATCTGAACCGGCCCCAGGCCACCGCCGAAGCCTTCACCGAAGACGGCTGGCTGCACACCGGCGACACCGCCGTGCTACGCGAGGATGGCAACATCCGCTTCATCGGCCGGCGCAGCGAGATGTACAAGTCCGGCGGCTACAACGTCTACCCGCGCGAGGTCGAACTGGCCATGGAAACCCACGAGGCGGTGGTGCTGAGCGCCGTCGTCTCCGTGCCCGACCCGCTCTACGACGAAGTAGGCTGGGCCTATGTGGTGCCCGCGCCGGGCCGGCAGATCAGCGAGAAGGAAGCTGCCGACTGGTGCAAACGCCAATTGGCCAACTACAAGGTGCCCAAGCGCTTCATCGTCTGCGCCGAACTGCCGTTGCTCCCGGTGGGCAAGGTCGATAAGGTGAAGCTCAAGTCCCAGGCGCAGGCGCAGGCTCTGCAGCGCAGCGCGGCGACCGCCTGAGCCTGGTTGCCGTGCCCTTGTCCGACGCCAGCCCGCGCAAGCCGCTGCACCGGCGCGCCCTTGAGTTCCAGGGCTTCGCACGCGAAGACGGCCTGTGGGACATCGAGGGCCGCTTGACCGACCGCAAGCCCTTCGCCCATCTGAACTATCGCAACGAGCCAATCGGCGAGGGTGATCCGGTGCACGATATGTGGGTACGCCTCACGCTGGACGACGCTATGCAGGTGCTGGCCATTGAAGCCGCCACCGACGCCTCGCCGTTTGGCATCTGCCCCGATGCGATTCCAGCGCTGCAGTCGCTCAAGGGCCTGCGGCTGGGCCCGGGCTGGCGCCAGGCGCTGAAGGCCCGGCTTCCCCCTTCAGCCTCCTGCACGCATCTGAGCGAACTGCTGCAAGCCACCGCCACCGTGGCCTTCCAGACGGTGGGATTTGGACGCACGCCGGAAGGCGGCAACCCTTTGGCGAGCATGGGCCGTGGCGGGGTGGCGCCATTCTTCGTGGACAAATGCCATTCCTGGCGTGCCGATGGCGCGGCCGTTCTGGAGGTCTTTCCGCAGTTCGCGAAAAAACCAGGCCTCTGAGCACGGCATTGCCCGCCCGCCCGCGCCAGACCGGGCCGGAGGCAGCCGGAAATTCTCTCCTGTTTTTATAGCTATCAGCGCTTACCACATAAGCGCTGGAGGCCATTTTTACTACAAATTTTCGTCTCCTTTGCCACGAGGGCTGCCCTCGTGGCTCACGCCTTCTTCTTCACCAGGCCGTAGACCACCAGCAGCACGATCGCGCCGAGGATGGACGCCAGCCACCCTGCGGGTGCGCCCGGCGCATACCAGCCCATGGCTACGCCGACATAGCGCGCCAGGAACGAGCCGGCGATGCCGAGCACGATGGTCATGATCCAGCCCAGCTTGTCGTCGCCGGGTTTTACCGCGCGGGCAATCAGGCCGACGATGAGGCCGACGATGAGGGTTCCGAGAAGGGCAAACATTCGATTCCTTTGACAGACAGCCATTTGGCCTGGGAGCGGCCACTGTAGCCGCAGCACCGACAATCTGCCGATGCAAGCCTTGTTGAACGCCATCGCCACGATGGCCATGCCTACCGACGCCCAACGCATTTTCCATGGCCGGGGTGGGCTGTATGCTGGTTGCGAGCACTGGACGCTCGACGCCTATCCCCCCGTTTTTGTGCTCACCAGCTTCCTGCCTGCGGAGGAGGGCACAGACGCTCAGATTGCCCTCATCGGCGCCGCGTTGGCCAGGCGCTGGGAGGCGCTGGCACCCGGTCAGGCCCTTCACTGGGTATTTCAGTGCCGCAATGAGCCACTGCGCACGCACGGGCGCACCGAAGCCCGCATCTTGGCCGGCAGCGTGCCCGCCCCGCATGTCGTGACCGAGCAGGGCGCGCGGTTTCGTGTGCATATCGAAAAGGGTCAGAACCACGGCCTGTTCCTCGATATGGCCGAGGGCAGGCGCTGGGTGCGCGAATATGCCGAAGCACGCCGATCGGATCGCTACGGCCTGAAGGTGCTCAACCTGTTTGCCTACACCTGTGCCTTCTCGGTGGCGGCACTGCAGGCGGGCGCCCGCCAGGTGGTCAACGTGGACATGAGCCACGGTGCACTCGCCATCGGCCAGCAGAACCACCAGCTCAATGGCATCACCGCGGGGGCGAGCTTTCTGCCGCACGACATCTTCAGCAGCTGGGGCAAGATCACGCGCGGCGGGCCGTACGGGTTGGTGATCGTCGATCCGCCGAGCTACCAGAAGGGCAGCTTCGTCGCGACCAAGGACTACGCTCGGCTCATGCGGCGCCTGCCGGACCTGGTGGCGCCGGGCGGGCACGCGCTGCTGTGCCTGAATGCGCCCGAACTGGGGGTGGCTTTTTTGCAGGACCAGATGCAAGAAGTGGCGCCGGAATTGGTATTCGTCGAGCGGGTGGCCAATCCAGCCGTGTTTGCTGATCTGGACCCCGAACGGGCGCTGAAGGTACTGGTGTACCAGGCGCCCGAGCTGTAGGCCGGCAGGGTCCGGCCGGTGAAACCCGCCTCACCCGCAACGCGGATGGCATGGATACGAAGGAGCCTTGGCGTGCAAGCGGTGTGACTGCCTGCTTGGTGCACGATGCCGCCCCATGAACGAAGGCCAGCTCAAAAAGCTGGAGTTCAGGTGGCCAGAGACCAAGGCGTATGCAGTGAGCTATGGTTGAAATTCGCATTTGACCACCGGATCGCCTTGAATGCCGTGGTGGGACCAGCGCGGAAAACTGGGGGTGTACCGCCAGCGCAAAAACGGGCAGACCACTGTGCCTGAACTCAAAAATACTTGCGCACACTCAACTCCCATGCACGGGGCACCGCGCCGAATTCGCTGCGCGCACTGCCTTTGCTGCCTTGCCATTGCATGGCCAGATCGATTTGGCTCCAGTGGTAGCGCAGCTCCAGCCAGTGCAGTTGGCTGTGGTCAGCGGCATTGGCTCGGACCATGGCGTTCAGCTCCAAATGCGGCACAAGTACATCCGGCCAGTGGGCGTACACGGCATACATGTTGTGCGTCGCCATTTCCTGGGCGGTGATGGTCCAGTTGCGGTACATCGCATAGCCGATGGACGCGCTGTTTTGCAATGCTCGCCATGCCGGGGCGCTAAGGGCGGCGTTGTTGCGGGAGTATTCCAGGGTGAGCGAGAGCTTGCTGGCTGCGGTCCAGGTGGCACCGGCACTCAGCCGCTGGTGAAAGCTGCGGTCTTCGGGGAGGTCCAACGCCTGTGCCAGCTGGGAGCGGCTGCGCCCCCCTGACCATTCGGCGAACGCTACGGTGGAGTCGTTGACGAGTGTCGCCAGGTTGAACCCTGTTTGAGGGGCTTGCCGCTCTTCCCCGTAGAGCAACCACTGCGGATTGAACTGGTCGTTCAGCCGCTGGCTCCATGCCAGCAGCCAGCGGTTGCTGGCGTTGGTTGCGCCCTCGTTAAGCGCAAACGGGGCGCTGCTGGGTTGCGCAGCCAAGCGTGGGGAGAACAAGGCGGTGAGCGCCCCCTGGTCCCAGACCGCCTGGCTGCGCAGCATGAAAGCGCCCTGGCGGTTTTTCTTCAGGCTGCCTGGATCTACCGAAACCACGGAGCGGATGGAACCCGTGCGAAAGTAGTCCGTCGGGCTGTAGCCGGTGGCGACGCCAAACCGTGCATTGATACGGCCCAGATCCACCGCCTGGGTGTCACTTGCTTGCCAGCCCACCCATGCTTCCTTGAGTGTGCTGATGGGGTGTTCTTGTCCGACCTGCGGTGGCCAACTCACGTCCAGCCGATCGGCGAGCACCGCACGCCAACCGGGCGCCAGCGAGTGGTCTATTTGCAGATCCAGCGATACGCGTTGGTTGTCGCGATCACGACCCAAAAGTGTGTGGACCTGGCCTGCAGCAAGCTCGGAAAACAATTGCCAGTCGCGGGCGGCGACCGTGGGCGCGGCAGGGGCATCGGCCAGCAGCAAGGCATCAATATCGCCTGACTGGGCTGCGGCTGGGAACGCAAGGGCGACGGCCAGTGCGCCCAATGCACCCATCGATAGCCTGCGCTGGCGCCAGCGCGTGGGCAGGACAAGTCGCATGGGGCGTTACTCGGGTTTGAAGCGGGGCAGGTAGTCCCGCTGCAGCCAGGCGTCGGGCACCTCGCGCCGAGTCCAGTCGGTAAAGCGCATCACCGTGACCCAAGTCGGGTCGAGCCCGTCGATGATGACGGTCTCGGTAGGACGCTCCTGCCCCAGATGGCGCTGGTAGTGGCGAAAGTAGGCGGTTTTGAGCAACTGGCCACTGTCGGCGTAGTAACGCGCCTTGATGGGCTGGTGGTTGCCGGTGTCGATCCAGATGTCAATGCGGGGGTAGCTGACATCGGGCGTTTGGGCGCTCAAGGCGAGTTTGTAGCAGTGGCGCGTCTTGCGCTCGCCATCCTGTGTGTCTTCTTCTCCTGCCAGCTGTGCACCGTAGTCCTTGGCCAGGTTGACCGTGACCACATCGCCATTCGATGCCTGCCCCAACAGGCGCTGCTGCGGCGACAAACGGATGCTGGCCTTACTGCTTGGGTCAAAAAACCACAGGTCTTTGCCGCTGTAGAGCATGAGCTTGTTGGTATCGCGCGCCGGCGCCACGAAACGCACCAGGCTGCGAAACTGTCCACTGCTGGCGTCGGCCTTGGAATAGATGGCCAGCGTATTCGTATCGGTTTGCTGGCCCTTGCGGTATTCGATCAGGGTATTGGTCAGCCCAAACGAAAAGTCCGGGTTGCGCACGGCATCGCTTGCAGCCAGGATTTCTTGGGCACTGGGTGCGGCCCATGCGGTGCCCATGCAAAAGGCCAGCAACGCGAGCAGGGATTTGCATTGTTTTTTCATCGTCGCCTCTTTCTTCGAACAGACTCTTAGACATGGCGCAGGGCGTCGACGATCAGCAAACGCGCGGCCCGCCGTGCCGGCCACCAGGCCGACAGCCCGGCCACCAGAACCAGCGCTCCGGCACTGCCGGCCAGCGTGGCCCAAGCACCCCAGAGCCGTACCTTGAGCGGGTAGGCATAGACATAGCCGGGCGGCGTCCAGGTCAAGCCGCTGTGGTTGATCAATGCGGCCAGCGCCAGCGCTATCAGCGTGCCCAGTACGGCGCCCGCCACCCCCAGCACCAGGCCTTCGGTCACGAACAGGCGGCGAATACCGCCTTGGCGCAAACCGATGGCGCGCAAGGTGCCAATTTCGGTGGTGCGCTCCACCACGGCCATCCCCATGGTGTTGCCCACGGTGAACAGTACGATGACGCCGATGAGTATGGCGATAAAGCCAAACACCGATTGGAAGAACTCGATGGTCTGGCCGTAAATGGGCGCCAGGGTTTCATAGTCCAACACCTCCAATTCACCCTTTTGAAGCTCGGGCGCCAGCAACTGTGTGAGCCGTGCTCGGGCTTGCGCCATCTGCGCGGTGTGGTGCAGCTGGATTTGAATGGCGGTGACCTGTGGCGCGGCTCCGCCATAGACCAAGCGCTGGGCTTGGGCGAGGTGCATCATGGTGTAGCTGTCGTCAAACTCCTTGAGCCCGAAGTTCTCTGCTTTCACCACGTCGAGCCCCACCACGTTGGGCGCGCCTTGCACCGTGGCGGCCAGCATTTCAATATGGGTGGATTGCTTGGCGGAGGCGCTGGGCGCTTCCTGTGCAGAGAGGGCCGCAATGTCGTCCGGCGTCGGTGCAGCGGACGTGTTTTTCGCAATGCTGGGCGTCGGGCAGGGGTGCACGTTCAGCGCCTGGCACAACTGCAGCTTGCGTGCCACGCCGGTGCCAATGACTACCGCATTGCCCGGTGTGTTCAGCAGGGCGATGGGCGGGGCGTAGCTCATGTTGCCGTAGTCGTCCCATGCGCGCAGTTGTGCTTGTTCCGGGGCGACGATACCGGCCGAGAGCACATTGGTCGAGACCCCGGCTGCGAAATTTCCGGCAATGCCGCTCAATTGCAGTTTGGGCGTGACCACCGTCAGCATGGGTGCGAGCACCGGGTCGCGTCGTACCTGCTCCATGATGCGTTCGTAATCCGCGATGCCGTAGGCGGTCGGGTTGCTGCTGCCATCCAGAAAATAATTCTTGCGCTGGATTTGCAGGTGCCCATGCAACTGCACATAGCCCGTCTGCATGGAGTAGATGGTGCTGCTGCTGTAGCCGCCAAACACCAAAATGGCGCACAGGCCAATCACCATGGCCAGCAAGGTTGCCAGAGAGCGGCGGCGGTTGCGCAGCAAGTTGCGCAGTGCGAGCGACACGGTGTTCATGCCAGCACCCCTGAAGACTCGGGGAGCCGTTCGATGGAGGTGATGCGCCCGTCGCAAATCGTCACCGTGTCGTCGGCCGCCGCCTGCACCTGCGGGTCGTGCGAAGAAAACACAAACGACACATGGTGCTCGCGCTGCATCTGGCGCATCAGGGCAATGATGCCCGCGCCGGTGTGGCTGTCGAGGTTGGCGGTGGGTTCGTCGGCCAGCACCAGGGTCGGTGCGGGTGCCAGAGCACGGGCAATGGCCACGCGCTGGCGTTGCCCGCCAGAGAGCTGGCCTGGGCGGTTCCGGGCTTTGTCAGACAGGCCCACCGCATCGAGCAGCAAGCGCACGCGCTCGCGCCGCTGCGGGGCGGGCATGCCGCTTAGCAGCAAGGGGTACTCGACATTCTCATAGGCGGTGAGCACCTGCAACAGGTTGAAATTTTGAAAGATGAAACCGAGGTTTCGGGCGCGAAAGTCGGACAACGCGTCGTCCGACAGCGCCAGCACGTTCTGCCCGGCAACAAGGACCTCGCCGTGGTCTGGGCGGTCGATGCAGCCCACCACATTGAGCAGCGTGGTCTTGCCGCTGCCCGAAGGCCCGCAGATGACGGTGAAGCAATTGGCACGGATCTCAAGATGGATGTCGCTCAAGGCGGGGACATCCACACTGCCTAAGCGGTAGGTGCGAGAGACATTTCTCAGAATGACAGGGTGCATGGTGCAGGGCGGCGAGAGGTCGAAAAAGCAGGAATCCAAAGGCGGGACCATTGGTGCGGCCGCAGTTTCGCGCACCCCTGGGCGGGCTGTATTGAACGATTCCGACACGTATGCGCAGCCTAGAATTGCGTATGCACTTGCCTGTCGCCACTGTTCCGAAGTCGGGTGTCCGCTGCGCCCTCTTGGCGCCACGCTTGTCGCTTGCGTCTTGTGTGCGAGGGCATATTGTTCGAAGCACAGCGGGCCTGGCGCTTGGTCCTGAGCAGCGGTACAACCATTTCCCTGCATCCCCGCTGTGCGCAATCTGTTGGTTGTTTCAGGGAGGCGCCACGGTCGTTCAACGCGGCGACCAGGCCATCTGCGAAGTAACGCCGCGTATTTCGTTGATCGGCCCGCACAGCGTGCCGGTTGTGAGCCATAACCCAGGGCCGGTAGAGGCTTTGATGGTGGCGCTGACTCCGGCGGCGGTGGAAGCCCTTAGCGGTGTGCCCGTCAGTTCCCTGGTCAATCGTGTGGTCCCGCTGGAAGAAGTATTTGGCGCCGCATGGGGGACCATGGCGCAAGAGGTGCTCCGGGCAACCGATGACGCGCGCCGTATCGCCTTGTTTGAAGATTTTCTGGAGCCACGCTGGGCGCTGGTACGCGATGGTACCGTGCTTCGGGCGGATCGCTTTCACTATTGGGTCGAGAATTTGGCCTTGCGGGCGGCGCAGTCGGGGGTGGGCGTCGGCATGCGCCAGATGGAGCGGCGCATCAAGCAATGGGCAGGCCAGCCTCTGCGGGATTTGCGGCGCATGGAGCGTGCGGAAGAAACATTTTTTCGGGCGATGGCATCGCACCAACGAGGCTCCCTTGACTGGGCCGAAATGGCTGTGGACTGTGGGTATGCCGACCAGGCCCACCTGTGCCGCGACGTCCGGCGCAATACGGGCCACAGCCCTACGGACCTGCTTGCGGCCATCGAGCAAGAAGAGAGTTTTTGGATGTACCGGCTGCGCGACCAGTGAGCAGCGGGAGATGGTGGTTGCACGGTGGGTAACGGCTTTCCACCCCCCTCCCGAATGGCGGATGGGGTAGCGGCGAGGAAGTTTTGGCAAAGGCGGCGAGGTTCCGCGTACAGTGTTTGCTGCACTGGAGTTGACGCAGATCGGATCCGCGGCATGGAGGAAAACCCCCGTGCCCTCTAGGTGCCAGCCTCTAGAGCTGCTCATGCATCGCGTGCGATATTTGTCCGATGCAAAGACGATCTCTTTTGAAACTGGGCTTGGTGTCCGGCGCCGTACTGGCGTTGGCGGGTGGGGCCGCGGTGCTGCTGCGGCCGGGCCTGGAGCAGGGGCGCCTTTCTGCGTCGGCCCGTGGGCTGTTTGCCAGCCTGGGCCGTGCCATCCTGCAAGGCACCCTGCCTGTTGATGCGCAGGCATGCAGTCGCGCGCTTGCGGGCATGGTCGAACGCATCGACGCGCTGACGGCCAACCTGCCGCCTGCGGTGCAGGCCGAACTCTCGCAACTCTTGGGCTTGCTGTGCACCACGCCAGGGCGCCTGGGGCTGGCGGGCCTGGCGCCGGCCTGGGCCGATGCCAGCGAGGCACAGGTGCAGGCCGCCCTGGAAGGGATGCGTTTTTCCAGCCTGGCGCTGCGCCAGCAGGCCTACCAGGCGCTGCACGAGATCGTGGGCGGCGCCTACATGTCTGACGAAAGCACCTGGGCCGCTTTGGGCTACCCCGGGCCTTTGCCTCTTTGATCTTCCTCGTATGAGCCAATTTCCTGACCCTATCCGCGCGGGTTTACAGCGCGGCTGGAAGGTGCTGGGCGGCGTCCACGGCGCACTGCCTGCCAAAATCACCTGCGACGTCGCCATTGTCGGCTCGGGCGCCGGTGCCGGCATCACCGCCGAGCTGCTGACCCAGGCGGGTCTGGCCGTCGTCATCGTGGAAGAAGGGCCGCTCAAGAGCAGCAGCGATTTCCACCAGCATGAATCCGAGGCCTATCCCTCGCTGTACCAGGAAAGTGCGAGCCGCAAAACCGAGGACAAGGCCATCTCCATCCTCCAGGGGCGTTGCGTAGGCGGATCCACCACGGTGAACTGGACCAGCTCCTTCCGCACGCCCGAGTCCACATTGCGCTTCTGGCAGGAGCGTTTAGGGCTGAAGGATTACCACCGTGAAGCTTTGGCGCCGTATTTTGATCAGGCCGAGCGGCGCTTGCACATCGCGCCCTGGTTGACGGAGCCCAACGAGAACAACGCCTTGCTCCACCGCGGGGCGCAAAAGCTTGGTATTTCCGCGTCGGTGATTGCGCGCAACGTCAAAGGCTGTTGGAACCTCGGTTCCTGCGGCATGGGGTGCCCGACGAATGCCAAGCAGTCCATGCTGGTGACCACCATCCCCGCGGCGCTGGACCACGGCGCCACGCTGCTGGTGGAAACACGCGCTGAACAATTCGTACTGGATGGCGGCAAAGCGCAGGCGCTGCGCTGCGTGGCCGTGCGGCCCAATAGCGCACCGGTGGCGCCGGGCCAGATCGCCACCACCATCGTGGCCAAGCACTTTGTGCTGGCGGGCGGCGCCATCAATTCACCGGCGGTGCTGCTGCGCTCCAAGGCGCCCGACCCGCACGCGCTGCTGGGCGCGCGCACCTTTTTGCACCCGGTGGTGATGTCGGCGGCCGTGCTGGAGCAGCGGGTGGAGGGCTGGGCGGGCGCGCCGCAGTCCATCTACACCGACCATTTCATGGACACGCAGCCAATCGACGGCCCCATAGGTTTCAAGCTGGAGGCGCCGCCCCTGCACCCGGTCATCATGGCCACGACCATGCCGGGCTACGGCCAGCCGCACGCCGACATGCTGGCGAAATTTCCGCACACCCATGTGCTGCTGGCCTTGCTGCGCGACGGCTTTCACCCGCAGGCGCCGGGCGGCCAGGTCAAGCTGCGCAGCGATGGCTCGGCAGTGCTGGACTACCCGCTGACCGATTTCGTGATGGAAGGCGCCCGGCGCGCGCTGCTGGCCATGGCCGAAATCCAGTTTGCTTCGGGTGCGCGCGAGGTGCTGCCGGTGCACGAGCGATCGCACCCCTACACCTCGTGGGACACGGCGCGCAGCGCCATTGCGGCACTGCCCATGAAGCCGCTGCTCACCAAGGTGGTCAGCGCCCATGTCATGGGCGGCTGCGCCATGGCCGCAACGGAGGCGCAAGGCGTGGTGCGTGCAGACGGCGGGCATTGGCAGATCGAAAACCTGTCGGTGCACGACGGCTCGCTCTTTCCGACCAGCGTGGGCGCGAACCCGCAGCTGTCCATCTACGGCATTGCCAACCGGCTGGCACAGGGGCTGGCGCAGCGCTTGACAGGCAGGGCGGTGGTGCTGGGCTGAGGCGAGCGTTCGCCGCAGGCCCGTGGGGAGAATGCATCAACGCACACTAACATCACCGCATGGAACCGTCCTTGCCCACGCTGCTGCTGCAACTGCTGCATGGCTTTGCGCTGTGGCTGGTCTCCTCGGTGCACATCGCACTGGCGATCGCCGTCACGCTGCATGCGCTGATGAAGAAGGACGAAGTGCACGCTGCAGTCGGCTGGATTGGTCTGGCCTGGCTGGCACCGTTCGGTGGTGCGCTTGCGTATTGGTTGCTGGGCATCAACCGCATCGGGCGCACTGGGGTGGCGCTGGGCCTGCGCAAAGCCTGGCAGAGCGAAGGCGACTTGGCCGAAGCCTTTGCAGTCCCCGACGAGGCGGTGGATGCTCCGCTGGGCGGCGTGGCCCGGGTGGCCCGTCAGGTGACGGGAAAACCGCTGCTGGCGGGCAACAGCGTGCTGCCCCTGCCCGATGGCGACATCGCCTACCCGGCGATGCTGGCGGCGATCAACGCGGCCGGGCAGTCCGTCACGCTGCTGACCTACATCTTCCACAACGACGCCGTGGGCGAAGCCTTTGTGCAGGCGCTGACGCGCGCCCAGGCGCGGGGCGTGCAGGTGCGCGTGCTGATCGATGCCGTGGGATCGCGCTATCGGCCGACCGGCGTGCTGCGGCGCCTGCGGGCGCTGGGCATTCCCTGCGCCGCGTTCCTGCCGCCTGCATTCACGCGCGTGCTCTCGCATGTGAACCTGCGCAACCACCGCAAGATTTTGGTGGTGGACGGCGTGGTCGGTTTTACCGGCGGCATGAACATCAGCGCCAACCACTGGATCAGCAGGCAGCCGGCTACGCCCGTGCACTGCCTGCACTTCGAAGTGCGTGGGCCGGTGGCCACCGACATGCAGCGCGCTTTCGCCATCGACTGGGCGTTCACCACGGGCGAGCGCCTGCATGGCGCGCCCTGGTTTGCGCTGCCGCAGCCTAGTGGCTCGGTGCTGGCGCGGGGCGTGACCGATGGCCCGGACGCCGATATGGACCACATGCGCCAGGTCATTCTGGGCGCGTTGGCTGCGGCGCGGCAGCGGGTGCGCATCGTCACGCCGTACTTTCTGCCCGACGAAGTGGTGCTGAGCACGCTGCAGACGACGGCACTGCGCGGCGTGGTGGTGGACATCGTGCTGCCGGTGCGCAGCAACCTGCCGCTGCTCGACTGGGCCATGCGCCCGCAGTTCGACGCACTGCTGGCAGCCGGCTGCCGCATCTACCTCACGCCGGCGCCGTTCGACCACGCCAAGCTGTTGGTGGTGGACGGCGCCTGGGCGCTGATTGGTTCGACCAACTGGGACGCGCGCAGCCTGCGGCTCAACTTTGAATACAACCTGGAATGCCACGACGGCGAACTGGTGCGCAAGCTCAGCCCGCTGATCGACACCCGCATCGCCCGCGCCACGCCGCTCGATGCCGCCACGCTGGCCCGCCAGCATCTGCCCGCACGGCTGCGCAATCGGCTGGTATGGCTGCTGTCGCCGTACTTGTGAAACTCACAAATAGATAGCTACAAATGCTTTACATATAAGCGCTAGCAGCCATTTTCATTCATTTTTTCTGTTCCAGGCCATTGCACCGCCCAGGCGCTGTCAGGCTGCGCCGCGCACCAGACGTTCGAACAGATCCGGTGGCCCCATCTGCCCGCCCTTGAGCATGAGCTCCAGGCCGTCGAGCGCCGGGACGTTGCTGTGCAGCCGGCACAGCGCCTGGTCGGGCGAGAGCTGGCCCAGATGCGACAGGCCCCAGGCGTCGAGTGCCTGCACCGCAAGGCTGGAGGTGTCGCCCCCGGCAATCCCGACGCGGCGCACCGAGGTGTGGTTCAGCACGGTTGCCAGCCATTCGCCGCACGCGAGGGCAAGCTGTCGCGAACCGATGGACAAGCCTGCGGCGGGGCTGCCGCCCGCGCTCGACGTGCAGGCCAGCACATGGTGTCCGTCCTGCAGTGCCGCGGCCACTTCGAGGGCCAACCGCTGGCGGTAGGCGCCATCGGCGTTCACAAGTTGCGCAGGGTCCAGCGCGACGTGGGAGAACGAGGTGGCGTGCTGCACCTGGGTGGCGGTAATCGGCGAGAGGCTGCCGGCCAGCACCAGCACCGGCCCTTTGGATGGACCGATCGGCGGGTTCGCTTGCGCTGCAGGCATGGACGTTTCATCGGCGGCCCATGCGGCGGTCAGGGCCTGCACCACGCTGCTGGGGCCGACCGCGAGGAGGGGCTGCTGCAGCGCGGCGCGCCAGATCAGCCGACCGACGGGAACCAGGTCGGCCGGCCGGGCGACGTCGAGCAGCACGGCATCGGGGTGCGCCAGGTGCAAGGCTTGAAGCCGTGTCAACTGGCCTGCTTCTGGCGCTTCATAGGCGGTGTAGTCGAGCCCGCCTATTTGCACCAGCCCTTGCTGCGCGAGGTGGCGCCGCAAATCGGCCTCACCCATGGGGGTGACCGGGTGCTGGCGCATGGTGGGGTGTCTGTCGATGCGGTGCACCGTACCCCCGCTGCCTGCGGCGGCAAACAGGTTGCCGAAGACGCAGTAGCGCCCCAGGTTCGGCTGGCCGCCGACAACCGGCACCCACGGGTTGGGGGCATAGGGGCGCAGGCTGCGCACCGCCTGGCCGATGCTGCCCACATGGGGCGCGCTGTCAAAAGTAGAGCAGCATTTGTAATGCAGCACCCGTGCGCCCGAAGCGGCAAAGAAGGCTCCCACGGGCGCGAGTTCGGCGGCCATTTCAGCTGGCGCCATGGCGCGCGCGGCGCCAGCAATGCCCAGGCAATCGAGCGCACCTGCCCGTGCGCGCTGCGCTGGCGTGGGCAGGGTCAGGAACAACAGGGCGCGCAGGCCCGCACGGGCTGCGTTGGCCAGCGTGTCGGTGGCCCCGGTGAAGTCGTCCGCGTAATAGACGATGCGCGGTGGTGCGATCTTAGAGACGGCCATGGCAGGGGGTGCTCGTTCCCGGGCTATTGGCCAAAGAACGTCAGCGCGCGGCGGAGTTCTGGCGCCAGTCGGGCGAAATCAGCCAAAGGCGTTCCTGAACGAGCGGCCTGCCAAGCCTGGCGCAGGCTCATGACGCCGGCCGCTGGTCCGTCCGGGTGGGCCAGAATGCCGCCGCCCGACATGAACAGCAGATCGTCGCTGGCGATGGCGTCCCAGGTGGCGGGCACGGTGCCCGCCCACTGGCCGGAAGAAAACGCTGGCAGGACGCGGTCGTCAAGCCCTGAGATGAGCGGCGTAAAGCAGTCGCGCGCAGATTGGACGACTTCCTCATCGGCCTGCGCGAATTTTCCCTGCAGTCCATGCACGTGCATATGGTCCACGCCAGCCAGGCGCCACAGGGTCTGGTACGCCTGAAAGCCGATGCCGAGCCCCGGGTGGCGCGAGAGCGCGCCAAAGCCGTTGCGGTGGGCGTGCAGCGCCAGCGGGGTGTGGCGGCGCAAGGTCTGCATGGCCGAGTAGCCGCACCAGTTGATGCTGGCCATCACGCAGGATCCGCCTTCACGCGCCACGAGATCGGCATGGCGTTTCATGGCGTCGGTTTCGTCGCTGATGTTGAACGCCACCATTACGTGCTTGCCGGTGCGTTCCTGGTGCGCACGCACGACGGCCATGACGGCCGGCACACGCTCGGCCAGCGGTGCGTGGACCGGGTTGGCGCAGACTTCGTCGTCCTTGATGAAATCGACGCCGGCCTCGCACAGGGTGCGCACCAGTTCGGCCGTCTGCTGCGGCGACAGGCCCACGTTGGGTTTGATGATGGTGCCCACCAGTGCACCCTGGTCGACGCCGGTAATGCGCCGCGTCCCGGTGATGCCGACGGCAGGCAGCTCGAATTGCGTGCGGTAGTCGGCCGGTAGTTGCAAGGTTTCGAGCCGCATGCCGGTGACTTCGCCCAGGTCGTACAGGTTGCCGGCGACCGTGGCCACCAGCGTGGGCAGGTTCGCGCCGATGTTGGCCACCGGGTACGCAATGTCGATCTGCACCTGGTGCCAGGGCCCGCTCGGGGCGTGCCGCGTGAGCCACGCGTTGGGCAGGCTCGGAGCACTGGTGGTGGCCAGGGTGGTGATGCCTTGCACCGTGGCCCGGGCGCGCTTGCGCAATGCATCGGTTTCGCCTGCCACGCGCGTAAAGGTGCCGCAGGACTGCTCGCCCGCCATCACTTCGGCCACGCGCGCAGGATCGAGCGGTGTTTCCACGAGATAGCGGGCCAGGATGCGATCGGTATTCATGCTGCGCCAACCCTCAGAGACTGCTCAGATCAGGGAAGGGACGCACCGGGTCGCTGCCGTCCCAGCCTTGCGAGGAGGTGCGGATCAGGTCGAACAGGCGCCCCTTGGGCCCGGCGACCTCCGACAGCTCGATGACCGTACCGGGGTGGTATTCGGTATCGAAATAGATGAAACGCCCGCGTTCGCCAACTTCGCCGCTCATCTTGGGCTTGAAGCCCTGGGCGAGCAGGCGCTTGATGTCGGCGTCATAGTCTTGCGTCCAGTACGCCACATGCTGCAGACCGGTGCGGCCGGCTTGCAGGAAGTCGCGGTACATCGAGGGTACGTCGTTGCGCGTCTGGATGAGTTCCACCTGCACAAAGCCCGAGTTGGCGAGCGCCACCGAGTTGTGCGGCTGGTAGGCCTGGCCGTCGTAGCGGTAGTTGACGATCGGCACCTGGGGGTTGTAGTACCAGGGGCCGACGCCCAGTGTCTTGCTCCAATAGTCCATAGCGGCTTCGATGTCGTGCACGACATAGCCCAGTTGGCGAATTTCTCCGAAATGTCGGCTCATGGGGTTCTTTCAATCAGCGTGAGGAATCGGGTGGCTTGTGGCTCAGCCCTTGAGAAAGCCTGTGGAAATCCAGGGAATGGCGGCGACCAGTAACAGGCCGAGAACCAGCGCTGCCATGTAGCCGCCGATGTACTTCAGGCCCTCGCTCGGATCGACTTTGCTGACGGCGCAGGCACCGTAGTAGCCAACGCCAATGGGTGGTGCGAACAAACCAATACCCATCGACAGGATGACCACCATGGCGTAATGCACCTCGTGCACGCCGGCGGCACGGGCAATGGGGAAGAGCAGGGGGCCAAACAGCACGATCGCGGGAATGCCTTCCAGCACACAACCGAGCACGATGAAGGCGAGGATGGAGATCGCCAGAAAGCCAAACCGCCCGCCCGGAATATTCGCCATGAACCGAGCCAGATCGGTGGAGAAGCCCGACTGCGTCAAGCCCCAGGCCATGGCGGTGGCACAACCGACGATGAGCATGATGGCGCCGGCCAGCGAGGCGGTTTCCACGAGCATGGGGCGTAGGCGCCGCCAGTCGAATCGCCGGTAGAACACGAGGCCGGCGAGAGCCGAATAGATGATGCCGATCGTCGAAACCTCGGTGGCCGTGGCCACGCCTTCGACGACCGAGGCACGGATCACAAAGGGCAGCAAAATCGCCGGCAGGGCCACCAGAAAGAGCCGCCCAATCTCGCGCGCCGGAAAGCGCCGCACACCGCTCAGGTCTTCGTTGCGGTTGCGCCACCACACCACACTGCACAGGCAAACGCCCAGCACTACGGCGGGCAGCATCCCGCCGGTGAACAGTGCCGCGATCGACACGCCAGTGACCGAGCCGATCGTAATCAGCACGATGGACGGCGGAATGGTCTCCGTCTGTGCGCCGGTCGCCGACAGCAGCGCGACCAGGTCGCCCGGTTTGGCGCCGCGTTTTTTCATCTCAGGAAACAGCACCGGCGCAATGGCCGCCATATCGGCGATCTTGGAGCCCGAGATGCCCGAGATCAGGTACATCGCCCCGATCAGCACATACGACAGGCCGCCGCGCACATGGCCGAGCAGGCTGGCGAGAAACCCGATCATGGCGCGCGCCATACCCGTCATTTCGATCAGGGCGCCTAGAAAAATGAACAGTGGCACGGCCAGCAGCATCAGGTGCGACATGCCTTCGTCGAGGCGCCCGACCATCACCACCATGGGCGTCTGTGTGGTGAGCGCGAGGTAGCCGAAGGTGGCCAGCGCAAACGAGAAGGCAATGGGAACGCCGGCAAACACGCAGCCCGCCACCACTCCCACGAAAAACACGATGAGGTTCAGCTTTCCGAGCATCGCCCATACTGGCTGGGCCAGCCAGAAGGCCGCGACCAATACAGCGGTGATGGTGATGGCCAGACCGATCTGCCGCAGCGTGCTGAATTTGAAAAGGCGCAGCACGGCCGCGACGATCATCAACAGCGCACCGAACGGAATTGCGGATGCACGCCAGGCGTTGCTTACCTCCAGTGCTGGGGTGATGATGTAGCGCTCTTCATCGGCGTATTGGTAGGCAGGCCAGAGCACCAGGGCCAGAAATGCCAGGGCTGCAGCAATGGCTACCGTCTGGAGCATGGCGCGCGTGCCGGGTTTGGCCCGATTGAGGATCGCTGTCATGGCCATGTGGTCGCCTCGGCGCAAGGCCACCACGGCGCCGAGCATGGACAACCACAGGAAAAGGATGGACGCGAGCTCATCGGTCCACACCAGCGGTGCGTGCAGCGCGTATCGCGCCACCACGCCCGAGAACAGCACGGCGATCTCAATCAGCACGATGGCCGCACCCAACGTTTCCATCACCATGCCAAAGCCATGGTCGAGCCGCCACGCGAGCGCGCTGACAGGGTTGGTGGGCAACTCGGACGCAGGATCAGTGGCGTGAGACATGGACGTGGGGTGCTTTCAAAAATTGGTCGCCAAGGCGCCCAGCCGCGCAGCAGCCATGCTGCCGCGCAAGCGCCGCTCGGGGAACGTGGGTCGAATCAGGCCAGCTTGCCCACCGACTTTTCCAGCAAGCCCCAGGCCTCGTCGCCAAAGCGCCCTTTCCACTCGCCGTAGAAGCCGGCTTCGCGCAACTTGGCGCGGAAGGTCTCGGCGGCAGGGCGGTTGATGGCCAGGCCTTTGGACTGCAGGTCGCCCACGACCGACTCGTTGAGCTTCTTGATGTCGTCCCGCTGCCCCATGCCGGCGTCGTTGATGGCGGCAGACACGATGGCCTTGAGGTCGGCCGGCAGGCGCTCCCAGGTGCGGCCGTTGGCAATGAACCAGTAACCGTCCCAGATGTGGTTGGTGAGCGAGCAAAATTTCTGCACTTCGTACAGCTTGGCGACCTGGATGATCGGCAGCGGGTTTTCCTGCGCGTCCACGATCTTGGTTTGCAGCGACGAATACACCTCGCTGAACTGCAGGCTGGTGGGCGAGGCGCCCAGCCCCTTGAACATGGAGATCGACAGCGGGCTGACCGGCACGCGGATCTTCAGGCCGTCAAGGTCTTTGGCGGTGGTGATCGGCGCCTTGCTGCTGGTGGTCTGGCGAAAGCCGTTGTCCCACATCTTTTCAAACGTGTGCAGGCGCATCTTGGCGATGGCGGCGCGCACGTGGGCGCCCAGATCACCGTCCATGGCCGACCACACCTGGTTGTAGTCAGAGAAGGCAAATCCCACCGCGTTGATGGCCGCGACAGGCACCAGGGTAGCGATCACCAGCGCCGAGGGTGTGAAGAAATCTATGCCGCCCGAGCGCACCTGCGAAAGCATGTCGGTATCGCCGCCCAACTGGTTGTTGGGGAAGATCTTGATGTCCACGCGCCCCTTGCTCTCCTTGAGGATGCGATCGCAGGCCTCCTTTGCGCGGATGTTCAACGGGTGCGTAACGGGCAGGTTGTTGCCGTACTTGAGCGAGAACTCGGCGGTCTGCGCCATGGCCGGCAAGGCTGTTGTCATGCCGGCAACCGGCACAGCGGACAGGGTGCGCAACAGGCTGCGGCGGGTCATTTCTGTCATGGTGTCTCCTGGTTGATAGATGATGACTTTTGATGCATCATTTTTAGAAAGAGCCTT
Source organism: Simplicispira sp. GW247-4R2A (assembly GCF_059424465.1). Lineage (NCBI taxonomy): Bacteria > Pseudomonadati > Pseudomonadota > Betaproteobacteria > Burkholderiales > Comamonadaceae > Simplicispira > Simplicispira sp. GW247-4R2A. The sequence goes on along the minus strand of NZ_JBWKZM010000006.1, from coordinate 33,090 downwards.
GACGATATGGGTTGGATGCCATAGCGTCAAATTACTTTGTTGATGTATTTTGATGTTTTTTCTAGGGTAAACCCGAGATGACCAAGGGCTCCAAAACGTTCGCCAAACCGGCACTTTTGCCCGATGTGGCACGGTTGGCAGGCGTTTCCACGGCCACCGTTGACCGTGTGCTCAACCGGCGCGCGGGCGTGCGCACGGCCACGGTACAGCGCGTGCTGCGCGCCGCTGCGCAATTGCGCTACCTTCCCGAGAGCGACCTCTACGCAGCACTTGCGCCGCAGCCTATGCGGCTTACGTTCCTGTTGCCCGGCGGCACCAACCGCTTCATTCGCATGATGGGTGACAGCGTCGGCTATTTGCAGGACCACTGGGCGCCTTACAACGTGTGCTGCCATGTGGAGTTCATTGAAAGCTTCAACCCCGATGAACTGGCACGCAGCCTTTTGCGCGCTGGCGAGCGGGCCAACGGTGTCGCGTTCATGGCGCTGGAGCACCCGGCGGTGCGCGAAGCGGTTGACAGCCTGGCTGAGCGCAATGTGCCCACAGTGACGCTGATCTCGGACATCTCGAGTACCCGGCGAGCGGCCTATGTGGGCCTGGACAACCGCGCCGCGGGCCGGACGGCGGCCTACCTCATCGGCCGCTTCATCGGCCCGCGTACGGGCAGGGTGACCAAGGTGGCGATGATTGCCGGCAGCCTGAGCTACCGCGCCCATGAAGACCGTGAAGCCGGGTTTCTTCAGCTGTTTCAGGAGCAGTTTCCCGAGGTCGAGGTCGTGGGCCTGCGTGAAGGGCATGACGACGCAGCGAAAAATTATGCGCAGACCCGGGTGCTGCTGGAACAGCACCCGGAGTTGGCCGGCATCTACAACATTGGCGGTGCCTCGGATGGCGTTGCCCGCGCCTTGGAAGAGGCCGGGCGCGCACAACAAGTCGCCTTTGTCGGTCACGGCCTCTCGCCCGACACGCGGGCGCTCTTGATTCGCGGCACCATGGACGCCGTGATTACGCAAAGCCCGCAAACCGCCATGAGCAGCTGCGTACGCATCTTCGCCAACGTGCGCGACGGGCTCGAGCCCATGGGCGGCGTGGAAGTGGCGCGAAGCCAAGTCATTTTTCGCGAAAACCTACCGTAACCGGCGGCAGCGATGCCTCAGCATCGCTGCGCGGGAGCCGCATGCCAGATTCGTTGCTATTAACCGACACCACGCCCCAAACCCCGGTGATAACTTTGCGCCACTTTTCCTACACGGCCAGAGACCACCATGCCCAAAACCCTCATCGAACCCTTCCGTATCAAGAGCATCGAGCCCATTCGCATGACGACGCGCGCCCAGCGCGAGCAGATGCTGGAGGCCGCGCACCTCAACGTCTTCAAGCTGCGCGCCGAAGACGTGCTGCTCGACTGGCTGACCGATTCCGGGACGGGAGCCATGTCGAGCAAGCAGTGGGGCGCCATCATGGAGGGCGACGAAAGCTATGCCGGTGCGCGCAGCTTTTACCGGCTGGAAAAAGTCATCCAGGACATCACCGGCATGCAGCACTTCGTTCCCACGCACCAGGGCCGCGCGGCCGAGAAAGTGCTGTTCACGGCGGTGTGCAAGAAGGGCGATCTGGTACCCAACAACTGCCATTTCGACACCACGCGCGCCAACCTCGAATATCTGGGGATCGAGGCGGTGGACCTCGTGATCCCCGAGGGCCTGCAACCGGCGTTGATCTACCCTTTCAAGGGCAACATTGATCTGGCGCGCGCCGAGGCTGTGCTGCAGAAGGAGGGCGCGCGCATCCCGTTTGGCATGATCACCGTGACCAACAACACCGGTGGCGGCCAGCCCGTGTCGATGGCCAACATCCGTGCCTATTCGGCATTGCTCAAGAAGTACGGCAAGCCCTTCATCATGGATGTGTGCCGCTTCTCGGAGAACGCCATGTTCATCAAGATGCGCGAGCCGGGCTACGAGAACACCCCCATCCGCGACATCGTCCAAGAAATGTTCTCGTACTGCGACGGTGCCACCATGAGCGCCAAGAAGGATGCCATGGTCAATATCGGCGGCTTCATCGTGCTGCGCAGTGACGAATGGATGGATGGCGTGCGCAACGGCCTGATCATGATGGAAGGCTTCCCCACCTACGGCGGTCTGGCTGGGCGTGATCTGGAAGCCATGGCCGTGGGCCTGGAAGAGGGCATGGACGAGGACTACCTGCGCTACCGCCTGCGCACCGCCGAATACCTGGGTGAGCGGCTGGACGCCGCTGGCGTCGGCTTCGTCAAGCCCACCGGCGGCCACGCGGTGTACATCGACGCCAAAACAGTGCTGCCCGACATGCCCGTGGCGCACTACCCCGCCTGGGCGCTGTGCAACGCGCTGTATCTGGAAGGCGGTATTCGCGGGGTGGAGATCGGCTCGGTCATGTTCGGCAAGCGCCTGGCGGATGGCACCGAGACCTACCACAGCATGGAACTGGTGCGCCTGGCGTTTCCGCGGCGGATGTACACGCAGTCGCACTTCGACTACGCCGCCGAGGTGATCGCCGAGGTCAAGCAGAAAGCAGCGAGCATCCGCGGCGTGCGCATCACCAAGCAGCCGCAGTTTCTGCGCCATTTCACCTGTGAGTGCGCCTGGGTGTGAGGAAATGGGGCAACGGAGCCGCGAAATGACTTAAGGCACCACCACCGGTGCCGGCCTGTGGCCTTGATGGTCACCCGTTGCGGCCGATCCCGGCTTGTATGATAATGAGAAGCATTATCATTGAAAGCACGAAATGACAAATGCAACCGCGCTGGCAATGCCGCTTCGCCGTCCGCGATGGGGTCGCTTTGCGGCCATTGTCGGGCCGGGCACCGTGGTCATGCTGGCGGACACCGACGCCGGCAGCATCATTACCGCGGCACAGAGCGGTGCCCAGTGGGGCTACCGCCTGCTGCTCTTGCAGGCGGTGCTGATCCCCATCCTCTACATTGTCCAGGAGCTCACCGTCCGGCTCGGCATCATCACCGGCGAAGGCCACGCACGGGGCATCCGCAAGCACTTTGGCCCGACCTGGGCCTGGATATCCGTCTCTACGCTGCTCCTGGCCTGCGTGGGGGCCCTTGTGACCGAACTAAGCGGTGTTGCCGGTGTCGGCATGCTGGCTGGGATACCGGCCTGGGAGAGCATGGCCATCGTGGTGGGCGGCTTGGTGCTCATGGCCTATACCGGCTCCTACCTGACCGTCGAGCGCATCGCCCTGGCGGTCGGCCTGTTTGAACTCGTCTTCCTCGTCGTCGCCAGGCAAGCCCATCCTGATTTTGGCGCGATGGCAGCTGGTGCCGTGTCCATCCCGTTCTCCGACCCGAAGTACCTGTACCTGGCAGCGGCCAATGTCGGCGCGGTGATCATGCCCTGGATGGTTTTTTATCAGCAGTCTTCCGTCGTGGAAAAAGGCCTGACCGCCGAGGACCTTCCGGCCGCGCGCTGGGACACCGCCATGGGTGCCGTTGTCACCCAGATCATCATGGCCGCTGTGTTGGTGGTCACTGCCGCCACCATCGGCAACGCCCACAAGGGGCAATCCCTGGACACAGTTGAGCAGATTGCCCAGGCGATCACGCCCTTCGTTGGCGAGCACACGGGCACCTTGATGTTTGCGCTCGGCATGATGGGGGCCGCGCTGATCGCTACGATTGTTGTCACGCTGACGGCCGCTCGAACCCTGGGCGAAATCCTTGGCTTCAAGCATTCGCTGGAGTACCACCCGCGTGAAGCACCCTGGTTCTATGGTGTCTACACAGTCACCCTCGTGCTTGGCGCCATACTTGTTGCCTCTGGCGTTGATCTGGTCAAGTTGAGCGTGGGTGTCCAGGTGATGAACGCGCTCTTGCTGCCTATCGTCCTGGGTTTTCTTTTCATGCTCGCGCGGCGGGCGCTTCCGGCTCCGTACCGCCTGTCAGGGCGCTATAGCTGGATCGTTGGGATCACGATCGCGGTGACCGCGGGCTTCGGCCTGTATGCCGGGCTATGGGGAACGTTCACCTGAATGGCTTGGGCTTGGGTTCGGGCGCCGGTTGCTGGTTCGGTACCTCCCAAACCCCTGCGATACCCATTTTCAATGGGAAAATTCATAGTCAAACGTGGCTCTATCGCTTATTCAAAAAGCGTATATAGCTATAAAAAGAAGAGCAATCAGCCCGCTGGTGGCGGCAACCGCAGTTGCGCCGCCTCGGCCGGGGCGATGCAGGCGCGGATGTGCTGCTCGCCCAAAAACTGCAGTGTGGCGTAGCCCAGCCATGGACCGCCTCCTGGGATGGGCCATCGGCCTGCAACGCCAGGCGCATGAACATCGACAGCGCAAGCGTGGGTGGGTACAGTCGCTCGCGGTGATCGGGCGACTGTGCCTCTGTCGTGTTCAGCAACTGCGCGCCGGCTAGCAGCGTTGAAGTACTCTACAGCGTGGTTCGCCCTGGCGCTGCGTCCAATGCTGGGCCGGCACCGATACAAGTCGCTTTGGGCATTGATCCATGGCGGCGGCCTTCGGAGTGACAGTTTGATTGCTTGGAAACAACCATCCTATTGATCCTTTGTCGGTCATACCAATTTGAAACCAATCACTTACGCCGCCCCCTAAGGGCGGGCAGCTAAAATAACTACCATCCAGATTAAGGCCAGCGAAGTCGGTTTCCGAATAGGGTTCACGCCTTGATCCCCATACCCGTCAGCAGGCACCATTTCGTGAGACAACTCGATCGCTCCCAGCCTATGGTGTCGCCCAATGCCATCTCGCTGCGGGTCGCCGCGCTCGCCGCATCCCTGTGGCTCTGCGGCTGCGCAAGTTTCGCGCCTGCCCCCATCGCGCCTGCTGCGACGCTGCGGTCTTTCGAGGCACGAACGCTCGACGGACCGGAGGTGCAGGACTACGTGGTCTCGCATCTCGCAGTCCGACCCGCCGATGGAAGAGTGAGCGCATGGGATCTCGAGTCGTTGACGCTGGCTGCGTTCTATTTCAGTCCGGAACTCGACTTGGCACGCGCCAGAAGCGCGACAACCGCCGCTGCGGTGCAAACGGCTTCACAGCGGACAAACCCTTCATTGCAATTGCCCTTTGGCTACACCCGAAACGCCAAGCCGGGAGAGTCGCCGTACACCTGGGGACTTGCCCTGGATATTCCGGTCGAGACCGCAGGCAAGCGCGGCTACCGCATCGCCGCGGCGCGGCAGCTTTCCGTCGCCGCGCAACTTGAAGTCGGTCAGGCGGCCTGGCAGGTGCGAAGTCAACTTCGCACCCAGATGCTCAACTGGTTTGCCGCGCAGCAGCGCAGCCGGCTTCTGGCGCAGCAAGTTCAGTCTCGACAGGTGCTTGTCCAGATGCTGGACAAGCGCCTGTCAGTGGGCGCCATGTCTGCACCAGAAGTCCTGCAAGCGCGCGCAGCGCTGCTGCAACAACGCGTCGAACTTGGTAGGTCAGCGCAGCAGGTAGTCGACGCGCGGACCGCAGTCGCAGCCATCATCGGCCTTCCCGCACGGGTGTTGGAGGCGGCGAATGTCCGCTTCGATGCCTTCGAGGCGACGTATCCCGATCTGCCGGACGAGGCCGTACAGGAAACTGCGCTGCTGAACCGGACTGACGTGCTGGCCGCCTTAGCCGCTTACGAGGCGAGTCAGGCGGCGCTGCAGTTGGAGGTCGCAAACCAGTATCCCGACATTCACCTCGGACCTGGCTACACCTATGACGCCGGCGCGCACAAGTTTGCGCTGCCTGTGTCGGGCATTGTGTTGCCGCTGTTCAACCGGAACGAAGGGCCCATCGCAGAAGCATCAGCACGGCGCAAAGAGGCTGCCACCCGCTTCAATGCCACGCAAGCGCGGGCCATCGGAGCAACCGAACGCGCAGCCCAGCACTACCGTTCGGCGCTGACGGCGCTGCATTTGTCCGAATCCCTGCAGGTCGCACAGCAACGGCAGTGGGCGGACGTGCACAAGGCGTTCGATGTCGGTGAATCTGACCGACTCAGCCTCGTAAGCGCCGACGTGGAGGTGCAGACGGTCGCGCTGAACCGGGCCGACGCCTTGGCGGCGGTCCAGCGCGCGATCGGTGAACTGGACGACGCCTTGCAGATCCCGATGTCGGCCCGCCTGCCCACATCGCAGCCAGAAAGACTCGAATGACGCTTGCGGATCACTTCAAACCTATCGCCATCAGTCTCTTGGGTCTCGGCTTGCTCGCCGTGGCGGCTGCTATCGGCCTGTCGGATGGGGGAGCAGCAAGTCCGGCGCACACGCCGCCGGTACCTGCGGCGTCGAGTTCGGTGTCGGTCGTTAACGGCGTGACGATGGTGCGGCTCGACCTGGCAACCCAACGCCGCAGCGGCGTGTCCACCGAAGCGCTTGCCGCGACAACGCGGCGTGTTGAGGTGACGGTGTTCGGCAACGTGCTCGACTTGCAGCCGCTGATCGACCTGCGCAGTCGGCACGATGCGGCACAGGCCGATGCCGTCGCAGCCCAGGCTGCAGCGGCCGTATCGCGGGCCGAGGTGGAACGCAATCGTGCGCTGTACGAGGACCAGCGCAACGTGTCGCTCAAGGCCTACCAAGCAGCGCAGGCCGCTGATCTTGCGAACCAGGCGAAGGCCGATGCCGCTGGGCGCAGCGTGCGCAACATCGAGGCGAGTGCGCAGCAGCAGTTCGGCAGCACCTTGGCGCGCTGGGCGTTCGATCCGGGCTCGGCGGCATTCAGCCGGCTCCTCAAGCGCATGGATGTCCTGGTACGCGTGACACTGCCACCGGCCTCTGGCACGCACGCACCACCAACCGAAATCGATGTTCAGGCCAGCGGTGGCAGCCGAATCCCGGGTTTTCGGGTGTCGGCTGCAGCCCAAGCCGACCCGGGTGTCGCGGGCACCAGCTGGGTTTACCAGGTAGCGTCACCGCTTGCCGTGGGCACATCGGTGGTCGGCTACCTGCCGACCACCATCCCAGCGGCGCAGGCAGTGTTCGTCCCGTCCAGTGCCGTGGTGTGGTACGCCGGACAGCCGTGGGCGTATGTCCAGGACAGCCCGACTCGGTTCGCACGCCAGGCGCTTGGCCAAGCGGCGCAATCCGAGGGCGGCTACATCGCTGTGGCCGACCTGCAGCCGGGTCAGCGCATCGTCACCAGCGGCGCGGGCCTCTTGTTGTCGGAAGAGCAGCGTCCGCCGCCAGGCGGCGCCGGCTGCAAGGATCCCGAATGCGACTGAACTTGAAAACCGCCCCTCGGGGTGCCAGGTGCTGGGCCACATCGTCGCCTTCTCGATCCGGTTCCGGGGCGTCGTGATCGCCCTGGCCTGTCTATTGGTTGGCTATGGCATGTACACGCTGTCGGTGGCCCGACTCGATGTGTTTCCGGAGTTTTCAGCGCCGACCGCCGTCGTGCAGACCGAGGCGCCTGGGCTGTCGGCTGAGCAGGTGGAAGTGCTTGTCACACAACCCATCGAGAACGCGCTTGGGGGAACCTTGGGCGTCGACTCGATGAAGTCGAAATCGCTGCAGGGACTGTCGATGATCAGCGTCACCTTCAGCGATGCTACCGACATACAGCGAGCGCGCCAGCTGGCAAACGAGCGTCTGACAGCGCTCGCCGCAGTCCTGCCCTCCAGCGTTAAACCGCCTGCCTTGCTTCCGTTGACCTCCTCGACCAGCGTGGTTCTGGTCATCGGACTTACGTCGCATGAGCGTTCGCTTGGCAAATTGCATGACCTTGCCCAATGGACGCTCAAGCCTAGTTTGACAGGACTGCCCGGCGTCGCCGACGTGGTGGTGTTTGGCGGCGACGCGCGCCAATTTCAGGTGCAGGTCGATCCGCAGCGGCTGGAACAGCACGGCTTGTCGCTGCAGGACGTCGTTGACGCCGCCAGGCGCTCCACCGGCGTTCGTGGCGCAGGCTTTCTGGAGGGGACCAACCAGCGCATTGTGATCAGCACTGAAGGCCAGGTCCATACCGCCGAACAACTGGCGCAGACCCCGATGCTGCTGCGCAACGGGACCCGAATCAGGCTCGGTGACGTGGCGACCGTGCGCTTCGCACCGGGGGCCGCAGTGGGCGCCGCGGCGATCGACGGCCAGCCAGGTGTCATGCTCGTGATCGAGAGCCAATACGGCGCCGACCCGATGGCGGTGACCACGGCAATCGACAGTGCTCTGGCAGGATTGAAGCCCCTTCTCGCCTCCGAAAAGGTGACCCTGGAGCCCTCCATATTTCGACCGGCGAACTTCATTGTGGTTGCCATAGACCACTTGCGCGATGCGCTGCTTCTGGGTGGCGTGCTGGTGATTGCCGTGTTGTTCCTGTTTCTGTTCAACCTGCGAACAGCGGCGATCTCGGCCATCGCCATCCCGCTGTCGCTGCTGACCGCGGTCATCGTGCTTCACCGCATGGGCATCAGCCTCAACACGATGACCCTGGGCGGATTGGCGATCGCGCTCGGCGAGGTGGTGGACGACGCGATCATCGATGTAGAGAACATCTTTCGGCGCTTGCGCGAGAACAATGCGCTGGAACACCCCTTGTCGGCAGCACGTGTGGTCCTTGCCGCCTCGCTGGAGGTGCGCACTGCGGTCGTGTACGCCACCTTCATCGTGACGCTGGTATTTCTGCCGGTGCTCACGTTGTCGGGCGTGGCCGGCAAGCTTTTTGCGCCCTTGGGGACCGCCTACATCGTGGCCGTGCTGGCTTCGTTGGCGGTCGCGCTGACACTCACCCCGGCTCTGGCCTACCTGCTGTTAGGCAATCGGCCCCTGCCGGTGCATGAAACGCGGTTCGCGGCAAAGCTGAAGTGCGGCTACGGGCGATGGTTGTCGGGCGTCGAAAAGCACACTGGCACGGTCGCCATCGTGGTGGCAGGCCTGTGCATTGCCGCGCTGGTGACGCTGCCGTTTCTCAGCGGCAATTTCATTCCCGAAATGAAAGAGGGTCACTACACCGTACACATGTCGCTCGCACCCGGTACCTCGCTGAACGAGTCGATGCGTGTAGGCAACCGGATCAGCGCAGCGCTGGGCACGGTACACGGTGTGCGGCTGGTCGCGCAGCGCGCAGGCCGGGCCAGCGAGGTGGTCGATCCGGTGGGCGTCAACGTCAGCGAGTTCGAGGTCGACCTGCAGCCCATGTCCGGTTCGCAACAAGCGTTGACGCTGGACAAAATCCGGCAGGTGCTGGAGGGCTTCGTCGGGATCACGGTCTCGGTGAACACCTTCTTGATCGAGCGCATTGACGAGACTATTTCGGGCGCCACGGCGCCAGTGGTCGTCAACATTTACGGCAACGACCTCGATGTACTGGACGGCAAGGCGCGCGAGGTGATGCAGGTGCTTAACGCGGTACCAGGCGCAATCGGCGTGAGCCTGCAGGCTCCACCGGGCACGCCGCAACTCAGTGTGCGCCTGCGACCCCAGCAGTTGGAACGCTACGGATTTTCGCCGGTGGAGGTGCTTGACGCGGTGCAGTCTGCGTTTGGCGGGACCGATGTCGCCCAGGTTTACGAGGGCAACCGGGTATACGGCGTCTCGGTGATCCTCGACCCGTCGCACCGGCAACATCCTGCCGATGTGGGTGCACTGCTGGTGCGCAACGCCCAGGGTATGGCGGTGCCGCTGCAGCAACTCGCCGATATCACCGAAGCCGCCGGGCGTTCGCAGATCGAGCACGGCGGCGGTCAGCGGGTGCAGACCGTTACGTCGGCGGTACACGGGCGTCAGGTCAGCGATTTCGTCCACGATGCGCAGGCCCGCATTACCCGCGACGTGCGTTTGCCACAGGGTACCTACATCGTGTTCGCCGGCGAGGCGCAGGCGCGTGCGCGCGCCCAGCATGACTTGCTGGTGAATTCCGCACTTGCTGGCGGGGGCATTGTGCTGTTGTTGTTTCTGGCGCTGCGTGCCGCACGGGCTACGGCGCTGGTTCTGGTCAACCTGCCGTTTGCGCTCGTCGGTGGCGTCGCGACCGTCCTGGCAACCGGAGGCAACCTGAGTCTGGGCTCCATGATCGGCTTCGTTACCTTGTTCGGTATCACGCTGCGCAATTCCATCATGTTGATCTCACATTATCAGCATCTGGTCGAAAAGGAGGGCATGCCCTGGGGCCCAGAAGCGGCGCTGCGCGGCGCCAGCGAGCGGCTGATGCCTATCCTGATGACGGCTACAGTCACTGCGCTCGGCCTGCTGCCGCTGGCACTGCGCACTGGTGAGCCGGGAAACGAAATCGAGGGGCCGATGGCCATCGTCATTCTCGGCGGGCTGGTCACCTCGACGTTGTTGAACCTGCTGGTGCTGCCGGCCCTGGCGCTGAGGTTCGGTCGTTTCCAGCCGACGCGCGAGGCAGACGGCCAGCCGAGAAGTGACCCTCTGCCGTCAAACCCGAGCCAGGGACTGGAGGGTATTCGTTGATGCATGCCTTTCTTGAGTTGATCGGTCTTTCGGACTGCAGAAGGGCGTGAGCGCCTATAAGCTGGTGGACAACGGCGTGCCGATCAACGCCCGCGTCATCGGCACCCATAAACACGAGCGTCACTACGTGTTCGATCTGCGGTACAGCAACAAGTCCGACATCATGACTAGATCGATGTGATGCAGGCCACCATCGCCCGGTTTCGCAACGCAGCCGCCGACGTCAATGGGGGCAAATTCCGGGTTCACACCGAAGCCGAGCGGCAGATCGGGAACGGGTGCTCGCGCCTGATCACTGGCGCGAGCATCTTCTACAACACGGCGTTGCGTTTGAAGGTGTACACACGGAGGGTGGCCGCTGGCGACCAGGAGGCTATCGCCATCGTCCGAGGAATCTCTCCGGTGGCTTGGCAGCACGTCAGCTTGTTCGGACCTTCGAATTCGACGAGATTGCCACCAACGTCAATATCGATGCGCTTGCGGCCAGATACGCCGACCAAGCCTGTTGGAGCAAGTCCATCAAGAAGGCGCCGAAGGACCGCTGGGCTGACTTTTTCGTTGCACTTGGACTTGAAACCGCCTTGGGCAAAATTGGCCATGCAGCTACAAAATAAGGAGTGCTCAGCCCGCTGGCGGCGGCAACCGCAGCTGCGCCGCCTCGGCTACGGCGATGCAGTCGCGGATGTGCTGCTCGCCCAAAAACTGCAGTGTGGCGTAGCCCAGTGCTGCCGAGACGGCCTGACCGGCCAGGGGGATGTACTTGCTCAGTTGCTGCGTGGTCAGGCGCAGGCCTGCGGTGCGCACCGCTTTGAGCACCAGGTCGCGGGTGATGAACTTACCGATCAGCACCGAGCCAACCATGGCCACGGCCTTTTGCACCTGCTCGCGCTTGTGCGGGTCAAGCGCATTGAGCTGGGCGGGCGTCAGGCCAAATTCAGCGCTGATTTGTGGCAGCAGGCGCGAAAGCAGGGCAGCATCCACTGCCCAGTCCAGGCCTGGTACTGGCACTGTGCTGGCGACGGCCGCGACCAGGGCGCGGCGCTTGAGCAGGCTGCGTGAGCGCTGTGCGGCTGCTTGCATGGCGGCCTGATGTGGGGTTTCTGGCAAGGCATCCAGTGTGGCACCTGAAGTTTTTCCCTTGAGCATGCGTTTCAAGCTGGCCATGGGCTCTACGAGAGTGGCCCGAGCGGGCGCTCGACTAGGCAGGCCTGCAGAGAAAACGCGGTTTGTTCGGCGCCGCCTATCTGGGGTGTGATTTCACGAAACAGATAGCGCTCAGGCGGCAATGCAGCCACGGCAGCAGGGGTGAGCAGAATCTCGCCCGTGCCGGCAATGTCCTCGCCCAGCTTGCAGGTGAAGTTCATCTCGGCGCCAAACATGTCGCTGTGGGCAATCACCAAGGTCTGGCCAAAGCCAATGCCCATGCTGGCGTACAGGGCGCTGTGCGGGGGCTGCACCGCATTCATGGCGTCGAGCGCGCGGCGGATATCGAGGGCGGCTTCAAGCGCTTGCACGGGCTCTGAAAACACCGCAAACAGGTTGTCGGCTTCCTGCTTGATCACTTCGCCACCATTGCCTTCGATGGCCGGGCGTGCGGCCTGCTCCATCTGGTGCACCATGGCCAGAAAGTGGATGATGCCGTGGCGTTTGGTGGTGCTGGTGAAGCCGCATATGTCGAGCGCCAGGATGGCCACCTGGCGCACGAACGCTGCCTCAATGGCGGCGTTGATCTGCGCGTGCAGGGTACTGTCCTGGTTGCGCCGCGCCAGCAGGCTGTGCAGGTAGGCCTTGTCGTGGGCTTGGTGCGGCATGGGCTCTGCGGCAAAACGGGTCGCTGCGCAGCGTGCCGGGGCTTTATTCGCTTATTCGCCTATGGTCGACGCTGCGCTCAGCCGGGCGCTGGCCTGTTCGTCCAAGGTGACGTGGCGTGCACCGTTAAAGCGCTTTCTCCAATAGCTGTCTTGCAGGTCGTCCACGCGCACGGTTTCGCCGGACCGGGGCGAATGGATGAACTTGCCGTCACCCAGGTAGACGCCCACATGGCTGAAGGCATGGCGCATCGTGTTGAAGAACACCAGATCGCCCGGCTGAAGATCGCGCTTGTCGATGACCTTGGTCGCAGCCGCCTGGTCCTTGGCGCGCCGGGGCAAGACCAAGCCGGCGGTTTTTTCGTACACCGCTCGGACGAAGCCGCTGCAGTCGAATCCGGTTCTTTCGCTGTTGCCGCCGCGCCGGTAGCGCAGACCCATGAAACCCATGGCCGTGGTGACCAGTGCCGATGTGTTGTCGGCCACCGTGTGCGCCTGGTCCACCACCGTATGGCCCACCTGCTCGAAGGAGCGCAGCACCAGGGACTCGTGCAAGGCAGGCGCTGCCGCCGGGCCCGTGTCGCTCGCTTGCAGCGGTATGGCCTGCGCTGTTGGCGCATCGGCAGGGGGTTCAGCAGGGGTTGCAAATGCCGTCTGGGCACAGAAGGTGGCAATAAGCAGGGGGTAAAACCAACGGGACATGGGCGCGGAGGGTAACACGACTTGGATTCGTGCCCTTTTCTGCGTTTTGTCAGCGCCGCAACGCGCTGGCGCAGTGGGTGTTGCGTTACGCTGGATGGGTTCTGAGTGAAACACTGCACAAGACTTATGAGTCCAGACCCTTGCGTTGCCAGCGAACTTGCGCCGACCGGAGCCGCCACCACTTCATGCCTGGCCCTGCGGCGCGTGGCGATTGACACCTGGCGGGAGAACGTCGCTTACTTGCACCGCGACTGCGCGGTGTACCGAGCGGAGGGTTTTCAGGCGCTCTCCAAAATCGAGGTGCGCGCCAATGGGCGGCGCATCCTGGCGACGCTCAACGTGGTGGACGACGAGGCGCTCGTCGCCCAGCATGAAATTGGTCTGTCCGAGGACGCATTTGCGCAGCTTGGCGTGCAAGAGGGGCACAGTATTGCCGTGGCGCAGGCCGAGCGGCCGGCCTCCATGGATGCCCTGTTTCGCAAGCTGGCGGGCGAGCGGCTGCAACGTGAGGACTTCCGCGCCATCATCCACGACATCGTCGACAAGCGCTATTCCAAGATTGAGCTTACCGCCTTTGTCGTCGGCTGCGCGCGCGACGAGCTCGATCGCGAGGAGGTGTATTTCCTCACCGACGCCATGGCTGCCAGCGGTCAGCGGCTCGACTGGCACGAACCCCTGGTGGTGGACAAGCACTGCATCGGCGGTATTCCCGGCAACCGCACCTCCATGCTGGTCGTGCCCATCGTCGCGGCGCATGGACTGCTCTGCCCCAAGACCTCGTCGCGCGCCATCACCTCGCCTTCCGGAACCGCCGATACCATGGAGGTGCTGGCCGAAGTAGAGCTGCCGCTTCCCCGCCTGCAGGACATCGTGCGCGAACACCGCGGCTGCCTGGTGTGGGGCGGCACGGCCCAGCTTTCGCCGGCGGACGATGTGCTGATCTCGGTCGAGCGCCCGCTGTCGATTGATTCGCCTGGGCAGATGGTGGCGTCCATCCTGTCCAAGAAGCTGGCTGCAGGCTCCACGCACCTGCTGCTCGATATTCCCTTGGGGCCTACCGCGAAAGTGCGTTCCATGCCCGAGGCACAGCGCCTGCGCCGGCTGTTTGAATACGTGGCCCGACGCCTGGGTTTGGTGCTGGACGTGGTGATTACCGATGGCAGTCAGCCGGTGGGGCAGGGCGTGGGGCCGGTGCTTGAAGCGCGCGACGTGATGCGCGTCCTGCACAACGATCCATTGGCGCCGCACGACCTGCGCGAAAAGGCGTTGCGCCTGGCGGGCCGCATGATTGAGTTCCACCCCGACGTGCGTGGCGGTGCCGGTTACGCGATTGCCCGGGACATTCTCGATTCCGGCCGCGCCCTGGCGCGCATGCAGGCCATCATGGAGGCCCAAGGTGCCCACAGCTTTGACGCCGCACACCCGCCGCTGGGGCCGCTCAGCTTCGAGGTCGGCGCGCCCGCGGCCGGCGTGGTAGTGGGCATTGACAACCTGCAAATCGCCCGTATCGCGCGCCTCGCTGGTGCCCCCACGGTGCAGGTCGCTGGTGTCGATTTGCTGTGCAAGCTAGGCGATGCCGTAGCCCCTGGCACGCCGCTGTACCGCGTGTATGCCAGCTTCCCGGCCGATCTGGAGTTTGCGCGCCAGGCCTGCACGCGCGCGAGCGGCTACCGGATTGATGGCGCGGTGCCCGCCGGCGCCTCCCTGGAAGAAGGCTGAGCATGCACAGCCCCGCCGAACCCACTGCCTGCCTGCTCCACTTTGCCGATGAGGCCGCAAGCGCAGCGCGCCTGGCGGTTGCCGCTGGCTTGCACCCTGTGGCGATCGAATGCCACCGCTTCCCGGATGGAGAGATCAAGCTGCGCCTGCCAGTGGACGCCGCAGGCCGCTTGCCCGGCCGTGCCGTGCTGCTGCGCAGCCTGCACCACCCCAACGAAAAGCTCGTCGAACTGCTGCTTGCCGCCCAAGCCGCGCGCACGCTGGGGGTTCAATGCCTCGCCCTGGTGGCACCCTACCTGGCCTATATGCGCCAGGACATCGCCTTTCAGCCCGGCGAGGCGGTGAGTCAGCGCATCGTCGGGCCGTTTCTGGCCGGGCTTTTCGACGCCGTGGTCACCGTGGACCCGCACCTGCACCGCGTGGCCCGGCTCGAAGACGCGGTGCCGGCGCGCGCCTGTGCCGTGGTCAGCGGCGCGCCGCTGTTGGGCGACTGGATTGCGGCGCAGCGCGCGGCACCCTTGCTGATGGGGCCCGATGGCGAATCCGCCCAGTGGGTGGCGCAGGCGGCGGCGCGCCATGGGTTCGACCATGCGGTGTGCCACAAGACGCGCGAAGGCGACCGCAGCGTTACGGTGACGCTGCCGCAAGTGCCCCTTGCGGGGCGCAGCGTGGTGCTGCTGGACGATGTGGCCAGCACTGGCCACACATTGGCTGAAGCGGCAAGGCTGCTGCTGGCGGCGGGCGCGGCATCGGTCGATGTGGCGGTGACGCACGCGCTCTTGTCGGATGCGGATCTCGCCGCCTTGCACGGCGCCGGAATCGGCGATTTCTGGAGCACCGATTGCATCCCCCATGCCAGCAACTGCGTGTTCATGGCCGACGCGCTGGCACAAGCCTTGGTCCAAGTGCTGGCTGCGGTGCCGGTGTGATTGTCGGCGTGACCTGCACGGCGACAATGGCGCTATCTGCAAAATAAGAGAAGGAAACCCAATGCTGCTTGAAGCCTCCGAATGCCAACTGGTGCTGGTGGACTACCAGGAGCGCCTGATGCCGGTCATCCACGACGCAGAGGCTACGCTGGCCAACGCCGTTCGCTTGGCGCAACTTGCCAAGCTGATGGACGTGCCGGTGTGGGGCACCGAGCAAAACCCCTCGCGCCTGGGACACAACGACGAGCGGCTGCGCGCCCTGTGCAAGGACACGCTGGCCAAGATGCATTTCAGCGCTGCCGAAGAAGGCCTGGGCGAGTGGCTGCGCCCACCCGCCAAGCCCCCGGCGGGCAACGCCCGCAGCCTGCCCAAACACCTGCAGAAGACGGCGCAGGCCGCGCCACCCCGCAACAGCATCGTCATCGCTGGCTGTGAGGCACATGTCTGTCTGCTGCAAACCGCTCTCGGCCTGCTGGAAGACGAATTCGAGGTCTGGGTGGTAACCGACGCATGCAGCTCGCGCACCGAGCGCAGCCGGGACGCCGCCTACGACCGCCTGGCAGGCGCAGGGGCCGAGCTGGTCACGACCGAGATGGTGGGCTTTGAGTGGCTGGGCAGCTGTGAGCATTCGGCTTTCCGCCAGGCGCTTGCACTCATCAAATAGGGTGCGCTTGGCCAGACGGGTGCGTCAGCTTCCCGCAAGCCCGTCATGAATAATTATGAATTCAGAATCGCCGTACCATGCGGCTATTGAGTCGTTCCAGGAGACCTGTTCCATGACCAGCTACGCCAAGTTTTACCGTCAATCCATTGATCAGCGCGACAACTTCTGGGCCACCCAGGCCCGGCTGATCGATTGGCAGACGCCGCCCGAGCAGGTCTGCGACTACAGCAATCCGCCGTTTGCGCGCTGGTTTGTCGGCGGCACCACCAATTTGTGCCACAACGCGGTGGACCGCCACCTGGCTGAGCGTGCGGACCAGGCCGCACTGGTCGCCATTTCCACCGAAACCGACACCGAGCGCAGCTACAGCTTCCGCGAACTGCACGCCGAGGTGCAGCGCATGGCCGCCAGCCTGCGGGCGCTGGGCGTCAAAAAGGGCGACCGGGTCTTGATCTACATGCCCATGGTGGCCGAAGCCGCGTTTGCCATGCTCGCCTGCGTGCGCATTGGCGCCTTGCACAGCGTGGTGTTTGGCGGTTTTGCCTCGGGGTCGCTGGCGTCCCGCATCGACGATGCAACGCCGGTGCTGATCGTCAGCGCCGACGCCGGTTCGCGCGGCGGCAAGGCCGTGGCGTACAAACCGCTGCTCGATGATGCCATTCGCCTGGCCAGCCACAAGCCGCAGGCCGTGCTGCTGGTGGACCGGGGCTTGGTACCGATGCAACTCGAAGCCGGGCGCGACCACCTGTGGGGCGAACTGCGCGCGCAGCACCTTGATGCCGAGGTGCCCTGCGAGTGGCTGCCTTCCACACACCCCAGCTATACGCTCTACACCAGCGGCACCACGGGCAAGCCCAAGGGCGTACAGCGCGATACCGGCGGCTACACGGTGGCACTGGCGGCCAGCATGAAGCACATTTTCGACGCGCGTCCTGGCGAGGTGTACTTCGCCACCAGCGACATCGGCTGGGTGGTGGGCCACAGCTACATCATTTATGGCCCGCTGATCGCCGGCCTGACCACCATCATGTACGAAGGCCTGCCGACGCGGCCTGACGCTGGCGTCTGGTGGAGCATCGTCGAAAAATACAAGGTCACGCACATGTTCTCGGCGCCAACGGCGGTGCGCGTGCTCAAGAAGCAAGACCCGTCCTGGCTGAAAAAATACGATGTCTCCAGCCTCAAGGCCCTGTGGCTGGCCGGCGAGCCGCTCGACGAGCCGACGGCGCAGTGGATCAGCGACGCGCTGGCCGTGCCCATCATCGACAACTACTGGCAGACCGAAACCGGCTGGCCCATCCTCACGCTGGCCAACGGCATCGAGCAGCAGACCACGCGCTTTGGCAGCCCCGGCAAGGCCATGTACGGCTACAACGTCAAGCTGATCGACGAGGCCACCGGCGAGGAGCTGACAGCGCCCAATCAGAAGGGCGTGGTCGCCATCGAAGGCCCGCTGCCCCCCGGCTGCCTGCAGACCATTTGGGGCGACGACGAGCGCTTCGTCAGCACCTACTGGAGCACCATCCCCGGCCGGCAGATCTACAGCACCTTCGATTGGGGCATTCGCGACGCCGATGGCTACTACTTCATCCTCGGCCGTACCGACGACGTGATCAACGTCGCCGGCCACCGCCTGGGGACGCGCGAGATCGAGGAATCGATCTCGTCGCACCCGAACATTGCCGAAGTCGCCGTGGTGGGCGTGGCCGACAGCCTCAAAGGCCAGGTGGCGATGGCGTTTGCCGTGCCGCGCGATGCGACGGGGCTTGACGACGCCGCAGCGCGCCTCAAGCTCGAAGGCGAAGTCATGAAGCAGGTGGACAAGCAACTGGGCGCCGTGGCCAGGCCATCGCGCGTGTTCTTCGTCACCGCACTGCCCAAGACGCGCAGCGGCAAGCTGCTGCGCCGCGTGCTGCAGGCCGTGGCCGAGCGGCGCGACCCCGGCGATTTGACGACCATGGAAGACCCGACAGCGCTGCAGCAAGTGCGCGCCATGGTGGGCGAATGAGCTATTGAATCAGTAGCTGCTAGCGCTTATGGGATAAGCGCTAGAGCCTGATTTTACTTAAAACTTCGCAGCGGGCGGGCGTCACGGCTGCCAGGCTGCTGGCGCTTGCCAGGACGCCGCCCAGCCCAGAAATTGCGCCACCGGCATGGGCCGGGCAATGAAGTAGCCCTGCGCCTGGGCGCAGCCCATTTGCAGCAGCATCAGGCCCTGGTCTTCGGTCTCCACGCCCTCGGCTATCACGCGGTAGCCAAACGAGCGCGCCAGGCCGATCACGCCTTGGACGATGGCCAGGTCGCCGGCCTCGGCCAGCATGCCGCCGACGAAGCTCTGGTCGATCTTGAGGGTATTGAGCGGCAGGCCCCGCAGGTAGGTGAGCGATGAGTACCCGGTGCCGAAATCATCGAGCGAGATGGTGATGCCCAGGGCGCGCAGCTTTTGCAAGGTCAGCGCCACGTTCTCGATGTCCAGCAGTTGCGCTGTTTCGGTGATCTCGATGTCGAGCAGGTGGGCCGGTACTTGCGGGTGTGCGGCGACCTCGCCTCCCATCCATTCGGCAAAGCCGCATTGCTGCAGGTGCGGCGCCGCGATGTTGATGCTGACGGGCAGCGGCAGGCCGCTGTCCGCCAAACGCTCGATCAGCGCCAGGCCCGATTGCACCACCCAGGTGCCAAACTGCGTATCGAGTTCCGTGCCCTCGATGAGCGGCAGAAAGGCCGCTGGCGAGAGCACGCCGCGTTCCGGGTGGTTCCAGCGCGCCAGTGCTTCGGCGCCCACGACCGTGCCCAGGCGCATATCCACCTTGGGCTGCAGGTACAGCTCGAACTGCCCTGTCGCCAGGGCTTCGCGCAATTGCACGACTTGGGCGCGCGTATGGCGAAGTGCGCGCTCCTGGGCCGCGTCGAACTCCTGGAACTGGTTGCGCCCTGCCTGCTTGGCGGCGTACATGGCCTGGTCGGCATGGCGCAGCAGGGTATCGGCGTCGGCGTCGTCGCGTGGGTACAGGGTGAAGCCGATGCTGGCCGTCACCGAGATGGCTTCGCCCTCAAGCGTGTAGGGCGCAGAGATGCTGCGCATCAGGCGCTTGAGCGCGTTTTGGGCGTCTTCGGTGGCGGCAAGCTCAGGCAGCAGAATGGCAAATTCATCCCCGCCCAGGCGCGCCACGCAGTCTTGTGGGCGCAGCGCCGCTTTCAGGCGCTCTGCCGCCGTGCGCAGCAACTGGTCGCCCGCCGCATGGCCGAAGCGGTCGTTCACGGGCTTGAAGCCATCGAGGTCCAGGTACGCCACCCCCAGCAGTTGGCCGCTGGCGCGGGCCTGCGCCATGGCGTCGGTCAGCTGCTGCGCCAGCAGCACACGGTTGGGCAGATCGGTCAGGGCGTCGTAGTGGGCGAGGTGCTGGAGCAGTATTTCCTGCTCGCGCTGGCCCGTCACGTCGATGGTGACGCCCAGTATCCGGCGTGGCTTGCCGTCAGGGTACCAGTCGACAATTTTCCCCAGGTTGCGCATCCAGCGATGGTTTTCCAATGCGCCCGGCACGGTGGTGACGAGGTCAAACGAAGTGTCGGGGTGGCGCGCATGGCGCCGGAGTTCCGCGTAAATGCGCGGCCCGTCTTTGGCGCCACCACACAGGTCAAAGTGCACGGCACGGCCCTCCGGCTGGTCCACGCCGCGCATCTGGTGCCAACGGGCATCGCCGGTCGTCATGCCGCTGACAATGTCGCAATCCCACCGGCCCACCGACGCCGCTTCCAGCGTCAGGCTGAGCACTGCCTCGCGCTCGCGCACGGCATCTTCGGCGCGTTTGCGATCGGTGATGTCGTGCAGGGCAAACAGCCAGCACTCGGTGGTGCCGAGGAGGATTTTCCGGGTGGCCTGCTGCACCGTACGCGGCTCGCCAACGTGGGGGCGCAGGGTGCACTCCACTGGCGCGATGCCGTTGTCGCTGCTGGCGTGGGCCAGGATGCGCCGGCGCTCTTCCTCGCTGTAGAGGCCCAGCTCCAGCACCGTGCGCCCAAAGGCTTCGGCGCGCTTGATGCCGGTCATGGCCTCCCACGCGGGGTTGACGTCCACGTACGCGCCAGTTTCGCAGCGCGTGATGCCCATGGGGTAGGGCAGCATTTCAAAGATAAGCCGAAAGCGCTGCTGCGATTCCCGCAGTGCCTGCTCGGCGTGGTGCGCGGCATTGATGTCCTGCATAACGCCACGCATGCGCAAGGTGCGATCGCCATCGCGCACGGCTTCGCCGTGGGCCCGCATCCACTGGACCCGCCCGGTGTCGGCGTGAATGATCTCCAGTTCCAAGGTCCAGGAGGTGCCGTCGCGCAGGCAGGCGCGGGCAGCGTTGCGCAGGGTATCGCGCCATCGCGGCGCAACGCACACATTGATGTAGTCGGCCGGAGGAGGTGCGCCAAGCGCCAGGCCATGCACCTCGCAGCAGACTTCCGACCAATGCTGCAGTGTTCCAGTAGCGTCGGTTTCCCAGGCCCCCAACCGCGCCATGTGGCCGGCCTGGGTCAGGAGGGCGTGCGCCGCGACCAGGTCGTCGTAGATGCGTCGCTCCTGCGTCATGTCGTGAAATATGAAGACCATGCAGGCTTCGTCTTCAATCTGTATCGCGCGCGCCGACATCAGCCCAAGCGCTTCGCGACCGCGCGCGCGCACCGTGAGCGGTAGACGGTCGGCTCGGCCCTCCACCGACAGGGCGGCCACAAGGCGTTCGCGCTCCTGCGGGCCCGCCCAAATGCCCAGCTCTGTCGCAGTCCGCCCAATGACCTGCTCACGCGCCAAGCCAAACATGGCGCAAAACGCCGGGTTGACCTCGATGTAGCGGCCATCAGCCACGCGCGTAATGCCGCAGGGGTCAGGCAAGAGCATGGAAATGGCGCTGAATTTGGCTTCAGACGCTTGCAGCGCCTGCAACTCCTCATCCCGCAAAGCCGCGGCGCCCCCTGACTCGGCGACTGGAACAGAGGCAATGCGGTGGGACTGGCGCAGCATGAACGCAGTTTAGGGCAAGCTCAGGCGTGTCGCAGCGATTTCAGGGAGCCCGTGTTCCGGTGCCCCAACGCAGCACGCCGGGGCCCAGCAGCCCCGTCGAAAGCAAGGTTCCCAGCACGATAACGAGCGCGCAGCCCGCCATCCACAAGGTCACGGTTTCGCTCAGAAACACCACCCCGTACAGCACGGCAAACACCGGCGCGAGAAAAGTGACGGCCAGCGCCCGGCTGGGCCCGGCATGCACGATGAGGCGAAAGTACAGGATGTAGGCAATCCCCGTGCACAGCACCGCAATCGCCACCACGGCAAGCCAGGCGCGCAGGCCCGGCATCTGCGCCGGCCAGGCCCAGGCGATGGGCAGTGCCAGGAACAGCGCCGCCCCCAACTGGCTGCCCGTGGCCGTCGCCAGCGGCGGAATGCCGCCCAGGTAGCGCCGGGCGTAGCTGGCGGCCAGCGCGTAGCACGTGGTCGCGCCCAGGCAGGCTGCCACGGCCCAGAGCGCCAGGTCGGACTTGCCGCCGGCACCGCCCGGCGCGCGCCAGGCCAGCAGCGCCACGCCGAGAAACCCCAGCGCCAGGCCCAGCGAGCGCAGACGCCCGATGCGCTCGCCCAGCCAGAGCCAGGCGACGATGGCGCCAAACAGCGGCACCGTGGCGTTCAGGATGGAGGCCAGCCCGGTGGTGATGTGCAGCACCGCCCAGGCGTACAGCGCAAACGGAATCGCCGAGTTGATGACGCCTGCCAGCAGCACCGGCCGCCAGTGCTTGCGCAGGGCCGGCCATTGGCCTTGCTGCACCAGGATGGGCCAGAGGAATACTGTCGCCAGCGCCACGCGCAGGCCCGCTGTCGGCAGCGGCCCGAATTCGGCCGCGCCCAGGCGCATGAACAGAAACGATGCGCCCCACAGGCTGGAGAGCAGAAAGAATTCGCGTACCCAGTGCACCGCCGGGCGCGTACCGTCGGCGCCGCTCATGCGGCCAGCCGCGCGGCGGTGCGCGCACCCGGCGCCAGGGGCGCGGCAGCCTCCATGGCCAGCAAGGCGTGCTTGCGCTCCAACCCACCGGCATAGCCAGTCAACGCCCCGTTGGCACCCAGCACGCGGTGGCAGGGCACCACCAGCGAAATCGGGTTGCGCCCCACGGCCGCGCCCACGGCGCGCACCGCGGCCGCGGCGCCAGCGATCCGTGCCACCTGGCCATAGCTGAGCGTCTGGCCCCAGGCAATGCCCAGCAGCGCGCGCCAGACCGCTTGCTGGAACGGCGTACCGCCCGAGAGGTCCAGCGGCAGATCGAAACCGTGGCGCTCGCCCCGCAGCCAGTCGCCGAGCTGCGCGGACGCCGCCGCCAGCACGGGGTGGGCGGGTGCCATCGGCCAGGCGCCAGCCCCGCCGAGCTGCGCGGGCAGGTGCTTCTGGCCTTCGAACCACAGGCCGCACAGGCCGGCAGGCGATGCCGCCAGGCGCACGGGCCCCAAGGGCGTGTCGACGCGGGATTGCACGGTGTCGGGATGGAAATGCATGGTAGATGTCCTGCGGGGTGGTGGGTGCGCCAGACTGCGGCCGAAAGGCAGGAAAGCGCTGAAATTATGAATGAAAATGGCCTCTAGCGCTTATTGGGTAAGCGCTAACAGCTATAAAGTTAATAGCTTCAGGCCTTGTCATGGCGCCGCTCCTCTGGCCCAGGCGCGCACCACGGCGTAGCTGCGCCAGGGCTTCCAGGCTGTGGAGGCCGCCTCGGCAGCGCGCGCCGGGCGCGGGTCGCGCCGCACGCCCAGGGCCGATTGCAGCGCCACGTCACCGGCGGGAAAGGCGTCGGGCCAGCGCAGCACCCGCATGGCGATGTACTGGGCCGTCCAGTCGCCAATGCCGGGCAGGGCGCGCAATTGCGACAGGGTGCGCTCCACGTCGGCGCCAGGCTCCAGGCGCAACTCGCCCGAATCCACCGCCCGCGCCAGCGCGGCAATCGCGCCCTGGCGCTGGCGAACAATGCCCAGTTGCCCGAGGGAATCGCCGGACGCAGCCGCCAGCACCGCCGCGCTGGGAAACAGGTGGCTGAGCGCGGGCCACGGCGTGGCGATGGGCTCGCCAAGGCTCGCCACCAGCCGGCCCGCCAGGGTGCGTGCGGCCGCTACGGTGATTTGCTGGCCCAGTACGGCGCGCACGGCGGTCTCGAAACCGTCCCAGGCACCGGGCACGCGCAGACCGTCGCCGTCCGGAAAATCCGCATGCAGCCGCGCGTTGATGGCCGCCGGGTCCGCGTCCAGGTCCAGCATGCCGCGCACGCGCCGCATGACCGCGCCCAGTTGCGGCGCGAGGCTGTCGCTTGCCTCCAGCAGCAGTTCGCAGCGCCCGGGGTGAAAGCGCAGGGCAATCCAGCCATTGCACGCCTGTGCACCGCTGCCTAGGCTCACGGTGCGCCGCAGTTCGGCGCTGCCGCCGCTGCCCTCGACCTGTTCCATGCCCGGGATCTGGCGCGTGGCGAAAAAACCCAGCAGCGCTGCGGTGTCCAGCGGCGGGCGGTAGGCCAGGCGCAGCGCCAGGGTCGGTTGCGGATTGCCCGATGGCGCGGTATCCGGTGCTGGCGCGGCGCTGCTGCGGCGCAATTGCGTCGGGTTCAGGCGGTACTGCCGGGCAAACGCGTCGTTGAAACGCCGCACGCTGCCAAAACCGCTGGCCAGCGCCACTTGCGTCGTGCTCAAACGGGTATCGGTCAGCAGGTGCTTGGCGGTGAGCAGGCGCTGCGTCTGCAGGTACTGCAGCGGCGTAATGCCCAGGCGCGCTTCAAAGATGCGCCGCAGGTGCCGGTCGCTCACGCCCAGGCGCTGCGCCAGCTGGGCCACCGGGGCTGCGCCCTCGGCACCGCTGGCAATCAGCCGCAGTGCGTGCTGCAGCAGCAGGGCGGTGGCGTCCTGCGTGGACCAGGCCAACTGGCCCGGCGCCACCTCGGGCCGGCAGCGCAGGCAGGGGCGAAACCCGGCCTGCTCGGCCTGCGCCGCCAGATCGAAAAAGCGGCAGTTTTCGCGCCGGGGCGTGCGCACGGCGCAGACCGGGCGGCAGTAGATGCCGGTGGACGTGACGCCCGTAAAGAACTGCCCGTCAAAGCGTGCATCGCGGGCGCACAGCGCCAGGTAGCGGCCGGCATCGGCGGGTGCGGCCTGAGCGGTGTTTTTCATACGGGATGGCGAGCGGGGCATGGACAAATGATAGGGCCGTGCCAAACGATTGCTAGCCATTTTCGGACCTGCGGATTTTGGCTGGAAGGCGGCTGGAAAGGTACGGCATGGCAGGCCCCTACAATCGTTTGCCGCTGCCCTATTGACGAAGAAAGACCACCCCGTGCACCTGTCTCCCGCCATTTTCAAAGCCTATGACATTCGCGGCGTGGTGCCCGAAACCGTGAACGAAACCGTGGCCCGTTGCCTGGGCCGGGCCTTTGGCACGGCGGCGATGGAGGCGGGCGAGCGCCGCGTGGCCGTGGGGCGCGACGGCCGCCTCTCGGGCAGCAAACTGTCCACCGCACTGATTCTGGGCCTGGCCGAAACCGGCCTCGACGTGATCGACATCGGCCAATGCACCACGCCCATGCTGTATTTCGCCGCCAGCACGCTGTGCACCAGCGGCATTCAGATCACTGGCAGCCACAACCCCAAGGACTACAACGGTTTCAAGATGGTCCTGGCCGGCCGCGCCATCTTTGGCGACGAGATTCAGGCGCTGCGCCGCACCATCGAAGCGCGCAGCTGGAAGCTCGCCGCCGGCGGCAGCATGGGCCACGCCGACGTGCTGCCAGCCTACCGCGCGCGCATTCTGGGCGACGTGAAGCTGGCGCGGCCGATGAAGATCGTCATCGACAGCGGCAACGGCATAGCCGGCGCCACGGCCCCGGCCATCTTTCGCGCGCTGGGCTGCGAAGTGACCGAGCTGTTTTCCGAGGTAGACGGCAATTTCCCCAACCACCACCCCGACCCGAGCAAACCCGAGAACCTGCGCGATTTGATCGCCGCGCTGCAGTCGGGCGACGCCGAGCTCGGCCTGGCGTTCGACGGCGATGGGGACCGTCTGGGCATCGTGACGCCGAGCGGCGCCAACATCTACCCGGATCGCCAGATGATGCTGTTTGCGGGCGACGTGCTCTCCCGCGTACCCGGCGCCAGCATTTTGTTCGACGTGAAATGCACCCAGCGCCTGGCGCCCGCCATTGAAGCGGCCGGCGGCGTGCCGGTGATGTACAAAACCGGCCACTCGCTCATCAAGGCGCGCATGAAAGAGCTGGATTCGCCGCTCGGCGGCGAAATGAGCGGCCACATCTTCTTCAAGGAGCGCTGGTACGGCTTTGACGACGGCACCTACGCCGGCTGCCGTTTGCTCGAAATCTTGAGCCGCAGCCCGGATGCCGGCGCCGTGCTCGAAGCCCTGCCCACCAGCTGCTCCACGCCCGAGCTCAACGTGGTCTGCGAGGAGGGCGAGCCGCACCGCGTCAGCGAGGCATTGCAAAAGCTGGCCGCCGATACCTTTCCTGCACCGGCCCGGCTCAACACCATTGACGGTCTGCGCGTGGACTGGCCCGATGGCTTTGGCCTGATCCGCGCCAGCAACACCACGCCGGTGCTGGTGCTGCGTTTCGAGGGGCAAACGCCGGAGGCGCTCGCGCGCATCGAAGCTGGCATGCTGGCCTTGCTGCGCCGCGCCAAGCCGGATGCCCAGTTGCAGTCGGCTGCGCACTGACACGGGATGCACCCGCCCATGGCAAGCACTGCACTCTGGCTGTATTCGGTGCTGGTCTGGCTGGCCCAGCCCCTGGTGCGGCGCAAGCTGCGCCGCCGCGCCCGCGCCGAGAAAGGCTACGCCACGGCAGTGGCCGAGCGCTTTGGCTACTACGCCCGTCCGCTCGACAGCCTGATGCCGTTGAGCAGCACCAGCGGCCAGGGCCGTTTCCTGTGGATTCACGCCGTCTCGCTCGGTGAGACCCGCGCCGCCGGCATTTTGTTGGCCGAGCTGCGTGCGCAATGGCCCGACATGCGTTTGCTGCTGACCCACGGCACCGCCACCGGCCGGGCGGAGGGCGAGCGCCTGCTGCTGCCAGGGGATATCCAGGTCTGGCAGCCCTGGGACACGCGTGGCGCGGTCGAGCGCTTTCTGCGGAAATTTCACCCTGCGGTGGGCATCCTGATGGAAACCGAAGTCTGGCCCAACCTCGTCGCCGGGTGCCAGGCACGCGGCGTGCCGCTGGTGCTGGCGAACGCGCGCCTGAGCGAAAAATCGCTGGCGGCGGCCTTGCGTTTCGCCAGCCTCTCTCGCCCGGCCTACAGCGGCCTGAGAGCCGTCTGGGCGCAGACCGACGCCGACGCCGAGCGCTTGCGCCAAGTGGGCGCTCCCGTCCAGGGCGTGCTGGGCAACCTCAAGTTCGACGCCGAGCCCGACGCCGCCCAGCTCGCCCAGGGCCGCGAATGGCGCGCGGCCTGCTCGCGGCCCGTGCTGCTGCTGGCCAGCAGCCGCGAGGGCGAAGAAGCGCTTTGGCTGCAAAATTTTATAAAAAATAGGGCTCCAGCGCAGGTGGGACAAGCGCTTCAAGCTATCAATATAGAAGCAAATCAAGTGCCCCAGGCCGTGCAATGGCTGATGGTTCCGCGCCACCCGCAGCGCTTTGACGAAGTGTTTGCCCTGCTCAGCAGTGCTGGCCTGCGCGTCGCACGCCGCAGCCAGTGGGGCCAGCCGCCGCAGGATGCCGATGTGTGGCTGGGCGATACCCTGGGCGAGATGGCGCTGTACTACGGCCTGGCCGATGTGGCGCTGCTGGGCGGCAGCTTTGCGCCGCTGGGTGGCCAGAACCTGATCGAGGCGGCGGCCTGCGGTTGCCCCGTGGTGATGGGCCCCCATACCTTCAACTTTGCCGAGGTGGCCGAGCAGGCCTGCAAGGCAGGCGCCGCCGTGCGCGTGGCCGGTATGGCCGCGGGCATGCTGGCCGCAGGCCAATGGGCGGGTGACCGCGCCCGGCTCGCCCTTGGGCGCGTGCAGGCCGAGGCGTTTTCCACCGCCCACCGGGGCGCGGCAGCGCGCACGGCAGCCGCCTTGAAGGCATTGCTTGCAACACGGCCATTGCGTGCGGGCTAGGGTTGCCGATGGCACTGTCCCCGCGAAATATTGAGAGAAAGGACCTCACCATGCAGACCTGGTTTTCCCAATCGCTGGGCGATGGGGTTCTGGCCTTTGAGCCCAAGGAACAATTGCGCGAGCAGTTCGAGCCCTTGTTCGCGGCCGCAGGCCGTCCGGCCGACATGGCCGTCTTCGCCCGGCACGAGCTGGAAGGCCGCTTGCAGTGCGAGGTGATTGCCTATTTTTCGCCCGCCGCCATTGCCCTGGCGCAAACGCTTGGCGCCAAGCCCTGCGACCAGCCGACGACCGCCGATCTCGACCTGCTGGCGGGTGATCCGGCCTGCTGGGCGGCGCTGTTTCCCGATACGCCCTAGTGCCGTGTTTCCTTCAGCGCGGCCGATCCCCGGACACGATGGCAGCATGACGGCCCCTGGCGGCGGCGGGCGTGTCTCGGCCTTTCTGGAGGTATTTCTCACCTTTTTGCGCCTTGGGCTGACCTCGTTCGGCGGGCCAGTGGCGCACCTGGCGTATTTCCGCGCCGAGCTGGTAGAGCGCCGCCGCTGGCTGGGCGACGCGCGCTACTCCGAGCTGCTGGCGCTGTGCCAGTTCCTGCCCGGCCCGGCCAGCAGCCAGCTGGGCATGGCGCTGGGCATGACCCGCGCCGGGCTCTGGGGGGCGCTGGCTGCCTGGGCGGGTTTTACCTTGCCCTCTGCCGCCGCGCTGCTGCTGTTTGCCCAGACCCTGTCGGCCCATCCGGCGCTTGCCGCGGCGGGTTGGGTGCATGGCCTCAAGGTAGTGGCCGTCGCCGTGGTGGCGCAGGCGGTGTGGGCCATGGCGCGCAGCCTCTGCCCAGACCGGCCGCGCGCCGCCTTGGCCATGCTTGCCGCCTTGTTCACCTTGCTCGCGCCCACGGCGGCTGCGCAACTGGTGGCTTTGCTGCTGTGCGGCCTGCTCGGCCTGTGGTGGCTGCGGGACACAAGGGCGGGCGCTGCCGTGTCCGATGCAAACGATGCGATAGCGGCGCCGGCGATTGCGGTGTCCCGGTCCCTGGCCGTCGTGGCCCTGGTGGTTTTTTCGCGCTGTTGGGGGTGCTGCCGCTGTGGGCCGCTGGCACCGGGTCACCGGCGCTCTCGGCGATGAGCGGCGTGTACCGCGCTGGCGCCCTGGTCTTTGGCGGTGGGCACGTGGTCTTGCCCTTGCTGGAGGCAAGCGTGGTGCCGGCGGGCCTTGTGTCCCAGGGCGATTTTCTGGCCGGCTACGGCGCGGCGCAGGCCGTGCCCGGGCCGCTGTTCAGTTTTGCCGCCTACCTCGGCGCGCTGCTGCCAGGCGCCTGGCACGGCGTGGCGGGCGCGCTGTTGCTGCTCTGCGCGATCTTTCTCCCTGGATTTCTGCTGCTGCTGGGCACGCTGCCTTTCTGGGAGGTGCTGCGCCAGCGCCAAGGCATGCGCAGGGCTATGGCCGGCGTCAATGCGGGCGTGGTGGGGCTGCTGCTCAGCGCTTTGTACGACCCGGTCTGGACGGGCGCCATCCACAGCCGCGCCGATGCCGCCCTGGCGCTGGCGGCTTGGGCCTTGCTCAGCCTCGCGCGGCTGCCGCCGGTCTGGGTGGTGGCCTTTGCCGCCGCCGCCGGCTGGGCTCTCGCAAGATGGAGTTAGGTATAAAACCAGGGCTAGCGCATACCTGTTCTATAGAGAGTGCTATCAAATTGTTTAAGAATGGCGCCCTTTGCGCCTGAAAGAGCTTGCATGACCCACCTTCGCACCCGCGCCGTCCACGCCGGCCAGCACCCCGATCCCGCCAGCGGCGCCATCGCCATGCCGATCACCCAAAGCACGGCCTTTGCCTATGGCAGCCTGGAACGCGGCGCGGCCATTTTTGCCGGTGAGGCCGAGGGCTACCGCTACGGCCGCTACGGCAATCCCACCGTGGCCGCGCTGGAGGCCAAGATGGCCGACCTGGAAGGCGCCGAGGCGGCGGTGGCCTTTGCCAGTGGCACAGCGGCCACGGCCGCCACGGTGTTGGCACTGTTGCAACCCGGAGACGAACTCGTGTTTCTGGGCCCGCTGTACGGCGGCACCGAAGGCCTGCTGCGCTCGCTGGGCGAACGCTGGGGCCTGCGCGTGACCGACGCCACAGCCACCGGCCTGGCGGCGGCGCTCAGCCCCGCCACGCGCATGGTCTGGGTGGAGCCGCTGACCAACCCCAGTCTGCAGATGCACGACCTGGCGGCCGTTGCCCCCACGGCCCGTGCCCACGGCGCCCTCACCGTGGCCGACAACACGTTCTGCACGCCGTGCCTGACACGCCCGCTGGCGCATGGCATCGACCTGGTGGTGCATTCCATGACCAAGTACCTGGGCGGCCACGGCGACGCCACGGGCGGGCTGGTGGCGGGCAGGGCGGGGCACATTGCGCAAATCCGCAAGACGGGCCTGGGCCACATCGGTGCCAGCCTCGCGGCGCAGGAGGCCTTTTTGTTCCTGCGCGGCATCAAGACGCTGCCGCTGCGCATGGCGGCGCATTGCGAAGGCGCGCAGGCGGTGGCTGGTTTTCTGGCCAGCCACCCCGCCGTGCGCACCGTGCACTACCCGGGTTTGCCCAGCCACCCGCAGCACGCCCTGGCGCAGCGCCAGATGGAAGGCGGCTTTGGCGGCATGGTGACCTTCGAACTGGCCCAGTGCGAGCGCTCCGCTGCTGCCAGCATGCTCAACGCGCTCAAGCTTTTTGCGCAGGCCGTATCGCTCGGCGATGTGGACAGCCTCGCCTGCCACCCGGCCAGCACCACGCACAGCTTTGTCTCGCCCGAGGCGCGCGCCGCAGGTGGCGTGACCGAAGGCATGATTCGACTGAGTGTGGGGATTGAGCACCCGGACGACCTGTTGATGGATCTCAAACAGGCGCTGGAACGCTGAGCGCCAAAATGCAAGAGTTTGCCGCTGCGTTTTCGCGGCCCCGCTGAAGACACAAGGCGGTTCGCCACCGCTTCCCCCTACATCGACCCGCAGCACCACCTGCAGGTCAAGCTGATTCGCCGCTGGCGCACAGGGCAGGGTGACGAGCGAGTGCAGACCGGGATTCACATTTTGATCGATGGAATTGCAGCGGGTTGAGGAATACGGGGTGATAGTTGTAGCAGTGCATTGAAACTAGTATTCGCTTAGAAAAATATGAGGGGATTATGACAATTATTAAAAAATTCGTTTCTGTTTTTTTGTTGCTGATTTTTGCTGTCCAGGATGTGGCATTGGCAGAGGTTCAGATTGTCAAAAAAGATCCTATGTATAAATTCACCTCTGCATCGGGGCGAAGCCCTCAGCTAATGTATTTTAATACTCTCGATGAGGCGTTTGCAGAAGTCAAGGCGCGATACGCCTCATGGAATACAAATATCGTTCACTACGAGATATCAAATCTTAGAGGCGAGAATGCCTCTTCAAATTATAATGGATTACCTTCATCGTACATGTGGGATGTATATAGAACAATTGATGGAAAGTTGAATGTTTATCCCGAGAGAGAGATAACACGCTATGGGTACTGTGACCAAGAGAGTATTTTGCTAGATGGGGAAAATGAGTGGATCCTTTATCTTGATGGAAATAGTTTGTGGTGTCAAAAACAAATTCCAATTCCACTTAATGTTGCGCCAATTACATCGACGCAGAACTCTTGCACGGCAGCGAAGTACACAGACTTTTGGGGGAAATACGCAGATGGAGGCATGGTCGGTGCGCCCATTGTTGTTCCGGCTGGTGAAAAAATACGGACTGAATTAGATTATGCCGATGGGGGCGTTGGCACGCTTGGAGTGGAGCGTTACTTCCGCAGCCGGTGGGCCACCGATAATTTTACCAAAGATTATGGGCAAGGCCGTGCCTGGAGGCACAACCATGCCGCGGGTTTCAATCAAATTGCTGCTTATGCGCTCAAAATCGACTTGCCCGGCGGCGAAGAGCGTTTGTTTGTACGAGATACCTATGGCAACGGAGGTATCCCGGGCGATTGGCGGCCTGCCAACGGTCTTGATGTCCTGACCAAAGGTGCGGATGGCTGGACACTTCAACTGGCAGGGAGTAATTCAGTATATATCTTTAATCCCAAGGGGCAGTTGATATTGGTAAAGGAGATTAATGGATGGCTTACTGCCTATGTTTATAATGGGGGTTTGCTCTCCGAGGTACATGATTCATTTGGAAGAACTCTCAAATATGAATACGGGGGGAATGGAGCCATTGCACGCGTAGTAGTGCCGGATGGGTTGGTTATTCAATATTTATATGATAATGAAAATCGGCTGCAGAACGTGATCTATGCAGATCAAACCTTCCGCACATATCATTATGAAAATTCTGCCTACCCTAATTTATTGACTGGAATTTCTATTCAAGGTCAACGGTACGCGTCTTTTGAATATGCTGCCAAAGCAGTTGCGACAACCACGTCTTTAGCAGGGGGAGTGGGTAGGTACATCGTCAATTATGGAGGAAGCCCAGTCCCGGCATCTGGGGCAACGGTGACGGATCCCCTAGGCACAGATAGATACTATGGCTTCAGTACCACCAGAGGTATTTGGGCTGTGACGTCTGCCAGCAAATTTTCGCCAACTGGAAAAGCAGATGCAGCCTGGCGTACCCAGAATGATCTAGGCTTGGTGACTTCAATGGCGGATTTCCAAGGAGTAGTTACCGATATACAGTGGGATGGGTCCCGAAGATTGCCTTTGGCTGTTACCGAAGCGTCCAATCGGGTCGCATCCCGCACCACCCAAACCACCTGGCACCCGCAATGGCGCCTGCCCACCCGGATCACCGAGCAAGGCCGGACAACCGATTACACCTATGACGAGCGCGGCAACCGCCTGTCGGAAACGATTACTGATACCACGGGCGCAGCGCGCACCACGTCCTGGACCTACAACGCCCAGAGCCTCGTAGCCACAGAAACCGCCCCTAACGGCGCCACCACCAGCTACCAGTACGACAGCCTGGGCAACCTCACGCAGTCCACCAACGCCCTGGGCCATATTGATCGCTACACCCACGACGCAGCGGGCCGCGTGCTCACCCACACAGCCCCCAACGGCCTGGTCAACACCTACACCTACGATCTGCGCGGGCGCATGCTCAGCGCCAATGCGGGCGGCTTGGTCAGCCTCTACACCTACACCCCCAGCGGCCAGCTCGCAAGCGTGCAATTGCCCCACGGCCACAGCATCAGCTACCAGTACGACGCAGCCCAGCGCTTGGTGGGCTGGAGCGACAACCGCGGCGCCAGCGCCAGCTATGCACTCGACCCCATTGGCAACCGCACCCGCGAGGAAATCCGCAACGCCCAGGGCCAACAAGTGTGGCTGCTGGTGCGCAACATCAACAGCCTCAACCGCGTGGAAAGCACCACCCAGGCCGGCCATACTACCCGCTACAACTATGACGACAACGGAGAAGCGTACGCTGCAACCAACGGCCTTGGCCAGTACTCTGGCCGAACCCTAGATGCTTTGCGACGTGTCGTCGGTCTTACCAATGCAGCGGGCTATGGCGCATCCCTAAGCTACAACGCCCTCGATGCAGTCGTCCAGGCCAGCGACTATAAGGGCGTCGCCACCCAGTACGCCCGCGACGCACTGGGCAACGCCACCCAGGAAACCAGCGCCGACACAGGCCAGCAGTCCACCCAGTACGACGCCCTGGGCCTGCCCAGCACCGTCACCGACGCCCTGGGCCGCACCACCACCTTTGAACGCGACCTGCTGGGCCGGCCCACCCACATCACCCA